>NZ_QTMG01000003.1:0-272452 GCF_003635435.1 Parabacteroides sp. AF21-43 | reverse complement strand
AGAAAATTAATTGTTTGTTGATCAACGTTACAAAGATAGGTTCCGCCGTAAGGGGCGGTGATGCCGGGTGATACCTTAGGGAATGAATAATGAATAATTAACAATGAATAATGGTAGCCAATGGCCGCCGGACTACGCTGCCCATCGTAAGCCCCTTTGGATAGGCATTGTAAGCCTCTTTGAATGGGCATTATAAGGAGCCTTGGATGGGCGTTCTAGTTGATAGTTGACAAGTGGCAGTTAATTCACCGCCGTGCGCAACTGTTACTTGTCACCTGTCAACTAATTTACGGTTCTCCGAGGTAGTGGATGATCAACCCCACCTGTCGTGGCGTGAATATACGTTGCTCGGGGCGGTAGCCCGTCTCCCGCAGCTTGTCGTACAGCTCCGTGCATCGGATGATCCAGCGGCGTAGACGGTTGCAGGCTTGATGGGAGGCCAGTTCCGGGAAATAGGATGCCGCCAATGCGGACTTTCTTAATGGTAAGGACATTTGATTTATTGTTTATGGATTATGAATCTGGGAAAATGAAACTTGCGAACTTGCAAACTTGCAGTCGGTTCCATACCTCACACACATACATGTACATTATAAAGGGGATTGGGGTGTCTGGCGTTGTTTGGCCGTGAATATATATTCACCCCGTGCGTTCTTTTGGATCACGCCCTTTTCCAGCATACGCCGTAAGTGAGAGTCTAGGGTATCGGTACCCATGCAGATCCTCTTTGCCTCCCGGAGCGCCTCTTGGCGGTTGAAGGCGAGGGGGAGGGCATCGAATAACGCCTCCTGAGGTGTAGGTTCCCGTTGTTGCACGTCGGTGGCGGGCAGGATAGACAGGATATGGCAAGCGTGCCGGTAAAGAGGCTCGGTGAGGTTGAGCACGGCCTCGAAATCAGCCCCTGTCGCTGTCAGGTCCAGTTTCGGTACGATACCGTCTCGGACATTCTCTTCCGGTATGTCATCGGAAGGGGAGAGACCGGGGCATTTGAAAATGGAGAATTGAGAATTGAAAATTGTTTTGTGTGGCGGGAGGAGTTTTTCCGTGGCTCGTAGCAGGGCCACCACGCTTAGGATTCGGCAGATGTTGATGGCGATACGTGCCACGGTGCTTCTCATGGCTCCCCCATGCGTGAAACCCGCATGGCCGAAAAGTTGTGCGAAACGTTCGTTGAAACGGATTTTTTGCTCTTCGGACAGCTTGAGCTGAATGAGATTCACGGAAGCGCCGAGCCACTCGATGAACGTCTTCCACTGTTTGCCCCATCCGGTGAACCGGGAATCATAATCCTCATCGGACAGGTCGAACTGGTTTACCCATTCGGTGATGGAGGGCATATAGTAAAACATCTGGCGTGAGAACAATCCGTTCTCGGCCGAGGGAATGAGCGGTTTCACCTGTGCCGGTGTCCCGCTTAACAAGACACTGAGAAAAGATTTCATACATTCCAGATACTCATGATTCATACGCCGGTTAAAGGCTAGTCGGTCATGATCGTAGCATTTGCGCAAGGTATCGCTCCAATGGCCGTAATCCGTGCCGATGGCGGTGCTGACGGTATCCGCCTCGGTCTCGCAGATCAGCCCCACGCCGTCCGCCTCTATCAGATTCTCCAATACGCCCGTTCCGGAATTATCGCCGGCGATCAGGAACATCTTAGGCTTTGGCTCTTCCGGCTCAGGGGTTTTCGCCCGCTCCTTGCCTAGGGAACCCCAGCGTGCCTTCTCCAGCCGGTATTCCTTGCGTAGGGATTTGAATTCCTCCATCATTGCCTCGTGGATCGGTTCGGCTAGGTGGCGTACCCAAGTGAGCGCCCCTTTTCCCGAGGCGGGAGGTGCCACGATGAAGGTTTGCAGGCAGGGATAATGGTATTTACGTCCGTAGAGTATGCGCAAGTGCTTGTTGAGGGTAGCGCCTAGTACGGTGACGGCACCTAGCAGCAGGATATCCCGTTGCGCCGGGGAGTCACCGCAGTCGATGAGCTGGTTCAAGAAAAGGGGCCAATCATAGTTTCCGAAGACGGGCATATTAATGTACGCCTCATGTGCGCAGGTGTGTGTGAGAGGATGAGCGGGCTGCAAGTTTGTAAGTTCGCAAGTTTCGGGCTGTTTCCCGGCGTAGCTCCGGGCGGTACCGGCCAGTTGCTTGTCGAGTTTCACGCCAGCGGTCTCTGCCCAGTGATAGACAGACCCGATTCCGTTTCGCCCGTTACCCCCTTTGAGGGCGTGGTCGAAGAGTCTGTCCGCCTCGTCGGACACATACTTTTCCGAGATACGGCAGATGCGATGGAACAACGACCGTCCCGCCTCACCGCAATCGTTGGCGATAGCGAAGGCCAGCGGCATATACTCTTGATAGGTGGGAGCGACGTTCGCCCCCTGTTTCTCGATAGCGGCCACGAGCCGCTCTAAATCTTGAATAGTGTTCATGGTAATATATAATTTTCAATTTTCAATTCTCAATTTTCAATTGCCACGATTTCTCAGCTTGGCTGAAGAGTCGTGGCAGAGGAAGCAAGCCCTTGACAAGTCGGCGTTTGAGGTATCGGCTTTCAGTCCGTATCTCCACTCAAGGTATTCCCAAGCCGATCGTCGTGCCTCGTCGAAGGCCCACTCGATCGTGGCGGTAACGGACAAACGATAAGGCACGAAGAGCTTTACGCCTGTGTTACTGGGGCTGATGAAGGCGAGGTCGGGGCGTAGCCGCTCGTCGGCGAACAGCGTGTCTCGCCACGTACAAGCCTCCTCGGGCGAGGCGAGATGATCGATATCGATAACCAGTTCACCCGAGGGAAAAAGCAACCGGTCCTCCTTTCGGTAGGAGAATACCCCGGCGGGCGTGACATAGGGCAGCAGGCTTTGCTTCAACTGCCTGAACCGTTTCTCGTCGTCCAGTGCGACACGTGTGCGGTCCGTCCGTTCCCGTAGCCATTCATTGGTGCTGACGTAGGTGTACAATTGGTCGATACTGACCACTCCGTTTGGCACTTGATTGGTAATCGGAGCGTTGTAAAAAGACATGATGGATTCTTTCATTGTGTTTGTTTTTTAATAAGGTTTAAACAATGATGATCCAAGGCTTTCGCTTCGGATCGCAGGTAAAGATATAGCCTTTGAATTTGTGGGTGGCGCACTCATGGGTGCGCCAATTTAAGAGTATTATAACCTATTTTAATGTTTCTTCAAGGTTTTAGCGTTTCACCATGGAGAGATTTCCCCCTTGAGACGTAATGATCGAACCGCAAAGCTCGGATCTGAACCCTTGGATTCGTGTGGCGTCCTTCGAGGTATACCTCATCTTGGATCGTTGGGGTCTGTCCTCCGTGCGAGACGCTTCCGTGTTCTTGGGTATCAGCCGCCACACACTGTCGAAGTTGAGTCCAAGCCATCCGGATGGCAGTCTGCGGCTGGAATCACTAGACCGTGTCTACGCCACCTTCCTCCACTTGGTGTCCTTCCATTTCCCGGAGAAGGAGCGTGAGCCCGAGCGAAATGAACTCCGATGTTCCCGCAGCCGGATACTGGAGCTGAGCTATCCGCTATCGGGGAAGGTGCGGGAGAGGGTGGAGAAAGAGAGGGGGGATTTGTGATTGATGGTTGATGGTTTGCCGGAAATGTGTTATATTTGTAGTATAAAATCATAAATCTTCACGGCTATGGAGCAACGACGATTATATCCGATAGGTATCCAGACATTCTCGAAATTACGGGAGGGTAATTATGTGTACGTGGACAAGACCGAGTTAGTGTACCGTATGACGCATGGAGCGTCGAGTTATATCTTCTTGAGCCGTCCTCGTCGCTTCGGTAAGTCCTTGCTGACCTCCACGCTCCGCAGCTACTTTGAGGGCCGGAAGGAGCTGTTCGAGGGCTTGGCTATCAAGAAATTGGAGAAGGAATGGACGAGTTATCCGGTGCTTCATTTCGATATGAGCCTCGGCAAGCACTTGGATCGGGAGGGTTTGGAACATTATTTGGGGCGTCGTTTGTCAGAGTGGGAGTCCATTTATGGGCGTGATGAGAATGCGCTTATGGTGAACGACCGCTTGGAGAGCCTTATCAAACGTGCCTTCGAGCAGACCGGGCAAAAGGTGGTTGTTTTGATCGATGAGTACGACGCTCCTTTGCTGGATGTGGTGCATGAGGAGAAGAATCTGCCCGTGTTGCGCAACGTGATGCGCAACTTCTACAGCCCACTGAAGGCATGCGACCCTTACCTGCGTTTCGTCTTCCTGACCGGCATCACGAAATTCTCCCAGTTGAGTATCTTCAGCGAGCTGAATAATATCAAGAATATCAGTATGCTCCCCGAGTATGGATCGATCTGCGGTATCACGGAAGAGGAGATGCGAGAACAGATGGGTGAGGGCATCGGTCGTTTGGCCGGCAACCTCGGCGTTACTCCGGAAGAGGCCTTGGAAGTCTTGAAACAGAATTACGACGGTTATCATTTCACGTGGCCGTCGCCCGATATATACAATCCGTTCGGCCTGCTGAATGCGCTAGCCGATGGCCGGATCGACTCTTATTGGTTCGGTAGCGGAACGCCGACCTACTTGGTCGAGATGCTGCGTAAGTACCACGTGATCCCGCAAGAAATAGGTAATCGTAAATGTGTGGCGGCTGATTTTGACGCACCAACGGAACGGATGACGAGCATCACGCCATTACTTTATCAAAGCGGTTATATCACGATCAAGGGCTACTCGGCGTTTTCCGGTCTTTATAAGCTCGATATCCCGAATAAAGAGGTCCGGATCGGTTTGATGCGCAGCCTGTTGCCCAACTATGTGCAACGTCCTGCCGAGTTGAATACGATGGTGGCGGAAATGGCGGAGATGATCTACAACGGTGACATGGATGGTGCGTTGCGCTTGATGCGCACCTATCTCTCCACGATCCCCTATTGCGATAACACGCATTACGAAGGCCATTACCAGCAATTGCTCTATGTCATTTTCACGCTGATCGGTAATTATGTCGATGTGGAGGTCCGTACGCCGCAAGGCCGTGTGGACATGGTGCTCCGCACACCTTCCACGCTTTACGTGATCGAGCTGAAATTGGACCAAAGCGCCGAAGCTGCCATGGAGCAAATCGATTTGAAGGATTACCCTGAACGTTTCGCCCTCTGCGGCCTGCCGGTGGTGAAGGTGGGGATTAATTTCAGTACGGAGAAGAGGACGATCGAGGGGTGGAAGATCAATTGAAAACGCTAAAGGTGGATCACGTTATATGAAAGAGCCGCAGCTATAAAACGATAATAGGAATAACCGATAAAATTTGAATATCTAAATATAGGTAGGTTCCAAATGGAACTCACTCTTATATTTGTATACCTACAGATTCACTTTACAAATCATGTCTTTACGAGAGAAACTGAGTAGGAATAAGACCGTACTGGCTAATTTTTCCTACTTGAGCATATTGCAAGTTTTTACGATCTTATTCCCATTATTGACCTATCCTTATTTATTACGGATCATAGGTTTGGATTTGTATGGAGTGATCGTATTCGCTCAAACGATTATAGCTTATGTATCATTGGTTATAAACTTTGGATTTAATATGTCCGGAGCGAAGAATGTAGCGGTTTATAAAGGGAATAAGGAGAGGCTATCTCAGATTGTATCATCCACTTATTTGTGTAAGTTTATCCTTTGGTTGATTTGTTTGATCGTATATTTTTCGGTTATAAGTATAGTCCCGTTTTTTAAGGATCATTATTGGGTCTATGCCCTTACTTTTTTATTGACATTTAATGAGCTTTTGTTACCTATTTGGTTCTTCCAAGGAATTGAGAAGATGAAATATATTGCGATCGTAAACTTGTCGGCCCGTTTGCTGTTCGTGGTCGCTATATTCTTGTTTATCCATAATCAGGAGGATTATTTGTTGGTGCCGCTCTTGAATGGTATTGGCACTATATTGGCAGGTAGCCTATCTTTATATATCGTATTAGGAAAAGAGAAGATAAGGTTGTCAATAATATCAATAAGAGATTTGAAATTAGCTTATAAGGAGAGTCTTCCATTGTTTGTTTCGGGTTTATCTACTCAAATCTACGTGAATATAAACAAATTAGTGATAGGTTCTATTCTTGGTATGTCAGAAGTATCTATCTATGATATGGCTGATAAGGTGATACAATGTTTGAAGCTCCCTATTTCAATGATGGCACAAGCAGTTTTCCCAAGGATAGCTCGTGAACGTAATATTAGATTTGTTAATCGTGTGATGTTTTTGGTCGCAGGAGCTGTGCTTTTGGCATATATATGTGTGTGTCTTTGTAGTGATTGGATTGTGTATCTTTTTATCGGGCAATATATGGAGGAGACTTCTGTTATTATACGATTACTGGGTATTTCTGTGATCTTAGTTTCCTTCAATAGTTTTATGGGAGGAAATCGCCTCGTTCCGTTTGGATATTCGGCTATTTATATGCGTGTGATGGTGAATAATTGCTTATTTTTTATGACAGGAATCACTTTGCTTTTACTTACACAACACGTAAATCTTTATACGATGACGGTGATGGTCGTTTCGGTAGAGTTTTTTTGCTTTGTAACGCTGATTTATAGGAATTGGTGCTTAGAGCTGTTGGAATTCAAAAAGAGAATATAAATGCTACTGTTTTTTATTAATTTAATTTTTTAATGTAATGATAAATTACTCAATAATTATTCCACATAAAAATATTCCTAATTTACTTCAACGTTGCTTGGATTCGATTCCCAATAGAGAGGATGTACAGATTATTGTAGTAGATGATAATAGTGATCCTAATATTGTAGATTTTGATAAGTTTCCTGGTTTAAATAGATCTAATGTTGAAGTTATTTTTACAAAAGAAGGAAAAGGTGCAGGATATGCCCGAAATACAGGTATAAAATATGTAAAAGGTAAATGGTTGCTATTCTCTGATGCAGATGATTATTTTTCTGAAAATGTAAATAGATTATTTGATGATTATGAGAATTCTGTAATGGACGTAATTTACATTCCATATAAAACGATAGATTTAATAACAGGAGAAGATTTAGAAGATGGGTTGTGTGTTACTAATCTAGAAGAAGACCTTTATAAGAAAAGAAGTGATACTTTAAGATATAGGTGCTATTCGCCATGGGCAAAAATGGTAAAAGTTAGTATGATAGAAAGGTATAGTATTAAATTTGAGGAAGTTGTCGCTTCAAATGATGTTTGGTTTAGTGTTAATGTTGGCTATGTAGCAAAAGAAATTGATATCTGCAACTATATTGTATATATAAGAAATGTAAGATATGGATCTCTTCAGTATTCTCTAAATAAGGAATATCTTTTATCAAGAATAAAGGTTGGATATAAAGTGAATGATTTTCTTTATGATATAAATAAAATAGAATATTATAATTATACATTATGGTTTGTTTTAGCTCTTATAAAGATCGATCTATTGTTATTTTTTAAGCAAATGATTATTTATATATATAAAACACATATTAATGTTCAATTAAGAAGTATATATCGATTCTTTAAAGAAGTTGTTTATAGGATAATACAATAAATATTTGTATGTATAAAATTATCTAAATATGAAAATAGTAATTGTTGGATCGAAATCGTTTGATTCTTTGGAATATAACTTGAATGAAACATTCAATCAACAGGGGCATTCGTGTTCGATTGTGGATATTTACTCTTCTTCTGTTAGTACTAATAAGTGGTTACGTACATTTGATACATTAGCCAGAAGATACTCGGAAACTTATGATCGGAGTGTGTTTAATAGGGTACTTGATAGTGTTCTTCGTCGTGATCCGGATCTGGTGATAGGGGTTTATCGGTTTATCCATCCGGAATTAGTACGTATAATAAAGCTTAATAGAATCCATATTATCCATATAAATCCAGATCAACTAACAACTCTTGAACGTCTGCAATTATTTGTAGAACCTTATGACCTCTATTTTACTAAAGATCCTTATATGATGAGATTCATGCGGGATAACATGAAGTTGAATGTTAGGTTGTATAATGAGGCATTTAATACACGTATCCATAAACGGCCTAAGCGAGATAAATTGACATGCGAACAGGAAGAGAATATAGATGTACTGGCGTTTGGTAATATGTACCCATATCGGACTAGAATGCTTTCTATCTTGAAAAAACGAGGAGTACACTTGGCTTTGTACGGTAAAAAAGGAGCCTATTTCTCTTCAGAGTTAGATGATTGTTTCCAAGGGAAATATATAGTAGGAGAGGAAAAAGCTCGTATATTATATGGAGCTAAGATCGTATTTAATAATTTGCATTATGCGGAAATTGAATCTGTGAATAATAAGTTCTTTGAGATTAATGGATCCGGTGCTTTCCAGCTGTGTGATTATCGTCCGATATTGAAAGATCTTCTACCGATAGATCCGGAGCTCGTATCATTTCGGACAATTGACGATGCGGTGGAAAAGATAAACTATTACCTAGATCACTCACAAGATAGATATGACTTGTCAAACTTAATATACAATCATTTTGTGGAACATTATAGTTATGATAGTTTGGTTGAATATGTATTGAATGAGGCAGCTAAAATTTGACAAGTATGGCTGTCTATATATTTATGGTACTGTTCCTTTATAGTTGCTCTTGGCTCGATTTTAAGGCAAATCGTAAGATTGGATATATTTTATTTACATTCATTTTTTTCCTGTTTGTATTACATGATGGCCTTCGGTGGGAGACGGGAACGGATTGGGGAAACTATTATCGGTTCTTTTTAAATTGCTTATGGGATGAATGGGAACAGTTCGAGCCGGGATATGTTTTGTTTAATCAGCTGATAAGGGGACTTACGATAGATTATAACGTATTCTTGCTTTGTGAAGCGGTGATCGTGTGGGGATTAATCTTTCCCACTATAAGGAAATATTCGCCAGATCCCTTACTTACTCTTTTTTGTCTTTATTGCACATTATTGCCCGTATTAGGGATGAATCGTCAATTGATCTCATTGGCTATCAGTATTTATAGTATTCGGTTTATATTGAACCGTCAATGGATTTTTTTTTATTTGTCTATATTATTGGCTTGCCCGTTTCATTTGTCTATATTGATATTTGCTGTCGCTTATTTTTTGAACAGCAAGTTGAAGACTAAATATTATGTTCTTTTACTGGTTGTTTGTATCGGACTATCTGTCTTTGATGTAATAGATAAATATTTTGGGGAGATAGTACCATATGTATCAGGGGATGATACACGATTGATGGGCTATACTGAAATAGAATCTACAGGCGTAAATGCTTCTTTTTTAGGAATAGCACGGAAATCACTTTGGTTGTTTCTTGCGTATCCTCTATTGAAGAAAGAACGAGAAGGGTTATTGTTGCTTTCCTTTAACCTTTACTTTTTATCTTTGCTTATTTATACAATATTCAATGGAACTGATTTTCAGATAATCGTGTCAAGAGGTACTAACTACTTCACAATATATGAGGTATTCATTGTCTCTTATGTGGTTTATGGTTATAAAGGTAAAGGTGTAAAAATAATAATGCTAATAATGATCTTTGTTTATTTTATTGGTATGCTTTATAAAGGTATTGATTATTACTCAGTCGGTCGCTATAATCCATTTATTCCCTATCAATTTTGTTTTTAATGAAAGATGTATTTTTTGTTTATAGAAAATCCGGTTTAAATTATAGTATAGAACATGTGTTCAATACTGTGGAAAGCGGATTGCGTAAGGAGAATGTCCTTGTTAAGAATATTTTCTTACCCTATGCGAGAGTTTGTGTTAGTAATTTATTGCGTAACATTCTTTATGTAAAAAGATTATGTAATAGCATTACTCATTTGACGGGAGATACGCATTATGCGATCCTTTTATGTAAGGGAAAGGTCGTATTAACCATTCATGATACGAGATTTCTTGATTTTGAACATGGGCTGAAAAAAATGATCTTTAAATGGCTTTGGTTTTATCTTCCCATGAGAAAGGCTTCGTACGTGACTTGCATATCAAATGAGGTGAGAGAGAAGCTTATTTCGTATTTTCCTCGTTTTAAAGATAAGATACATATCATATATAATCCATTAGATACAAATTATAACTATAAATTTAAACTATTTAATGAGGGTTGTCCGATTATTCTACATATAGGAACTGCTGAAAATAAAAATCTAGAACGATTGATACCTGCATTAAAAGGAATTAATTGTGAATTGCATATTGTGGGAAAATATAGAAAAGATATAGAGGATATGCTTCGTTTTTATTCTATTAGATATGTCTATAAGTGTGATTTGTCTAATCAAGAAATATTAGATGAATATATGAATTGTGACATAGTTTCTTTTCCTTCATTATATGAGGGCTTTGGAATGCCTATTATAGAAGGGCAAGCAGTCGGGAGAGTGGTGTTCACTTCCGATTTGGAACCTATGAAAGAAATAGCAGGTGATGCTGCTTTGTTGGTGGATCCATATAGTATAGAGAGTATAAGGAATGGAGTCATGAAACTTATTAAAAATCATCATTATCGTGATGATCTCATCAAGAGAGGACTTGAAAATATTGAGCGATTTAAATTACCTGTTATCGTGAAGTGCTATATGGATTTGTATGCTAAACTAGAAAGAGAAAATTAAAAATGAGAATCCTTCATGTTATCCCTCAATTGTGGCGGGGAAATGGTGCCGCAAAGATCGTAAAAGATTTAGTAGATTATCAAATTACTCATGGTAACTTAGTGACGGTTGTTTCTTTGTCTATAATGTCTCCTTCTTACGAAAAGGATTTAAAGAAGTTGGGATGTGAGGTTATTTATTTAGAGAATAGAAGGTACTCTTTATATAATCCTAAATTCTTTTTTCAATTAAGAAAGATAATTAAAGAGTTTGATATTGTTCATGTGCATCTGTTTCCCGCTCTTTATTGGGTGGCATTAGCAAAGTATTTCTCTTCAGCTTCTTGTAAATTGGTATTGACAGAACATAGTACGTTTAACAATAGGCAGTCTTTTAAGATATTGAAGCCTATAGAGAGATTTATTTATTCTAAATATGATGCAATTGTTGCTATTTCAGAGGGAGTTTCTCTATTTTTTAAATCGTATCTAGGGAATAAGTATCAGTTTTTTGTGATTAACAATGGTGTTAATGTAAAAAATATTCGGCAATGTGAGATTATTGGCCGAGAACAATTGAATCTTTCCTCTCAAGCAAAATTGATAGTCCAAATAGGTCGGTTTTATCCACAAAAAGATCAAAAGACTCTTATAAAGGCTTTAGCTCTTTTACCAGATGATTTTTATGTTCTGTTTGTCGGAGATGGCCCCTTGTTAGATGAGTATCAAAAACTTGCTCAATATTACAATCTATCGAAACGAATTTTATTTTTGAGTGTAAGGGAGGATGCTATTTCTATCTTGAAGGCATCAGATATTGTTGTTATGTCATCCAATTTTGAAGGTTTTGGTTTAGCGGCAGTAGAAGGTATGGCTGCGGGAAAACCTGTTATCGCTTCGGATGTGGAAGGTCTGTCGAATATAGTAGAAGGTGCAGGACTTCTTTTTGAGCCTCATAATGAGAAAGATTTAGCGGCTAAAATAAGGCTGTTGATGGAAGATCAATTATTCTATAAAAGTGTTTCTGAAAAATGTAAACAACGGAGTGAAAAATATGATGTATCCGTTATGGGGAATCGTTACAATCAATTGTATCAATCCTTGTGTAGATGAATATTAATTCGTAATGAATATGAACGTATATGTAAATGAACAATTTCCTTATCTTGATTTCATGGATATCCGTCCGGGAGATCGGGTGGTATTGAAGCCAAATTTGGTGAAAGAGGGAAAAGAAACGGATAAAAATGAATGGAAATGTGTTGTTACATCTCCGGAGTTGATTCGGTATGTAGCGAATTATGTATGTGAGAAATTAGGAGGAAAGGGAGAAGTCTATATTTGTGACGCTCCTCAAACCGATTCCTCTTTTGAGCAGATTGATAAAAAAATAGGCTTAACAAAAATAGCTTCGGATTGTACCTCTAAGTATGGAGTGCCGGTACGAATAATTGATTTGCGGAATGAAGAGTGGACAAGTGAGAAAGGGATTATCACGCATAAAAAGAAATTGGCCGGTGACCCAAATGGAACAGTTCTTTTTAATTTAGAAAAGAACAGTTTGTTTTATGGGCATAAGGGAGAAGGTAATTATTTTGGAGCAGACTCCAATTATGAGGAGTTGAATAAACATCATCAGGGAACAATACAAGAGTATTTACTTTGCGCTACTCCTATTATGGCAGATGTGGTGATTTCTTTGCCGAAGATGAAAACACATAAAAAAACAGGTGTTACTTTAAGCATTAAGAATTTTGTGGGGATAACGGCTGATAAGAATTATTTGCCCCATCACACATGGGGATCTCCTAAACATGGAGGTGATGATTATCCTGATACATCATTTAAACGACAGTTCGAGACATGGGGATCCAAGTTCGTAAAAAGGATAATAATCAATATTCCATTTATAGGAATTAAGATGGCTCAAATACTTCGTGCAGAGGGGGAGAAGGTATTTGGCGCTACGCACAATACAATCCGGAGTGGGAACTGGTATGGGAATGATACCACTTGGCGAATGACGCTGGATTTGAATCGTTGTCTGATATATGGGAATCCGGATGGTACGTTTCGGAAAACAAAAAAACGTTATTATTCAGTTATAGATGGTGTTATTGCCATGGAAGGAGCTGGTCCGATGCAAGGAGATCCAAAGGAATGTGGTGTCTATATATCGGGAGAGGATCCCGCTAGTGTAGATACTGTGGCTACGACATTGATGGGTTTTGACTGGAGAAAATTACCTGTGGTATATGAGGCTTTCTCAAAGCATGAAATGCCTATATCTGAAATTGACCCACAAACTATAAATATAGTTAGTGATATTAAAGATTGGAGGGGTAGCTTGGATGAACTGAGAGAGAAGGAGCATTTTGATTTTGTTCCTTATTTTGGCTGGAAGGGGTATATCGAGTTACCTAATTATCAAAAGACAAATGACAAATGAACACTATATCTATTTACTCTTCCCTCCCTTATTGGCTTCAAAATATCGCAGTCTCTCTTCACGGCTACAAACTAAAGAGACAGCGTTTCAACGATGACTTTTATAAGATCTTGGATTTCTTGAACTCAACCCAGGGTTGGTCAAAAGAACAGATTCGTTCTTACAAAGAAGAACATATTTTTAAGATATTGGAACAGGCCTATAATCACTGTCCTTATTATCGAAAGAAATATGCTAATGCTGGTTTATCTCCTTCTGATTTTAAACAATTAGGAGACTTGCAAAAGTTCCCGATTCTGACGAAAGAGGAAATTCGAGAGAATTGGCTTGGCTTGGTTGCCAATAATATTCCTCAAAAAGATCTTATTCTATTTAATACTAGTGGCTCAACGGGAAAAGCGTTGGACTTCTATTGGACTAAATATAGTGCAGCCTATTATTGGGCGGTAGACCAAAGATATAAAAATAGATTTGGCTTTGATCTCGGAAAAGCTTGTATAAATTTCTCCGGTCGTCCTATTGTTCCTATTTCAACTTCGAGACCTCCCTTTTGGAGATATGATAGAGCCTTGAACCGTTATTTCATAAATATGCATCAGTTGAATGAACAGAAGATTCGGGATATCGTAAATTGGATTAATCTGAAACGTATAGAGATGTTCATAGGCTATCCATCTATTATGACCACATTTGCGAATGAGTTGATGAATGTGGGTATGGCTTTGGATTTTCCTCCTAAACACATATTCACGGGTGCCGAGAAGTTATACGAGAATCAGAAAAATATCTTACAGGCTGTTTTTAAAGGTGTCCAAATCCATGAGTTGTATAGTTTTTCTGAGCAAGCCGCTATCGCTACCCATTGTATCCACTCGGTTTATCACGAGGATTTCGAGATTGGTCATATGGAATTGGATCAAGCTGTTCCTACAGAGAGTGGGATGCAGGGTGAGATTTTGGCTACCGGGTTCGCTAATCTTGGTATGCCTTTTATTCGTTATCAAAATGGGGATACGGCAGTGTTCTCCGACCGGGAATGTGGATGTGGATTACATAGCCAAATTATAGAAGATATTGTTGGTCGCAATGAAGACTATATAGTTACACCAGAGGGGCTTCACATTCAGCGTCTGGATTATATTTTCAAAGATACGTCGGAGGTGAAGGAGTGTCAAGTAGTCCAAAAAGTATTTGGTGAAATGATTTTACGTATTGTGAGAAGGAATTCCTATAGTGTGGCTACGGAGAAGAAATTGTTGGTAAATATATCTCAATGGATAAGCCCTACCATAAAGGTAAAATTTGAGTATGTGGATGAGATTCCCCGTACAAAAGCAGGGAAGTTTAAGGCAGTTGTCTCTGAATTGAAAAAATAATCATGTTGATTTATGAATAAACTAGAATCTACCATCTATAACCTCGTCCGTAAAAATCCAGCCTTAAAGCAGTTCGTGCGGAATATGTATCAAGGCATATTTGATTTGCTGCCAAGGAAGAAGGAGTATTTCGCCTCTCCCTATCAATACCGGGAAGGCTTCTTTTTCGGATTTCACGATGTCACGCCTTTTTCTTTTGATGAGACCAAGCTATTGGCGAATCAAAATAGGTTGGATTTACGTATGCCTTTACCGTCTGATGGACTGGATGTCGGATATTTTGATTTGGAACAAGGCTCTATAAAGGACTTTCATAGGGTGGATACCTCTTACGCATGGAATTATCATAAAGGATGCAGGCTGCAATGGTTGGATAAGAACCGGATGATTTATAATACGGCGATAGCGAATCGGCTTGTGTCTAAGATTCATGATTTATCGACAGGGGAATACCAAGTAATAGACTGCCCGATTGATGCGGTCTATCAAGATGAGCAAAGATCTTTGGCTTCTTCTTTTAGTTATGAGCGCTTGGAGCGTTGTATGCCCGGGTATGGTTATCCTTATCGGGATGGAGGGAAATTGGATGATCCGGCACCTAAAGATAGCGGTTTGTTCTTGGTGGATTTAAAGGAGAATACTTCAGAGTTGCTTATCTCTTTGTCTGAATTGGCACAGATGGAAGATGAATCCTATAGGCAGGGCTATATGCATTTTGTAACCCATTCGGAGTTCTCGAAAGACGGTCGGTATCTTTCTTTCTTATACCGAAAAATACCAACCGATGGGGATTATATGAGGCGGCATACCAAGATCATGGTTTATGATTTGCGTGATCGGCGACTTATTACCTTACCTACTCAAGAGTCCGGTTCTCATTATGTATGGAATAACAGGAATCAATTGATAGCGTCTTGCATTATAAATGGTAACAGTTGTCATGTATTGTATGACATGAAAGATGTAGATCATTATCAAATAATAGTAGGGGATGTGTTGAATTCGGATGGTCATCAGTCCTTTATCTCGGATACGTCTTTTGTGGCGGATACTTATCCGGATAAATATAGGATGGCAAAAATCTATAAGGCTGATATCAATACTCAAAGTGCGGATTTGTTGCTAAGTATCTATTCTCCCAAAGAGTTTCAAACGAAAGATTTTAAATGCCATATAGCTTGCGATTTACATCCCAGAGTATCCCCTTCTGGAAAGTACCTATGCTTTGATTCGCCTCGTACTGGAAAACGGGGGTTGTATATAATGCCATTGTCGGTACCGGCTATGTAGGCAAGGTGTCTTATACGATAAAAATCAAGAAGAATATTTGTGGCCTAGCTAAAAGTAAGTATATTTGTGGTGGTAACTATCGTGCGATGGCTGTAAATCAATATGATCGATCGTATGATAATATGTTTATTTTGTACAACAATGAGGAAGGACGATATATTATATTCTCTTAGGGCTTTGATAAAGCAAGTGATGCCAGCTGGAACAAAGGTTTTTTTGTTTGGTTCGCAAGCCCGTGGAGATGTCCATGATGAATCGGATTGGGATATTCTAATATTGTTGGACAAGGAAAAGATAACCTCTGCGGATTTTGATACCTATGCCTATCCTTTAATCGACCTAGGATGGCAATTTGGCGAATATTTTAGCACTAAGTTATATACCTTTACTGAATGGATGAAACGTAAAGGTACTCCTTTTTTCAAGAATGTGGAATTAGATGGTATAGAACTATGAATCTAACAGATGAAGAACGGGAAGCCCTTGTTATAGCAAGAAAGGCTAGAGCTTTTGATACTTGGGAGGAAACCAAAGGGATCGTAGAGTGTGGTTATTGGCATGCGGCCGCTAATAGAATGTATTATGCTTGTTATTATATGACCACGGCACTGTTAATTAAAAATGGCTTTCAGGCTTCTACGCATTCAGGAGTGATTCGTTTATTAGGTCTTCATTTTGTAAGTACAGGAATAATCAGTAAAGACTTGGGACGTTTTTATAGTAAACTATTTGAGTTGAGACAAAGTGGGGATTATGATGATTGGATTGTGATCGATGCCAATGAGATTCTTCCCTTGATGGATTCTGTTGATAATTATTTGAATACCTTGCTTTCGTTGATAGAGGGAAAAGCATGAGGCTATCCTTGTCTTCTTTGCCGTAAATAGTTTAAAAAATTGAATATCGCATATCATTTGGCTTGATATGCGTAATATACGTATACCAAAACTTGACTACTTCTCTATAGATTTCCTGAAATATATAATCTTATAACTTATGAATATCGCAATTATCGGCACCGGCTACGTAGGCCTGGTGTCCGGGACTTGTTTTGCCGAGATGGGGGTTGATGTCACTTGCGCGGATGTCAACCGGGAGAAAATAAATGGCTTGTTGGAGGGGAATATCCCGATTTATGAGCCGGGGTTGGAAGAGATGGTATTGCGTAATTCCAAGGAAGGTAGACTTCATTTTACGACGGATCTGGCCTCTTGTCTGGATAACGTGGATATCGTTTTTAGCGCCGTGGGTACGCCACCGGACGAGGATGGTAGCGCCGACCTGCGTTATGTGTTGGAGGTGGCTCGTACGTTTGGCCAATATATTAAGAAATATACGGTATTGGTAACCAAGAGTACGGTTCCCGTGGGTACGGCACGGAAGGTAAAGGCTACGATTCAAGAGGAGTTGAGTAAACGTGGGATGGATATCCCCTTTGATGTGGCCTCGAATCCGGAGTTCTTGAAGGAGGGTGCGGCCATCAAGGATTTCATGAGTCCGGACCGGGTAGTGGTCGGTGTGGAGTCGGAGAGGGCGAAGGAGATGATGAGCAAGCTCTATCGTCCGTTTCTCCTGAATAATTTCCGGGTGATCTTTACGGATATTCCCTCGGCGGAGATGATTAAGTACGCGGCTAATTCCATGTTGGCTACTCGTATCTCGTTCATGAATGATATAGCGAATCTTTGCGAGTTGGTTGGCGCTGACGTGAATATGGTCCGGAAGGGGATCGGTTCGGACAGTCGAATCGGTAATAAATTCCTGTATCCGGGATGTGGCTATGGAGGTAGTTGTTTCCCTAAAGACGTGAAGGCTCTTATCAAGACGGCGGAAAAGAATGGTTATCCGATGGGAGTGCTAAAGGCCGTGGAGGAGGTGAATGAACGTCAGAAGACGATCCTTTATACGAAGCTTAGAAAACATTTTGACTCTTTGGAGGGGAGAACGATCGCTCTCTGGGGCTTGTCTTTCAAGCCGGAGACGGATGATATGCGTGAGGCTACCTCTTTGGTGATGATTGATCTTTTACGGAAAGCGGGTGCCGTGGTCAAGGTGTTTGATCCTGTGGCGATAGGCGAGTGCAAACGTAGAGTTGCTGATCGGGTTGTTTACGCGAAGGATATGTATGAGGCGGTAATCGATGCAGACGCATTGTTGTTGTTGACCGAGTGGAAACAGTTTCGCTTGCCAAGTTGGGCCGTGATCAAGAAAGTAATGAGGCAACCTTTGCTGCTGGATGGTCGCAATATCTATGACGCGAAGGAATTGGGTGAGCTAGGCTTTACCTATGAATGCATCGGAAAATAGTTATGGATAATTTCGGTTTGGTCTCCATTATTACTCCTTCTTATAATTCTTCGTCTTTTATAGCGGAAACCATTGAGTCGATTCTTTCTCAGACTTATCTTAATTGGGAACTGTTGATTACCGACGATTGCTCTACGGATCGTTCTGTTGAGATCATAGAGCGGTATATTCAAAGGGATTCCCGTATTAAGTTGTTCCGGTTAGAAAAGAATTGTGGGGCGGGTGTTTGCCGGAATCGCTCTATCTCGGAGGCCAAAGGACGATTTATCGCTTTTTGCGATAGTGATGATCGATGGCGTCCGGAGAAGCTGGAGAAACAGTTGGCTTTTATGCGAGAGAAGGATTGTGCCTTATCTTATACCTCGTATATGACTTGCGACGAGAGTGGCAAGATTTCCAGCATTGTTATCGGAAAAAGAAGAGAGACCTATTTTTCTATGCGGTGTGATAATAGAATTGGCTGTCTGACCGCAGTTTATGATACGGAGAAAGTGGGAAAAGTATTTATGCCGGAATTACGTAAGCGGCAAGATTGGGGATTATGGCTTACCATACTCAGGCGTTGTGAGGTCGCTTACGGCTTGAAAGAGCCGTTGGCGATTTACCGGATTCACTCAAATTCGATCTCAAGGAATAAGGGGGCTCTTATGAAGTATAATATAAGTGTTTATAAAACGGTTCTCGGATACTCCCCGATGGCTTCGTATCTGTATTTCTTTATTCTGTTTTTACCTTCTTATTTTTCTAAGAAAGTATTCTTGAGGTTAGTAAATAGATAATTTGGAAACAGCTTTATTCGATATAACACGGCCTTGTCATGACTGACTTGTGCCGTGTTTTTTTATTTACTTGATCATTGCAATGATATTCTTCCCAAGTATGATCCCAAGGAAGACCGCTATCAAACCAAGGATATTACTGGCAAGTACATTGAGTAGTGCCATCTTGTATTCTCCGGTACGCATAAGTACCATCGTGTCGAGAGCGAAAGAAGAGAAAGTCGTGAAACCACCGAAAAGACCAGTGAATAGGAAAGCTCTTGTATTGATAGAAAAATTATAGGCTTCCGCTATACTCCAGCAGAAGCCGATTAAAAAGGAGCCGATCACATTGACCGACAAGATACCAAAAGGAAAGGAGTAAAGCATCGATCGTTGCACCCACGTGGAAACTCCGAACCGTAGCGCAGATCCGATAGCTCCTCCTATTATTAAAAGAAAAACCTTTATCATAATTAACCTAGTGTGTTTCCCCCGGGCTAGGTTAAGGCCCGGGGAGATGGTAAATGATTTAGGTTTTCAATTTAATTGGCCGACTCAAACTGTCTCAAGAAACGAACATCGTTTTCCGAGAACATGCGTAAGTCTTTTACTTGGTATTTCAAATTGGTAATACGCTCGATACCCATTCCCAATGCGTAGCCTGAATAAACCTTGCTATCGATACCGCAGTTCTCAAGCACGTTCGGGTCTACCATACCGCAACCGAGGATCTCTACCCAACCGGTTCCTTTACAGAAGGGGCAACCCTTACCTCCACAAATGTTGCAGGAGATGTCCATCTCGGCGGATGGCTCCGTGAACGGGAAGTAAGAAGGACGCAAGCGAATTTTTGTATCCGGACTGAACATTTCCTTGGCGAAGAACAACAAGGCTTGTTTCAAGTCGGCGAATGAGACGTTCTTATCTACATATAACGCTTCTACTTGATGGAAGAAACAGTGAGCACGATAGGAGATAGCCTCATTACGATATACACGTCCCGGACAGATGATACGGATAGGCGGTTCTTGCTTTTCCATTACTCGGGTCTGTACGGAAGAAGTATGTGTGCGAAGCAATACATCCGGGTTATGCTGGATAAAGAACGTATCTTGCATATCGCGGGCAGGATGGTCCTCGGCGAAATTCAAGGAAGAGAAGACATGCCAGTCGTCCTCGATTTCCGGTCCCTCAGCGATGCTGAATCCTAACCGTCCGAATATATCGCAAATTTCTTTCTTTACAAGTGATAGAGGATGACGAGTGCCTAGTTCGATCGGGTAAGCCGTACGAGTCAAATCAATATCATCGTTTGCGGTCTGTACATTCTCAAAGCTTTCTTTTAATTCGTTGATCTTGCTCTGGGTTGTTTCCTTCAGTTCGTTCAAGTATTTACCAACCTCACGTTTTTGATCAGCCGCCACATTACGGAAATCATTCATCAACGCCGATATCTCGCCTTTTTTGCTGAGATACTTTATACGTAAAGCTTCTAGTTCCTCGGCATTTGCCACTTTCATATTCTCTACTTCATGAAGCAGAGCCTTAATTTTATCGAGCATTTCTAATCACACTTTGTATTTGTCATGCAAAAGTACGCCTTTCTTTTGAAACCGCAAGGGATTCGTAAGGTTTTTTAGTTAAATGTAAGCGCAGACACTTAGGTGTCTTGTTTTATATATTAAAGTATTTATATATCTTCGCAGCATAATCAAACTATAAATTAATTAATGGAAATAGTCATTATTATTGGCCTTATCTTACTGAATGGAATTCTTGCGATGTCGGAAATCGCTTTGGTCTCGGCCCGGAAGGCTAGGTTGGAAACCGAAGCGAAACGTGGTAATAAATCTGCGGGCACTGCTTTGAAGCTGGCAAATGAGCCGGATAAGTTTCTCTCAACCATCCAGATCGGAATTACCTTGATCGGTATCTTGACCGGTTTGTACTCTGGCGAGGCGTTAGCTCATAATTTCGCTGTTATAATAGCGCAAATACCGGCCCTAGAACCGTATGCGTTGGGGATCGCTAAAACGACGATCGTTATTATCGTGACGTATCTTACACTTATATTCGGAGAGTTGGTACCGAAGCGGATCGGCATGGGGTGTGCCGAGAAGGTCTCTATGTTAGTTGCTAAACCCATGAATTTTCTTTCCTTGATATCTTCTCCTTTTGTTTGGCTACTTTCAAAGAGTACGGCGTTGGCTGTGAAGATGACGGGCGTGGATACGAAAGAGGAAAATAGGGTAACAGAGGAAGAAATCAAGGCGATCGTGAAAGAGGGCTTCGACGGTGGCGAGGTGCAAGAGGTAGAGCAGGACATCGTAGAGCGGGTCTTTAATCTGGGAGACCGTAACGTGGGTTCTATCATGACGCATCGTAGCGAGCTGGTTTGGCTGGATGTGACGGATAGTACGGAGAAGATTCGGGAGAAAGTGGAGGAGAACTTATTTAATATATATCCCGTGGCTTCGGAGAAGTTCGATAATATAGTAGGGGTCGTTTATCTGAAAGATTTGTTCGGAAGGATCGACCAACCGGATTTCTCGATCAACCAAGTACTCCGCCCGGCACAGTTCGTTCCCGAGAACCAGAGCGTATATAACGCCTTGGAATCTTTCAAGCAGACACACGTGAAATATGGACTCGTTACGGATGAGTTCGGAGGTATCCAAGGTATCGTAACCTTGAAGGATATTATGGAAGGCTTAATCGGGCAAGTACCGGAAGTCGGAGAGGAGTCCGAGATCATACAACGTGAGGATGGTACTTGGTTGGTGGACGGCCAATATTCTTTCTATGATTTCTTGGAATATTTCGACATGGAGGATTTGTATGCCGAGCATGATTATAATACCTTGAGCGGCTTGATCCTAGAGATATTGGAACGTGTACCGAAGACGGGTGAGAAATTAAAGTGGCTGGACTTTGAGTTCGAGATCGTAGATATGGATGGCGCCCGGATCGATAAGGTTTTGGTCAAGTACTTGAAAAATGGGTAAAATGTCTTTTTAGAAGAGTACGCCGAGTGAGATACTCATCACGTTCGTTCGCTTGTCAATATTGATATCATAATTAATCTCGGGAACCGGGTTGTTGACTTTCTCGAAATCGGATTCCACTTGATTCAATCCGAACTCATAGACAAAGTCGAAGAATAGCCGTCCGATGCTAACCCCTACACCCGTAGCGATATTGACTCCGAACGGGGTGTTGTCATTCACGTATTCTACATGCGTGGTGGAAGACTCTACCGTATAGGCGATCTTATAGTTGTATTTTAATTTGGGGCCGACCATAAGGCTAAGTCCGTAAGGCCCTTTCTTCACTAGGTTATAGCCTACCATTATGGGAACCTCTAAGGAACTGGTTTTCATCATCAAGAGGTCGGTAGTTGCCGATGTATTGGACATCATATTATTTTCCGGCAAACTTTGAGGTATGGAAAAACGGATATTTCCCTCAGAGCGATGCCATGAGAAACTTGGCTGGAGGAAGAACCGTTCGATATTGACCCGGCAAAAGACCGCGGCCAGATAACCTACCTTATATTCGATGTCTATATTCTCCGCTTCCTTCCCATTGATGGAAAGGGAGTTTATGACTGGGAAAGTAGCGTTGAATCCCACTTTGGCTCCAAAGTTGAATGCCTTGTCCTCGAAACGCATGAAGCTCTGGGCTTCTGCTAACAGACCGAAAGATAGCAACGCTCCTATAAGGTAGACTTTTTTCATACCGTTATTTTTTCTTTTTCACGGACCAGCCGAATTTACCGACAAATTCACCTAACCCGTAATACTTACCATGCGAGTAAGCTAAAAGATCCGCTTTCTGCATATCAAAAGCCCCTGTCTCTGGGTCTAGATATCGGTCGTCGGCCTGTACGTTTACGACATCAGCGATAAACATATCATGACTTCCGAGAGCGATTACCTCTTTTACCCGGCATTCGATACAAAGCGGAGACTCGTCTATCGTAGGGGCGTTAACGACGGTCGCTTTTCCGGGAGTGAGCTTCATCTCCTCGAATTTATGATGGTCTTTCCCTGAGTTTACCCCGCACCAATCCGTGGCGTAGGCCAGCTCACGATTCGTCAAGTTGATGACGAACTCCATATTCTTCTTCAAGATCGGATAAGAGAATCGTTCCGGACGTACGGATATATAGCACATCGCCGGATTCGTACAAATCGTACCGACCCATGCGACTGTTATTATATTGTACTCGGAAGGCTCATTCCCACAACTCACCATTACGGCAGGCAATGGATAGATCATGGTTCCCGGTTTCCAATCATGCTTCATAATAAAAACTGCGTTTTTATAATTGAAAGTTGAGAATTGAGAATTAAAGATTCCGTAAAGCTAATTCTCAATTCTCAACTTTCAATTATTTAATGATAATGTCTTCTTTATTAATCTTACGTTCGCAATAATGACATTTAATGGTTCCCTTTTCCTTGTCGATCACGTGGAAGCGGGAAAGCATCGGCTCATTATTGGTGATACATTTCGGATTGTTACATTTGACCAAGCCAATCAGCTCGTCGGGTAAAGTAACCGTCTTCTTCTCTACAACCTCATAATCACGGATAATGTTCAATATAATATTCGGGGCGATCATGGCGATACGGTTGATCTCGTCCTCCTCGAAAAACTTGTCGGCGATCTTGATCATACCCTTGCATCCCATCTTGTTGCTATGGAAATTATTGCCGATCGTGATCGTATTGTTCATTTTCTCCAGTCCCAGTAAAGAGGCTACCTTGAATAATTGGCTGGGAGGAATATGGTCTATGGCGGTACCGTTCTCTAAAGCGGCTACCTGCAACTCTTTTTTCTTTTCTGCTGACATAAAACTTCGTTTTTATTCGTCGATAGATATACCTAAAACTTCGCAAATGATAGCTTGGCGTGCGAACAGCCCGTTGCGTGCCTGCTGGATGTAATAAGCCTTTGGATTGTCATCTACATCGTAAGCGATCTCGTTCACACGGGGTAGCGGATGTAAGATACGCAGGTTCTCACGGCTGTTTCTCAGCATGTCGTTACGCAGGATATACACGTTCTTTACCCGCTCGTACTCTTCCAAGTCTGTGAAACGCTCACGTTGTACACGGGTCATATAAAGGATATCCGTCTGGTTGATGATATCTTCCGTGAAATCGGTATGCTCCTCGTATTTGAGTCCGTGCTTGTCGCAGAAGTTCTTTTGCTCGTCCGGCATGCGTAGCTCGTTCGGTGCGACGAAGTGGAAGGTCGGATGGAAGTGAGACATTCCCACGATCAAGGAGTGAACCGTACGGCCATACTTCAAATCGCCGACCATCGTGATGGTGAGGTTATCCAGTTTGCCTTGTGTCTTGCGGATGGAATACAGGTCCAGCATGGTTTGCGAGGGATGTTGGTTTGCCCCGTCACCAGCGTTGATGATAGGGACATCCGTCACCTCAGAAGCATAGCGGGCGGCTCCTTCCAGATGATGTCTCATAATGATCAAGTCCACGTAATTGCTTACCATCAAGATCGTATCTTTCAAGGTCTCGCCCTTGGAGGAACTAGTCGTGGAAGCGTCCGAGAAACCGATCACCCGTCCACCTAAACGGTTTACGGCTGTCTCGAAACTCAGTCTCGTACGTGTAGAGGGCTCGAAGAACAGGGTGGCGGCGACTTTGCCTTCCAGTAATTTCCGGTTCGGATTCTCCTCAAACTTCCTTGCGTTATCCAGAATACGAAGAATGTCCTCTTTGGAACATTGATCGATAGAAACTAAACTTTTACTTTTCATAGGTTGTGTATATTCTGTCTTATGTACGCGAATGTATAAAAAAAGCGGAGACCGAAGGGCCTCCGCTTTATATTTTATTTTAAGAAATCAACTAGACTTGCCGGAAGATAGAACGTGTTATTTTTATCGACATAAACGACGACAGAGTTTAACCGTATCTCATCTTGGCCTTTCTTCCCGGACTTCACGATATTGGAGAACGGGGTGATCGTTAGCTGTTTTTTCTTATCTTTCTTGTTCTTAACGATCAAGGTTGGAGAACCTTTCTCGTCGGCGGCAGGGACGATCTCGCAAGTGTAATCCTCGAATACGTCCGTGTGGCGTGCGAAGTTCTTGCTTGTAAGATCTTCCAAGTTTCCGTGTGTCAATCCGAACAAATTGCATAAGTACTCATTCAGCTCGATGTTCGTATTCATACCTAGGGGTAAGGTTCCTTGCGGATGGTAAGCGGCTAGGAATACTTCCTCGCCCGTATGGCCGCCGGTCGTGAAACCGAAGCAAGTGCGGGAAGTGATGATATGCGCCATCAATCCGGTTAACGAGCCACTGTACATGGAGGAATTATCTTCCGGTTTGCGTTGGTCTTCCGGTATCGGGCTATTCTTATAATCCTTGCAATTGTTTAACGCGTTCATCTCTTCCGGAGTCAGCTCGAAGCCGGCGTAGGTGCGGAATACGTTTTGCACTTCTGAGTTAGGAACGCTGTTTACCTTGTTGGCGAAACCCTCGGCGGTCAATTTATACAGGGAGAATTGGTGGAACAATTGGTCTTTCGTCAATTTATCGTAACCTTTACAATCTCTTCTACCTAAGCTGATACCGCTGTTTCCGTGGTCGGGTACGATGACAACGGCAGTCTCGCCGTTATTGCGTGCGAACTCCAATGCGGCACCGCAGGCACGATCGAATGCCAAGAAATCGGTAGCCATACCTACCGGGTCATTGCCATGAGCGGCCCAGTCTACCTTACTGCCTTCTACCATTAAGAAGAAACCATTCGGGTTCTTGGATAATTTGTCGATCGCCTTACGAGTCATTTCCTCGATAGAAGGTTGCTCTTCCGGATTGCGGTCGATATCGTAAGCCATTTCCTTGTTGCCATATAAAGCCCACATCTTCTGATTATTATCGGCACGCATACCTTTCAAGTCATTTTTATAAACATTGTATCCGTTCGCCAATAGATAATCTTCCATATCCTTTGTAAGGATAGAAACTCCACCACCGATAACGACATCGATATCATTATGAACCATCTGCGGAGCGATCCAGTCGTATTTACCACGATTGTAGCTATGAGCGGAGCAGTCCGCCGGGGTAGCGTGCGGGAATTCGCAAGTGAAAACCAATCCTGTAGCTTTGCCCTGCAACATCTTGCCAGCCTCCAATACGGTGGTAAGCGGTTGGAAGGCACGGGCCGGGTCGGTCGGGTAGATATCGTTATCACCGTCGTTCTCCGGGTAAGTGGATACATAACCCGTACGGCTCGGCTGTCCGGTCATGTAGCATGATGTAGTAGGAGCGGAGTCGCCGATAGGGGCGTTAGAAGAATGCGTACGCACCGTTCCGCACAAATACGGGTCGATGTTCAATTTCGGTTTGCTGGGATCTTGGTACCATTGTAACCAACGGGTGATAGAGATAGTCGCCAATGAGGTTCCGTCCGGGATTAAGAGAATCACGTTCTTGACAGGCTTCACGTTCTCCTTTTCCACGGCATTGGCCGGCATAATGATAATAGCCAGCAAAAGTAGAAAAGCTAATGTTTTTTTCATGTGCTTTAATTTAATAATGTATAACAAATTCTTCTATTAAATCCTAATTTCCAAGTGGGATGATCTCCTCGTTGAACCGTGTCAACTTCTCCACGCCCGTCTCCGTTACAAGGAAACTGTTCTCGATACCCACGGCACCGACACCCGGGATCACGAATTTGGGCTCCAAGGCGAACACCATATTCGGTAAAAGCTCCTCTTTCGAGCGAGGGGTAAGCACAGGTAGCTCATTGATCTGTATACCGATGCCATGTCCTACGAATTTAGCCTGTTGCTCGGTTCCCATAAAGTTAGCCGAAAGACCTTCTTTCTTAGCGATATTCGCCGCTATATTATATAAATCCGAACAAGCGGTTCCCGGGCGGGTAGCGTTTTCTACCTCCTGCTGTATCGTAAGGGCCACTTGATGCGCCCGATAAGCTTCCTCCGTCAGGCGCCCTACGGAGAAGACACGGGTCATGTCCGTCATATAAGCCGTATAATTGCCGGCCATATCCACCATGATAGCGGTGCCTTCTTTTAATAACGTACCGTTAGCGCCTAGCGGACAAGAAGCGTCTATGCCGCCTCCACCCAAGGCGAAATCAAAAGGGGATGGGGTCTCGGCGTTTTCCCCGGCGAGAATACTACCCATATAGATATCCATATTGGCTCCGAAAGCACGGAAAAGACCGATCGAGCCGTTCTTGCGCATACGTTTCTCGATCTCGTACTGGAACTCCAAGTCTGTCATACCGGGACGGAAACATTCCGGGATCTCGCTATAAGTAGCCTCGTGCTTGCGGGCGGCGATACGGAATTGCCCGATCTCCCAAGGGGTTTTTACCCGGCGAAGGTTTCGCATGAAAGCGGTGGCGTTACCGGCCTCCTCCGGTTGGAATACCTTATCTAAACGGATGTATTCATTATAAGTTAACTCATCTGCCTCTAACAAGAGCTTTTTGGGCATCTTAATCCCTCGTTCCGCAAATAAGGGTGGGATGTCTTCCGGCTTACGGATGTATTCCACTTGATGTCCTGAAAGCCCGTTCGGTCGCTTGATTAGGAACCACGGCTCACCGTCTACCGGCAAATAAAAATAACCACTATAGATTTGTCCTGTCGTATAATAAAGATTTACATCTACGGTAAGCAAACAGGCATCCATATCCATCTTCGCCATACCATCTCTCATCCGATCCCATTTTATCTTTAGGTCGTTCTTCAATTCTTCTGAAATCATCTTCCTTTGTATTACTTTTATTTTGTACCGGGCATCAAAGGTAACAAGAATTTACGAGATTTAAGTGGATTTGAGGTGAATAAAGTATTACAAACGCATATATGCGAATATACGGTTGAATAGGGAAATCTTCTTATGAATAAAGATAATCGTATCTGTATCTATTCCTTGATTCTCGTCGTGAATCCTATAAACCACGGCGTGGTCTTTACAGATCATGGCGTGGTTTACAAAGACCACGCCGTGGTTTGTAGAATAGAAGTAGATCCGATATAGAATATATAAGTATTCAGCTGATTATTCTTGCGGAACAGATAGGGTATTCGATACTATTGGACCGGGATCTTGATAACCACCTTCCGGATATTCCCTTGGCCGATACCCGGGGCGTGCCCGTCTTCCGGGAAATAAATGGCGAATTGTCCGGGATAGATTTTCGTATAGGCGGTAGGTTTGTCGATATAAAAGGCGATATCTTGCTCCTCGTTGTATGGAACGGACTCCTCTAGTAATTGATCTCCCGGTTTCCACCCGATTTTCTCTACGCCCAATAAGGGGAATTGGATATCGATAAATTTCTTGTGGGTCTCGATGGCCGCTTCCGACTTCTCCTTTCCGAAGAGGCTGGCGATGCTAACCGTGAAACCAGCGTCCGCTATATCGTATTTACCATCTTCCATTTTTGAAAAATCAGTAGACTTAACATAGTCAAAAGCCTGCTTAAACAGCGGATGGATACATTCGATCCGCTTAGAGTTCTCAAGTGAGTCTAGAATCATATTGTTATTAAGTTTTAGTAATTGGTTTGAAAATCGTTACAAATGTCGGGTATTTCCCTGTTAAATAATAGTCATATTTCTCAAATAAATCTATTAAGTTCCTAGGTTTCTTAACGTACGTAAATACTGTTTCGTAAAGTTTGCAATCTGGTTGCAATCATATTTATCGTATCTTTGTTATTCATTTATATATAACTAAACAGGTGATACGATCTATGAAAGATTTGGAGACAATTATACTACCGGTTCTCGAGATGAGTTGTGCCGTATGTGCCAATAACGTAGAGAATACGGTGAAGGGACTTCCCGGCGTGGAGGAGGCATCGGTGAATTTCGCGGCGAATACGCTTTCCGTCAAATACCATCCATCCTTGATTACTCCTCAGAAAATGAGAGAGGCCGTGCAGGAGGCCGGATACGATTTGGTCGTGGAGGTAGAGGATCCGACGGCGGTACAGGAAGAGATGGCACGAGAGCATTACCGGAAGCTACGCCGGAATACGATCGGGGCGTGGGTACTTTCCATTCCGCTGGCCCTGCTGGGAATGGTGTTTATGCATACGCCCGGCGGTAACTGGATCATGATGGTGCTGGCCTTGGTGATTATGATCGTGTTCGGGCGGTCGTTCTACGTGAACGGCGTGCGCCATGCGTTGCACGGTAGCGCCAATATGGATACGTTGGTGGCGTTGAGTACCTCGATCGCTTTCCTGTTCAGTTTCTTCAATACCGTATATCCGCGGTTCTGGTATGAGAAAGGATTGGAGCCGCATGTTTATTATGAGGCATCCGGCGTGATCATAGCGTTCGTTCTGTTGGGTAAACTTCTGGAGGAGCGGGCGAAGAACAGCACTTCTTCCGCTATCAAGAGCTTGATGGGATTGCAGCCTAAAACCGCCCGTCGTGTGCGGGATGGACAGGAGGAAGAGGTCTCTATCTCGTTCTTGCGGGTGGGAGATCTTGTCAGTGTCCGTCCCGGTGAGAAGATCCCGGTGGACGGCACGGTGTCTCAAGGTTCCTCTTCCGTGGATGAGAGCATGTTGAGTGGCGAGCCGATCCCTGTCGTGAAATCACAAGGTGACCGGGTCTTGGCCGGGACGATCAACCAAAAGGGCGCTTTCTTGATGGAGGCGACCGGGGTGGGGAGCGCTACCGTATTATCGCAAATCGTACAGATGGTACAAGCCGCTCAAGGAAGTAAGGCACCCGTGCAGCGTATCGTTGATAAAATAAGTGGTATATTTGTACCGATCGTTGTCGGATTGGCGATACTCACTTTTATCGTCTGGCTGGTAGTAGGAGGAAGCGGGTACTTCTCGTACGCTCTCTTATCGGCGGTATCGGTATTGGTGATCGCTTGCCCTTGCGCGTTGGGACTTGCTACGCCAACTGCCTTGATGGTCGGGATGGGTAAAGGCGCCGAGCATCATATATTGATCAAAGACGCTTTTGCCTTGGAAAACCTTTGTAAGGTGGATACCGTCGTGCTGGATAAGACCGGGACCTTGACCGAGGGCGTGCCCGAGGTGACAGACTCTTTCTGGATATCGGAGGCGAGCCGGGATATGCTGGATATCCTTTATACCGCCGAGATGAAGTCTGAGCATCCTTTGGCGTCCGCTATCCTCTCATGGTTGAAAGGAACGGAGGCTGCGGAGATCGACGCTGATAGTTTCGAGAGCGTAACGGGGCGTGGTATCCAAATGCAGGTACATGGCGTGACGTATTGGGTAGGAAGCAAAGGCTTTTTGGAAACCTTCAAGGCGATGGTTCCGCCCGAGGCTGGGCGGGAAATCATCCGGTGGGAAGAGGATGGCAAGAGTATCGTTTATTACGGTTGGGAATCGGAATTGCTTGCGGTCATGGCTATTTCGGATCGGTTGAAACCTACGTCGGGAGAGGCGGTAGAGGCCTTGAAAGAAATGGGTATCGAGGTTCATTTATTGACCGGCGATGGAAAACGGACCGCCGAGACCGTTGCGGCCATGCTGGATATCCGTCATTATAAGGCAGATGTCTTGCCGAGCGATAAGGAGGAGTATATCCGTTCCTTGCAAGCCGCCGGAAGGAAAGTGGCTATGGTTGGGGATGGTATCAACGACTCGCAAGCTTTAGCCCGTGCGGATGTGAGCATTGCGATGGGTAAGGGAACGGATATCGCCATGGATGTGGCGATGGTCACGTTGATTACTTCGGATTTGATGTTATTGCCGGATGCGATCCGCTTGTCGAAACGTACGGTTCGCTCGATCCACCAGAATTTATTCTGGGCATTTATCTATAACTTGATCGGAATCCCATTGGCGGCGGGTGTCTTATTCCCGGTGAACGGACTGTTACTGAACCCGATGTTGGCGAGCGCCGCGATGGCTTTCAGTTCCGTGTCGGTGGTATTAAATAGCTTACGGTTGAAATGGAGTAAACTTTAAATAATAAGTAGAGATATGGCAACATTAAAATTTAAGACAAACGCTAAATGTGGCGGATGCGTGGCGGCTATCGGTGCTAAGTTGAATAAATTAGTAAAAGAGGACGCATGGTCGATCGACTTGAAATCCCCGGATAAAACATTGACTATAACAACCGATCTTCCGGCGGAGACCATTCTTTCAGCCGTATCGGAGGCCGGTTTCAAGGCCAGCGCCTTGTAGTCGTAGCGATCGGATGGATGAGAAAACAAAGACAGACTCATGGTGAGGAAGTAGCGAATGTGCTTACGCATGGCGCGGGCATGTTGTTCGGCTTAACGGCGATTGTCGTCTTGATGATCGCCGGGATTCGTACAGGTGATCCGTGGGTGATCGGTAGTTTCGCCGTTTATGCGTTGTGCATGACTTCCTCGTATGTGACATCTACCTTTTACCACGCCGCTTCCGATCCCAAGCGAAAATGCCAGTTGCGCCGTTGGGATCATAGCGCTATTTATTTGCATATCGCGGGTACTTATACGCCATTTACCTTGGTGGCTCTCCGCGACGAGGGTTTCTGGGGCTGGGGATTATTTATTACGGTTTGGCTGGCCGCGGTTATCGGCGTATGGTTTAGTTTCCGTCGGATGAAGAAAAAGGATAATCTGAAAACGGTTTGTTATCTGCTGATGAGCTGGGTGGTGATTATCGCTTTCAAACCTTTGATCGATGTTTTCCAGCGTACGGATTCGATGTATGTCTTATATTGGCTGATCGGAGGAGGCTTGTTCTATTCCTTAGGAACGATTTTCTTCTTTCTGGATAAATATAAATATATGCATTCCGCATGGCATTTATTCGTTCTCGGGGGAACGGTTTGCCATTTTATAGCGATCTATAATTTGGTGTAAGGAAAAACAAAGAAGCCGGAACTGTGTTTAGCGGTTCCGGCTTCTTTTATTCTTGTTCTTCCGGATGTTGTTTCTTGTATTTATAATCCGCTAAAATCAACCCCATTGAAAAGCAAGGAAGGGATTCGCCAGCTGGAGGATAGGCGGGGGTCGTTTCCGACTTCCGCTAGGTTACTCCATAGGGAGAGCATATTACCCGTGGCGTTCATCTCGGAGATCGGTTGGGATAGCTTGCCTCTCTCGATCAAGAAACCTTCCACGCCATACGAGAAATCGCCAGTCGTGCTATTGCAGTTTCCACCGTTGAAGCCGGTCACCAATATACCTTTGTCGATAGAGGCGATCAATCCGTCCAGATCCTTATCACCATTCCGCATGGTAAGAATCGAGGGAGAGCCGATCGTTTGTTCCATGCCCATCTTGTTGGCGGAATACGTATCGATATAATACGTTTTCAATATACCCTGCTCGAATACCGGAAGACGTTTCGTGGCAACACCCTCGCTATCGAAATAACGTGCGCCGGAAGCCTTTACCAAATGAGGCTCATCTATCAAGGTCATCTTGTCGCTCGCTACCTTTTGGTCGATCTTATCCAACAAGAAAGAGTTCTTTTGCTGGATGGAGGAACCGTAAATGGCTCCGATTACTGGAGAAAGCAGACGACTGGAGTTCATGTTATCCACGATCATGGTATATTTACCGGACGCCACTTTCCGCTGTCCCAGTTTTCGAAGCACCCGTTCCAGCGCTTTCGTACCGATACCGGTCTTCACCAGCTCGTCATAATACAAGGAAGAGTCGTACCAATAAGACTCGGGACGGGCGTCACCCTCCCCACGGATGCTGACACTCCCCACCAAGCCATAAGAGGAACCAGAAGCCTCGCCTTCGAAACCGTTGCTGGCTACCATGTACTTAAAGTCCTTCTCGTCGCTGTAGGAAGCGTTGGCGGAGATGATCCGGTCGTCCTTGCCCATGATTTCCTCACAGACGCTCATGGCCAACGCTACCTTGTCGTCCGGTTGCACGGAGTCGAAATTCGGGTCGACCAATCGCAAGTCCGCCGCCCCACCTTTATAATACAAGGAAGCGTCCGGCAGCGTGCGAGCCTTGTCCTCGGCGAGGAAACGAGTGGCGGCGATACCATCCTTGATGAACTTCTCCAGCTCTTTCTTATCCAAGCGATTGGTAGAGTAGGAGCCGTAACGGCCGTCCACGAACAAATGAACCACCATGCTGTTCTCGGACGCCTGTTGCAGACGGTCTATTTTCATATCCCGTATCTCAAACGAACTGCTGGAACCATTGTAAAGCGTGACACGTGAAGATTGGCAACCATTCTTCAAGGCATATTCCATGGCCCATTGAGCCAATTTCTTATTTTCGTTTGTTATCATATTAGTTTTCTCCTCCTACTGTAAGTTTGCTGACTAAGGCCGACGGCATACCGCAGGTTACCGGGCAAGACTGTCCATCCTTACCGCAGGTCCATGTGCCGTTATCCATTTTGTAATTATTACCCACCATCGTGATATCCGCCAACGCTTTCGGGCCGTTACCGATGATATTGATATCCTTGATAGGTTGGGTAAGCTTGCCGTTCTCGATCAAGTAACCATCCTTCACGAAGAAGGTAAAATCGCCTGCGCCGATCTGTACCTGCCCGTTCGTGAAGTTGGCGGCATAGATACCTTTCTTTACGGTAGAGATGATCTCCTCTTCCGTCACGTTGCCCGCTTCCATATAAGTGGCACGCATACGGGGGATAGGCATCTGACGGAAAGACTCCCGGCGGCCATTGCCCGTAGAGGGGATGCCGTAATGTTTCGCGCTGATACGATCGTGCAGATAACTGGTCAAGACTCCCTCCCGTACGATATAGGTTTTTTGTCCGTCCACACCCTCGTCATCGATATTGACCGAGCCCCGGTTGAAAGGAATCGTGCCGTCGTCCACCACGTTGATATGCTCGTTGCAAACTTTCTTGTTCAGTTGATCAGAGAAAATAGAGGTGTTCTTACGGTTGAAATCCGCCTCGAAAGCATGGCCGATCGCCTCGTGCAATAAGATGCCAGAGCCACCGGCACCCATGACAACGGGCATTTCCCCGCCTTTTGGCTTGATCGCCTGAAATAAGATAGAGGTCTTATCCACCGCCTCTTGGGCAAGCTCGTCGATCAGGTCGTCCGTCAGGAATTCCGCTCCCATACGAAAAGCCCGTGCGGCGTACGAGTTCTCGATCTTCCCGTTATCCTCCATGATGCAGACGGCGCTCAAGGCGCTCATCGGGCGATAATCGTAATAAATCTGCCCTTCCGAGTTACAGAATAAGATATGAGAGGTCGTGTCTCCCAAAGAGGCCATCACCTTGGTGACCCGATTGTCCTTGGCGAATATCTGATCGTTCAGTTTCTGCAAGAAAGGCATCTTGTCATTAATGGCTATCTCGTCCCAAGGTGTTTGTACGCTATAGAAATTGTTCGTATGCTTTTCTTCCGTTAAGTTGATAGGAGCGGTATTCGCTGATCCGGTGGCGATACGCGCGGCCGTACGAGCCGCCTTTAGCATCTCGTCCAAGCTGACGTTCTCCACGTAGGCATATCCCGTTTGGTCGCCGGACAAAACACGTACGCCCATCCCAAAATCGATGTTAGATGAGGCACGGTTTACGGCACCATCCTGCAACCCTACGTTGTTCCTGTATGAATGCTCAAAAAACAAATCGGCATAATCCCCGCCTTTCTCCAAGGCTGCCGCCAATACTTTCCTCAAATCCCCCTCACTCACCTTGAAATAATTCATGGCGAATGAAATACCGGCTGCTTTATCACTCTCACTACCGGTGCAACTTCCTAGTAGGGAAGGAGCCGCTAATGTTCCAAGCATAACCATACTTCCTGTTTTAATGAAATCACGTCTGTTAATATTCATGTTGTTGTTGTTTAGCCCAATCCATCACGTTTGCGGGTGGACGTTGATTCAATAACTCTTTTTTCATAAAATCCATGTAAGGAGCTACGTGCTTGAAGAATTTCTTGTATCCCTTACATAGATAATTTAGTCCCGGCTCTCCATTCGGCGTATGGAGGAACCGGTTTTTCGGGCATTCCCCATGGCAAGCGAAAAGATATTCGCATTCCTTGCATTGCGTAGGGAGCTTATCTTCTTTATCCGTTCCAAACTTTTGTTGTACCGGACTGTACATCATCTCCGTTAATGTCTTTGTTTGGATATTCCCGAGTTTGTATTCCGGGAATACGAAATGGTCGCAAGCGTACACGTCGCCATTGAACTCCATTACCCCGGCGTGACCGCAATGGCGGGCCAAGGAGCAAACTCCGGGTTGCTCGCCTACCCAGTTCGCCAAGGTGGAATCGAATAATTGGATGTAGAACTTGCCGACATCCTCTTTCAGCCACTCGTCGAACAAGGCGCAAAGGAAATCCCCCCATTTCTCGCTATCTACCGAGAACGGAGCTAGCTCGATCGCTGCGTCTTGCTCCTCGGGAGAAGATAGCTTGGTACCTTCCTTGTGCCGGCCGATACGCTCCACGATCGGGGCGAATTGGATGAAACGGCAATCCAGTTCCTTGAAGAAATTATAGAATTCCAGCGGATAATCCACGTTATAATCATTCACGACGGCCATGGCGTTATATTCTACCCCATGTTTTTTCAGCAACTCGATTCCCTTCATCACTTTATAGAAAGAGGGGAGTCCCTGCCGGTTCCTACGGTATTCGTCGTGGAACTCTTGCGGGCCATCGATAGATACACCCACCAAGAAATTATTTTCCTTGAAAAATTGGCACCACTCATCATTCAATAGGGTACCATTGGTTTGGATACAGTTATCTATTTGCCGTCCTCCCGCATACTTACGCTGCAACTCCAAGGCTTTTTTATAGAAGCTGATCGGCCGCATCAGCGTCTCGCCTCCATGCCATGTAAACAAGACTTCTTGCATGGTTTGGCATTCCATGTATTCCTTGATGAACTTCTCGAGTATCTGATCCGTCATGATGTGATTCTTCACGTCCGGATAGAACTTACTTTTCTCAAGGTAATAACAATACTCGCATGCCAAATTACAAACAGAACCAACCGGTTTCAACATGATGTAGACCGGCTTGGCGAAAGGGGAAATATAGGAACTATTCATGGTATACTATTAGATATTACATTTCTATTTCAACTCGAACTCGCTAAGCACGATTTTTTGTTTTAGCTCGCTGAACGTTTGATCTGACTTAGTCAGTGTACGGAAGGTATATTTATCCCCGTATGTGGAAAGTACCTTTTCCATCTCATTTTCTCCGATCAGGAAATAACCTTTGGCGGGTGTTTCTTTATCGAAGTCATGGAAGATATTTCCCATATAGAAGTTTAACCCGTACAGATTCCGATAAATCCGAAGGTTATTTACGACATATACATTCTTTTTATTCAATGGATATTCTTTCAGGATACGTTCAGCGAAAACACGGCAAGAATCCCCTTCACGAATACCTCTCATAATGACACCATCAATTAATAAATTAACCGAGAATGTCAAGGCTATCGTAGCGTAGAGAATCTTGATATTTATTTTCTTGAACATCTGGTAATAGACCGTTCCTAATATCAATAGATTTATGAAGATAATACAGATCGTAAGCGTACTGGGGTGAACTAATACTTTTGATACCATTTGTACCATGTCCAAGGTCGATGCGTTTTGTGTATATTGACCGACGATACCAACAGGATCAATAATACTGAATACCGTAAGCAAGATCGCTATCATGACGACACTTACTACGGAAGCTAAAAAGGCAGCGAATACCCGAGTTACTTTCGTACGGTATTCTGTAATATATAAGGCATACTGAGCCAAGAACAAGGCAATGAACGGATAAGCCGGCATTAAATATACGCTTCGTTTACTGGAAGGGATCGAATAGAAGAAAAGGATGCCGACTAAAGCAACCAAACTAAATAAACGAACTTTTTCCATGGAGCGGATACGTTTCCACGTATTCTTTAAGATCTCTTTAATAGGTTGCTCAGGCTTACTAAGTTTCAGCCCGAATAAAGAGAAGAAAAAGAAAATAGTCCAAGGTATAAAGCCTGCCGCCAACGTCATGAAATTGTACCAAACACCATTCTCATGCCCCAGATCATAGGAAATTTCAGGAGTGTTTAGGTGTAAGAAACGAGCGAAATTCTCCGCTAATACGACATTAAGGAACTCATCTCCACCCTGCTTCCATGCAGCGGTATACCACAACATCGGTAGGAATAAAGAGGAAATTCCCGCATATAATAAAGTCTTGAATATGGTGAGATAACTGTATTGACCTAACATTAATAGATAAATGCCGAATACGAATAGGGGCAATACTACGCCTACCGGTCCTTTGGTCAGAACGGCGCATCCTAATAATAAAGGTATGAATATGGGAAGTCCTTTCAGCTCTAATTTATCTTCCCATCGATATAGCTGGAAAAGCCCTATGACGATGAAAGTAGTGAGCAACATATCCACCCGAGTCGTCATGGCCGCCCGATGTATCTCTACGCAGGTGACCAATAGGAGGGTCGCTATGAATGCCTCCTGAAACTTTACGATTCGTTTACCGAAAAAGACCAATACGAACCCGATCAAGGTAATAAAGGCTAAAGCCGATGGCAAGCGGGAGGTGAACTCGGAAACATATCCCTGTGGATAGGAGAAAGCAGCCATTAACCAATGCGCCATCGGTGGCTTAAAAGCGAACTCGTTCGCGTAAGATTGTGGCAAGACCCAATTACCTGTCTCGAGCATGGAGATCGCTACGGCCGCTTCCCGAGGTTCCCCTTTGGTGGAAAAGTCGCCGAGGCCAATCCAAGGTAACACAGATATAATACAGATTACTACCATCATGGTTACCGGCTTTTGCAAGTAAAGATATTGAAGTGTAGGTGTACGCATATGACAATTAATATATAGGGCTTTGGCCCATTAATGTTATAAAACAGTTTGCAAAAGAACAATTTTTTATGGACTTTCCCCGCATTTTTAGAAACTTTTTATGTGCCCAATGAATGTTTGATAGCCTTTCGTATCGCTTCCGCATCCTCCTTGTTTTCCTTTAATATGGAGAGAATCAGGTTTAAATAACTCTCTTTGTTACTGATACCGCAGATCGCGCATAGGCGGCTCTGTGGTAACATCCCTTTTTGATTATAAACACGGAGGATGCTTTTGTAGTTCTCCGTTTCTATATAAGACTCGAACTCTTCTTTTATGTTTTTGTATATTTCTTCCGCATGGATGTTCAGACGGATACTCTCTACATGTTCGGTTAATTGCTCCACCGTCGTTATCTTGCGATCAACGGTAGTCTCCAGTTTTTTACGGACTTGATGTTTGGCATGAAGGATTACTTGCGAATCCAGTTCTTTTTGGAAAAGACGTACTACGTTTTCTTTCACTTGCTTGAAAACATCGTCCGGATCTTTCATCAACCGTTTGGCGACCGTCTTGATCACATCCTCTATCATCAATAGGTTCTCCACTTCCGCTACGTCCGGTACATAAATATGTTGTTCCCGTAGATAGTTTATTTCTCCTTGCGTACGCCTATCACGATCTACGATACCTTTGCTATCTAATGTATGGAAGTCTTTCAGTTGGCCGAACGCTTTGGTTGTCTCGATTACTTTTTGGCAACCACCCATCGGTTTCACCAAATAATCGGGGAATATGAAGGGGTAAAGCTTGCTGTCGATACTGTTCGTGTCGGTCCCTTCGATAAACAAGATCGGTTTCCGGCTGCCAAGTATTTCCATATATACTTCTTCCGGGAAACTTTCATTACTCTCGATCAACTCGTAATCCCATACGGAATGATCCGCATCGTAAGAACGAATCCAGATCCGTTTGCTGTCGGAGCGGGAGGTGGCGAAATCAATGTCATGTGTGAGATAAACAAACGTACAGTCCGGACGTATCGCCTCAATCTCGTCCCAAAGCTGGTTCTTTATGGAGTTGTGGAGAAGGGTTTCCGGCTCTTCGATCACGAGCAAGGCGTTCGGGCATGCGCATAATGCGGCCCCAATCAAGTAGAACACCAGTTTCTCGCTATCGCTCATGCGTCCGGCGGTGTAGGAATTTGAATCACGCCCCGTGGATACAAGCTCGATAAATCCCGACTTTCGTATCAGACGATTATGCGGAAACATCTTTTCCCAGATCGCTTGTATAATATCTATCTTGGTGATCGGAGGATCTACTTCGTTATTAGTCTTGCAGGCTTCCTTGAAATTGACTGCCGCCTCGAACTCCTCGCTCTGGAGTTGCAAAATCAGTTTCTCGTATTCAGAAATACGTGGCATGAACAGTCGTTCTTTGATCATAGACTGTAAACGTGCGAATTCATTGGAGGCCGATAATTTAGATTCGTCATCGCTGATGAATAAGGCATGTATACCGGATATTCTTTTCGCTTGACCCGCATATCTCTCCAATAAATCTCTGCCAAAAGAGCTTTTTCCCGCACCGTTCGCTCCGATCACGACTAATATCTTCGTGTCTAGCATGATGGGATGTGTCACATTAACTTTCGTTGGGAGTGTTAGTTCCATACATGTTATTGATTAGGTTTTCAAAGATAAGCTTTTTCTTTGAAAGTTCGCACGAGACCTGAAAAATAAAGTGCCTTTCCCGAAACATCCTTAAAGACGGGAAAGGCGCTTTTATTAAAACCTTAGCAGAGTTTTTTCTTATTTGCTCTTCTCCAAGATAACGCGAGCGAGGCGAGCTTGTATTTGCATTAATGTATTAACATCCTCGTTCTCGAAATTGATGTCAGCTACTTTTAAACTTCTTTTGGAGACTACCGGAGCCGATTTAGCAGCCATTAATTCTTGTACTAATTCATCTACTTGCTCTTTGATTTTCTCTGCCTTTTTTGAATAATCTACTGTACGTGCCATAGTTCTTTTGATATTTTATTTTATGAATACTATCGCAAAGATAATTACATTTTTATAATACACATAATAAAACGTAAATATTCTGTGCTATTTTTACGAAAAAGTCCGAGCTGCAATATTTTCGCAGCCCGGACTAGGTAATTATCGAGATGAATGTGTGTTATGCTTTTGTCGTATTCGTCTCGGATACGTCATTTTTTACTTCCCAATGGAACGGTTCGAATTCAGTGTTCGGATCTACCCAAGATGCTTTCTTAGACGCATAGATAATAAACGGTGCCGCAACGACAACAATTACACCGATGAAGAGAACGGCGAACCAAACCGTATTATTTCCTGTAGAAATCTGGCTAGGAGGAATGAAACTTAATACGAACGCTAATAAGGAACCACAGAATCCTAAACCTCCGATCAACCACATCAAGCCATTGCCACCTTTTCCGATACGGAAAGGACGACCTGCCTTTTTCATCTTATAACGTAATGCGATCGCTCCGGAGAACATCAACATATACATTATTAAATATAAGATCACCGTAAGCTGTGATAAGATCTGATAAAAGCTTTGTACGGATGGCATTACCACGAATAATAAGCTAAGAAGTGTAACAGCCGCTCCTTGGATATAAAGGATGTTTTTCTGTACGCCGATCTTATTGGTCTTCTGGAAGAACGGGGGCAGATAACCTGCTTTACCAACTGCGAATATACCTTTGGAAGGACCAGCGACCCATGTCAATACTCCTGCTAATACGCCAAATGCCAAAGCGATAGCGATAATTGGGGATAACCATGAGGCATGAATGTACTTGAAGTAATTGTCGAATCCCACTAATAAACTTTGCGTAAGATTGATGTCTTTCTCTGGGATAATAATACCCAACGCAAAAGTTCCTAGTACGAAGATTACAACGGTGATCAAGGCACCGATAAATACAGCTTTCGGATAGTTTTTAGAAGGATTGTCAACGTCTTTCACGTGAATACCGCCCATTTCCATACCTGCGTAAAAAAGGAAGATACTTGCGGCTAAGACTAAGTTGTCGAATTTACTGAAGTCGGGGAAGAAGTTACTGTGGAAATCCATATTGGAATGCCCGCCAGTCGCTAGATATACGATACCTAAAATGATGAGTAACGCCGCCGGGATGATAGTACCTACCATACCTCCAATTTTCGCTACTTTTCCAACCCAACTCAATCCCTTTAGTGAGATAAATGTAGCCAGCCAATAAATAATTAACACGATCGCTAACGTGTAGTATTTGTTATTCGCCAGCAGCATATCTTCGGGATGATCCATACCGATGAAGGCGATGGATACGGCTCCAAAAGTTAATACTGTCGGATACCAGATCGTACTTTCAATCCATTGAACCCAGATAGCCAGAAAGCCTAGACGTTTTCCATAGGCCTCACCTACCCAACGGAATACACCACCTTGTTTGTCTTGGAACATTGCCGCTAATTCCGCTGCCACCAAAGAGGTCGGGATTAAGAATACGATTGCCGCGAATAAGTAATAGAAAGCCGAACTTAGTCCGTATACGGCTTCTGCTGGCAGTCCGCGTAAAGATACTACTGCCGTCACGTTCATGATTGCTAGGGTAAACACACCTAGCTTTACTGTCTTGTTGATATTTGCCATAGATTTATGTTTTAAAAATGAGAATTACTTCTCTCGTTTAAGTCTGAGTTTATAACAGCGAATCAAAGAAGATGTTTTGTTTTTGCTACGTAAAACTTGGTTAATTAACACATTTCGCTGTTTAAACAAATGGTATATGAGGTTTGTTGTCATAAACCAAAATGAAAAGGATTATAATTAAATAAATAGTAACGCTTATGAAAATGGCCGTATTTGATTTCGCATTGAGAAAGAAGGGGGTATATGGTGTGTTACATATCATTATACTATTGTTGTCGCTGTTCTTGGTTATCAGTATCTCCATCGATACATTTAAGAATATTCCCTTTTACACGCAAACTTCTTATAAGAAGATTCAATTATGGATCTGTTTGTTTTTTCTTTTCGATTTTGTTTTGGAACTTTTCCTATCGAAAGATAAATTACGTTATTTGCGAACGCACTTTATTTTCTTGCTCGTAGCGATCCCTTACCAAAATATAATAGAATATTATCATATTATCACCTCACCCGAGCTTAGTTATTTCTTACGTTTCGTTCCTTTGGTACGGGGCGGGTATGCGTTGGCGATCGTGGTGGGATGGTTATCGTATAATAAGGCATCCGGCTTGTTTGTTTCTTACTTGACGATGTTGTTGGCCACGGTTTATTTCTCAAGTCTTATATTTTTTGTCTTGGAGCATAAGGTGAACCCGTTGGTGGCTAATTATGGGGACGCTCTATGGTGGGCGTTTATGGATGTGACGACGGTTGGCTCTAACATATCCGCTATTACGGTTACGGGACGAGTCCTCTCAGTCGTATTGGCTGCTTTGGGCATGATGATGTTTCCAATATTTACGGTATATGTGACAAGCCTTGTCCAAAAAAGTAACGAGGAGAAAAAGAGGTTTTATGAGAACATACAGGCTCCTTCTCCCCAGCCAGAGGTGAAGGACAAAGGGAGTAAATAGGCGGAAGGAAGTGGCTGAGATTACACTATGATTTGCTGGAAAGTTTGATTGGCTTCTGTTTTTTTCGTATCTTTACGGCCCCTAAAACCAGATAGGTAAAAGATGATAAAAGATAAGCAGGCATTGGAAGGCGGGCGCATATCCATACTTGGCGCACGTGTTCATAATCTGAAGAATATAGATGTAGAGATTCCGAGGAATAAGTTGACGGTGATTACCGGCATGAGTGGTAGCGGCAAGTCATCATTGGCGTTCGATACGATTTTCGCTGAGGGACAAAGGCGGTATGTGGAGACATTCTCGGCTTACGCCCGGAATTTCTTAGGGAATATGGAGAGACCCGATGTGGATAAGATAACGGGTCTGAGTCCGGTTATCTCCATTGAGCAAAAGACAACCAATAAGAATCCTCGTTCCACCGTCGGTACGACTACCGAGATCTATGACTTTTTCCGTTTGCTTTACGCTAGGGCGGGAGAGGCCTATTCCTATTTGAGCGGGGAGAAGATGGTGAAATATACCGAGGATCAAGTCTTACGGCTGATCTTGGATGAGTACAACGGGAAAAAAACGTATCTCTTGGCTCCGTTGGTCCGTAATCGTAAGGGGCACTATAAGGAACTTTTCGAGCAGATACGTAAAAAAGGATATCTGAACGTCCGTGTCGATGGCGAGTTGAAAGAGATCTTCCATGGGATGAAGCTGGATCGTTATAAGATGCACAGCATCGAGGTGGTGATCGATAAGATGATTGTCTCCAAGGCAGACGAGCGTCGTTTGAAAGAGAGCTTGAAGATCGCCATGAAGCAAGGCGATGGCCTTGTGCTGATACTGGATGCCGAGACTAACGAGGTTCGCCATTATAGTCGTCGCTTGATGGACCCGGTGACTGGATTGTCTTACAGTGAGCCGGCTCCGCATAATTTCTCGTTCAACTCCCCTCAAGGAGCGTGTCCGAAATGTAAAGGCTTAGGACAGGTCAATTTGTTGGATATGGACAAGATCGTTCCCGATCCATCCTTAAGTATATATAGCGGTGGCATCGTCGCTTTGGGTAAATATAAGAATTCGTTGATATTCTGGCAGATCGAGGCGCTTTGCCAAAAGCATGGCGTGACGATCAAGACGCCTATACGGGATATTCCCGAGGAGGCGATGGACGAGATCATGAACGGTACGGACGAGCGGTTGCAGATCAAGAATGACTCGTTAGGATCGTCTAACTATTTCTTGTCGTATGAGGGAGTCGCCAAGTATATCTTGATGCAACAGGAGAGCGAGGCATCCGCCTCGGCGCAGAAATGGGCGGGACAATTCATCAAGATGGCCACTTGTCCGGAATGTAACGGCTGGCGGTTGAATAAGGAGGCGTTGAGCTACCGGATAGCGGGAAAGAATATCGCCGAGTTGTCGGCCATGGATATCTCGGAATTATACGAGTGGCTGGAGGGTATCGAGGAGAAGCTGGACCCGAAACAGCTTCGGATCGCTACGGAGATATTGAAGGAGATACGCTCCCGCCTGCGCTTCTTGCTGGATGTGGGATTGGATTATCTTTCCATGAACCGGGGTTCCGCTACCTTGTCCGGTGGCGAGAGCCAGCGTATCCGTTTGGCTACCCAGATCGGAAGCCAATTGGTGAACGTACTTTATATATTGGATGAGCCGAGTATCGGTTTGCACCAGCGGGACAACGTCCGTCTGATTAACTCCTTGAAGCAATTGCGTGATACGGGAAACTCCGTGATCGTCGTGGAGCATGATAAGGATATGATGCTGAGTGCCGATTACGTGGTGGATATGGGGCCTAAAGCGGGTCGTCTGGGGGGTGAGGTCGTCTTTGAGGGAACGCCCAAGGAGATGCTGCGTGTAGATACCTTGACCTCTTCCTATCTGAATGGAAACACGGAGATAGCCGTTCCTGCCGAGCGTCGGAAAGGCAACGGGCAGTTTATTACGATCAAGGGAGCCAGCGGCAATAACCTGAAGCATGTGGACGTGTCTTTCCCCTTGGGTACTCTTATTTGCGTCACGGGTGTGTCGGGTAGCGGAAAGTCTACCTTGATAAACCGCACGCTGCAACCGATCTTGAGCCAGCATTTCTATCGCTCGCTGGAAGACCCCTTGGCATACGACGCCATCGAGGGAATCGAGCATGTCGATAAGATCGTGAATGTGGATCAATCTCCGATCGGTCGTTCCCCCCGGAGCAACCCGGCTACCTATACGGGGGTATTCTCGGATATCCGGAATCTGTTCGTGGAACTTCCGGAATCGAAGGTGAGAGGGTATAAACCGGGACGTTTCTCTTTTAACGTATCGGGCGGACGGTGCGAGACCTGTAAGGGAAATGGCTATAAGACGATCGAGATGAATTTCCTTCCGGACGTGCTGGTGCCTTGCGAGGATTGTCACGGCAAGCGATATAACCGGGAAACCCTAGAGGTTCGTTTTCGTGGGAAATCAATTGCGGATATCTTGGATATGACGATTAATATGGCAGTGGAGTTCTTCGAGAATATCCCGACTATCTTATCCAAGATCAAGGTCCTGCAGGATGTAGGTCTGGGATATATCAAGTTGGGGCAACCCTCTACTACCTTATCCGGTGGCGAGAGCCAACGTGTCAAGCTGGCTACCGAGCTGGCGAAGCGGGATACGGGAAAGACGCTTTATGTATTGGATGAACCTACCACCGGTCTGCACTTCGAGGATATCCGGGTCTTGCTGGGGGTATTGAACAAGTTGGTGGATAAAGGCAACACGATCATCGTTATCGAACATAACCTCGATGTTATCAAAAGCGCCGATTACTTGATCGATATGGGCCCCGAGGGCGGTCGCCGTGGAGGTAACGTCCTTTTCACCGGGACTCCGGAGGCTTTAGCGAAGAGTGGCGTCGGGTTTACGGCTCCGTTCTTGAAAGAAGAGTTAGATATAGCAAATAAGAAAAAATGAAGAATCCTATACAAATGATCAAGCAGTGCGTGGAGAAGGAGGAACCTTACTTCGTGCTGAGAGGGCAGGACGTATGTGCGTTGGCTGCCATAGAGACCTATTATGAGGAGGTGAGGAATAAGGTGAAAGATCCTTATTTCATCGAGGAGATCGAAGAGATCATGAAAGATTTCCGGGCGTACCGGGAGGAAGTGTCTAACACTAAAATACCGGATTGATTTATGGCAGACGACAGTTACAAGACCATCAAGCAAGTAGCCGAGGGATATTATACCGAGAAGCGCAGCCGCTTTATCTCGTATGCTATCCCCGTGCGTACGGTGGAAGAGGTGAAGGAGCAACTGGAGAAATACCGTAAACAATATTATGATGCCCGCCATGTATGCTGGGCGTATATGTTAGGTCCAGAGCGGCAGACGTTCCGGGCCAACGATGACGGGGAGCCTTCTTCCACGGCCGGGAAACCGATCCTCGGACAGATCAACTCGAATGAGCTGACCGATTTATTGATTGTCGTAGTACGTTACTTTGGTGGAATCGAGTTAGGAACCAGTGGGCTGATCGTCGCTTATCGCACGGCCGCCGCCGAGGCTATCGCCGCCGCCGAGATCGAGGAACGTACGGTAGACGAGGACATCACGGTCGTTTTCGAATACCCATACCTGAACGGGATCATGCGTATCGTAAAAGAGGATAACCCCGCTATCATCTCACAGAAGTTCGAGATGGATTGCGAGATGACGCTTCGTATCCGTAAAGGAGAGGCTGAACGCCTCAAAAATCGTTTGTTAAAGGTTGAGACCGCTTATCTAAAAGAGTAGCAAGCGATCAACTAATTCAATTTTCAATTGTTTTTTGTAGAGACAAGGCTCATGAGGAACCCTGCCCCTGCATTTTATTGTGTAAATATTAATATAGTTTTATCTGAATGAAAAAAGTTCTTTTATTCTCTCTTTTTCTAGTGTTGGGTTTGGTCGTGTCGCAAATGCTTCCCGCTATGGTGGGGGAACAGTATTCGCTGGTAAAGACGATCTCTAATACATTTTTGTTTATTTGCCTTGCGTTTATCATGATTAATGTGGGGCGTGAGTTCGAGATTGATAAGACCCGGTGGAAGTCTTATACCGAAGATTATTTCATAGCGATGGCTACGGCTGCGTTTCCGTGGATATTCGTGGCTTTATATTATATGTTTGTCTTGCTTCCGGGCGATTTATGGGGAAGTTGGGACGCTTGGAAGGAGAACCTGTTGCTAAGCCGGTTCGCCGCGCCTACCTCGGCGGGTATCTTGTTTACGATGTTGGCCGCCGCCGGGCTAAAAGCCTCTTGGGTATATAAGAAAGTACAGGTATTGGCGATCTTCGACGACTTGGATACGATCCTGTTGATGATCCCGTTGCAAATCATGATGATCGGCTTGCGCTGGCAATTGGGGGTCATTATTCTGGTTGTGGTATTGCTCTTGATCCTGGGCTGGAAGAAAATGGGATATTATAATGTACGTCAAGACTGGAAAGCCATCTTGTTCTATGCCGTCGTGACGTTTGGTATCACGCAAGTGATTTATCTGGTATCGAAACATATGTACGGGGAGGAGGCTAGCATCCATATCGAGGTACTTTTACCTGCGTTTGTCGTAGGTATGATCATGCGGCATAAGCATATCGATACCAAGATCGAGCACCAAGTGTCCGATTTTATCTCTTATCTCTTTATGTTCCTTGTCGGAGTGAGCATGCCGGTGTTTATGGGCGTGGATTTCGCTCAGCAAGCGGCGGAAGTAACTACGGTGACAGGTTCCCAGCCGATGATGTCATGGTCGATGATCGCTTTACACGTCGTAATCGTCTCATTCTTATCCAATATCGGTAAACTATTTCCTTTGTTTTTCTACCGTGACCGGATGAAACGGGAGCGTTTGGCGCTGTCTATCGGTATGTTTACCCGTGGAGAGGTAGGAGCCGGCGTTATTTTCATAGCCTTGGGATATGGATTAGGTGGCCCTATGTTGATAATTTCTGTGTTAACTATTGTGTTTAATTTAATTTTAACTGGTATCTTTGTCATCTGGGTAGAGAAACTCACACGCAGCGCTTATAACCTGGAGCAAGCAGGAAAAGCCAAAGCAGTCAATTAATAGAAAAAACACTTGAAGGTATTTCAAGATGATATCCCGTTTCCCTCTTGGGAGGGAACGGGAATAGTCATAGTACGATCAATTGTTGAAGACCTTCATCTAACTTATTATTTATGGACCGTACGATTAATGTTATCCTTAAACCGTTGCGTCGCTTCGCTATACAGAAGCCGAACGCCAGTCTTTTACTATTCGCCGCCACCATCATCGCTATGGTCTTGGCCAATTCGCCTTGGGCACATAAGTATCATTTATTATTAGCTTTTCCAATCGATCTGCAAGCCGGGCAGTTTAACTTCTTCGCGCATCATGGCGAGACCATGTCTATGCTGGCTTTCGTGAACGACGCCCTTATGGCGGTTTTCTTTTTCGTGATCGGTCTGGAGATCAAGCAAGAGGTTTTGATCGGTGAGTTGAGTTCCGTGCGGAAGGCGCTATTGCCTATTATCGCCGCCTGTGGTGGAATGATCGTGCCGGTCTTATTTTATATGTTAGTATGTAATACGCCTCCCGAGGTAAACGGGGCGGCTATTCCGATGGCTACGGATATCGCTTTCGCCTTGGCCGTATTGGGCTTGTTGGGGAAGCGGGTGCCGTTGAGCATGCGTATTTTCTTGACCGCCTTGGCTGTGGTGGATGATATTGGAGGTATCATAATTATCGCCCTGTTTTATAGCGGGCATATCGCTTTCGAGCCTTTGTTGATATCCCTGATAGTCCTCGCTTTGTTGTATGTGGGAGGAAAGTTCCGGGTACATAACCGATTGTTTTTCTATATCGGTGGCTTTATCGTTTGGCTGCTATTTCTGGAGTCAGGAATCCATCCGACAATCGCCGGCGTGTTGATCGCCTTTACGGTTCCAGCCCGTCCGGTTGTTAAGCTAGATGATTTCACGTGTGATATGACCGGGTATTTGAATATGCTGGACTATACCGAGGTTCGTCAGTCCCGTAAAGCGGAAGTACTTACACCTACACAAATTCAGGTATTGAATAACATCCATACGTTGGCGGATAAAACGATCAGTCCGTTGCAGACCATCGCTGATAAGTTGCATCCTTTGGTAAACTATGTGATACTTCCTTTATTCGCTTTCGTGAATGCCGGTGTGACATTCGGGGATATCCAACCCCAGACATTAGTTAATGTACCGTTGGCGGTGTTCGTGGGCCTATTTGTAGGAAAGACATTAGGTATATTCTCTTTCTCTTACTTGTTCGCGTGTACGCCATTTGCCTCCATGCCTACAGGGATGAGCAAGCGTAATTTATTTGGAGTATCCATGTTGGGAGGAATCGGTTTCACGGTAGCCTTGTTCATAGCGAATCTTTCCTTTGACGGCAGTACGGCGGCGGGTGCCGATCTCTTGAATCAGGCGAAGCTGGGTGTATTCACGGGATCGTTTATATCCGGTCTTTGCGGTTATCTGGTATTGAAATGGGTTTTACCTAAAGAAAAAGTGGAAACGATCTAAATAAAAAGGCAGTCCGGCAAGGACTGCCTTTTACATTATATTATGCCGTAACTAAAGTTTCGTGAGATCTTGTTGCCATGTAATATATGATTTGATAATTGAGCACGCCTTCTTAAACCTCTTTGGATTTGTTGAATAGCGAGCCGATCCATAATAACAAAATAGCTCCGACCGTAGAGGTTATCAAGCTCCCTAAGATACCACCGGCCGATATGCCTAGTAAACTGAATACCCAGCCACCCAATACACCTCCAATAATACCTAGGATCAAATTAACAATGATCCCGAAACCTCCTCCACGCATAATCTTACCAGCCAGATAGCCGGCAACGATACCGATGATAATAGACCAAATAAATCCCATAACGAATAGTTTTATATTTTATTTAAAAGTTCTGATGCTTTGTATTTAAACACATCCGAAAAGTCTTTGGTTGCGCTTTGTATCTCTTTTTAACGAATCATTCCAAAAGATCTAGCGAATCGATGAAGGATTCATAGACGGGATGGTTCAATTGAAAGACAATCGCTTCGAAAGGACGGAGCGTGATATCTTTTTGAGGCGCCATATGACTTCGGTCCCCGTAATTGTCCAATAGGACGTGTGCGTTACTCATATCTATCCCCGGAGTGGAGATTGCCGCCTTGGGGGAGAAATTGAGCATAATCAGATAAGTGTCGGCCCCAGTCTTGCGTAAGAAGGTATAGGATTGGGGATTCTCCGCATCCAGCAAATGATAACTGCCATAAATCAAACTCAGATTCTCCTTACGGAAACTGACTACTTTCTTAAAATAATTAAGTATGGAGGTCGGATCTTTTTCTTCGTCCGCTACGTTTATCCAAGTATAATCCGGATTTACCTTTAACCAAGGGGTTCCTGCCGTAAATCCCGCTTCCGGCGAGCGATCCCATTGGAAAGGAGTGCGGGCGTTGTCTCGTCCGGTCTCTTTCTGTTCGTCCAATACCGCCTGCGGATCTTTACCCTCTGCTTTCGCTTTCTTATAGCGGTTGATCGTATCGATATCGTTATAATCCTCGATATGGTCGAACCGAATGTTACGCATACCTATCTCGTCCCCGGCGAACCAATAAGGCGTTCCTCTCATCGTAAGCAGAAAAGTAATAAGCATCTTGGCGGACAAGGCCCTGAACTCATCCTTATCGCTACCAAAGCGACTGACCATACGGGGCTGGTCATGATTACCCAAGTAGATCGAGGGCCAACCCTTATCTACCGCCTTATCCCATTCCGTAAACATCTTCTTTAGGGCGATCAAGCTATAGTCTATACCGGATTCCGGATTGTCCGGTAGGGTTGTATTCCGGATGCGGGCGGCGTCGAAATGATAAAGCATATTCAACTCTTCCCGGGCCGGATCGACAAATTTAGCGACATCATCTACCATCACGGCCGAACCTTCTCCAACACTCATACAATCGTATTTGCTTAATACCTGCCGATTCATCTCGTGAAGATAGAGGTGTAGGCGAGGCTCTTTGGCATAGAAAGAAAAGATATCCGGATATTTCTTGGAATCTATGAGAGGGAATGAGGGATCTTTGGCGATAAGAGAGATGGAATCCATGCGAAAACCGTCTATCCCTTTATCGAACCAGAAGCGCATCATATCGAAAATCTCTTGGCGTACCTCCGGGTTCTCCCAATTTAAGTCGGGTTGTTTCCGGGAGAAATAATGCAGGTAATACGAGTCGGTTGACTTGTTATACATCCAAGCGTTGCCTTCCTCGTCGAAATAGCTGAGGCGCAAGGGAGGCTCACCTTTCTCGGCCGGCCACCAATGGTAATAATTATAATAGGGATTATGTCTGGATTTACGGGCTTCCTCGAACCAAGGATGCTCGTCGCTGGTATGGTTTACTACCAAGTCCAGTACCAGTCGCATCTCCCGTTTATGAATCTCTTTCAGGAGGCGGTCGAAATCTTCCATCGTACCGAATTCTCGCATGATTTCCCGATAGTCGCTGATGTCGTAACCATTATCATCGTTGGGAGAGAGAAAGATCGGGTTTAACCAGATGATATCCACACCCAAGCTTTGTATATAATCCAAGCGGGAGGTGATACCGTTTAAGTCACCGATTCCGTCGCCATCGCTGTCTTGAAAGCTACGGGGATAGATTTGGTATATAATCGCTTCTTTCCACCAAGTCTTTTGAATGTCCTCTTGACCGGACGTACTCTCTGTAACATGCTTTGAATCCATCTTATTATTCTTTAGTTTTTTACTATAACAAAAGGATGTGGTGGTTAGTTTCAGCAACTTATGACGCTTGAGAAGTGTTGTTTTATCAACAAATAGAAGAAACATATGGAAAATGGAGTAATGATGCAGTATTTCGAATGGAATCTGCCGAACGATGGAATGCTGTGGAAACGGCTGAAGGATGATGCCTCGCATTTACATGAGATCGGGATCAGCGCCGTATGGATTCCACCCGTGTACAAAGGCCATGAGCAAGCGGACGAGGGGTATGGAACCTATGATCTATATGATTTGGGGGAGTTCGACCAAAAAGGGACCATACGCACCAAGTATGGAACTAAACAGGAACTTCAAGAAATGATCGAGGAACTTCACCGGAACCAGATTGGCGTATATCTGGATGCCGTGATGAACCATAAGGCGGGAGCCGATTATACCGAGTGGTTTATGGCGCAAGAGGTAGATCCTGGGCAACGGGAAAACGCTACCAGCGAACCCCATGAGATAGAGGGATGGACTGGCTTCGACTTCCCGGGGCGTGGCAATATGTATTCTAATTTTAAATGGCATTGGTTTCATTTCTCCGGGACGGACTATGATGTGTCCCGCAAGAAGGAAGGTATATTCCAGATTTTGGGAGAGGGAAAACATTGGAGTGAGGGAGTCGATGATGAGAATGGAAATTACGACTATCTCATGTTCGCCGATCTGGATTTCGATAACCCTGAAGTCGTGCGTGAGATGCAGGAATGGGGGATCTGGGTATCGAACGAACTAAACTTGGACGGTATGCGACTCGATGCGATCAAGCATATGAACGACCAGTTTATCAAGCATTTTCTGGAGGCGGTGAGAACGGATCGGGGAGAGGGCTTCTACGCTGTCGGGGAATATTGGAAAAACGATACCGAATCGTTGGAGGCTTACCTGTCGCAAGTAGAATATAACGTGGATTTGTTTGACGTAGCCTTACATTATAACTTGAATGAGGCTTCCGAGAAAGGTCGTGACTATGATTTACGCGATCTATTAAAAGGGACCTTGGTCGAGATATGCCCGGATCAAGCCGTCACCTTCGTGGATAACCATGATTCCCAGAAAAACAGTTCTTTGGAGTCGCAGGTGAAGGATTGGTTCAAACCTTCCGCCTACGGTTTGATCCTGTTGATGAAGAAAGGGTATCCGTGTATCTTTTATGGGGATTATTATGGCGTAAAAGGGAAGAAATCTCCCCATCGTAAGGTATTGGATATGCTATTGCGTGCCCGGAAAGAATATGCGTACGGGGAAGAGGTGGATTATTTTGATCATCCGAACACGATTGGCTTCGTACGCTTGGGAGATCCGGGACATGCTGATTCGGGCTTGGCGGTGGTTATCTCGAACGGGGAAGATGGAGAGAAAACAATGTCTGTGGGGGAGAACCGGAAAGGCGAGGTATGGCATGAGATCACAGGCTCGGTAAAAGATACCGTGACGATTGATGAGGAAGGGAAAGGCTGTTTCCTTGTCAAGGGAGGCAAATTGGCTGTTTGGGGCAAGGTCAAGGCTTAACGGATGCTTTACTTGACCTCGAATTGTATTTTCTTTTGGTTCCCCTCGTTGTCGATGAGGGTAAGGAGATGTTTTCCTTGGCTCACGGAGCAACTGATCTGGTGATTCTCGGTGGTCTCTCCCAGATAGCTTTCGTCCAGATGCCAGTAAATCGTAGCGTCACGGCGGGCATGGGCGGCCTTGAAGATAAATTTCTCGGACTTTCCGGAGAAGCCTTTCGGAAGGTAGAGAATGGCGTTATGCTCGGGATAGATCAGTTCGATCTGGCGGTTCAGGTCTTGCCCGCAGCCGGGTTTTACCGGAGGGAGCGGGATATAATCGATGTGATAGTTGCGGTAGTAATACTCCTGCGCGGGAGGAAGCACGAACCACGGGCGGCTGATCATCCGGTCGACAGACTCGCAGGAACTATTGACCCTGTACCGTCCGTCCGCCGATAGATGCACGAGCTTATGGTAGGGGCAAATCCCCGTGTTATTGCCGGACAGCGGCATGTATAAGGTGTCCGTTTGCTCGCAGTAGGGCGAGGCTTTATGTCCGCTGTTCCGGCAGATCACCAGGGGAAGCGTCTCATCGTAGGGCAGGTCGAACCATTCGCCACCGGGCAATAGGGAAAAGAGATCGAAAAGGACCGGGGCGGCGTTGCCGACACCCGTAAGTCCCGGACGGCCCTCGCCGGAAGCGTTACCTGCCCATACGCCGACAACGTAGCGGGGGGTCGTGCCGATCGCCCAAGCGTCTCGTCCCCCGTAACTCGTCCCGGTCTTCCATGCGATCCGTTTCATCGACTTGAATTGTTGCCAGTCGGCTTCTTCCTCGGGACGGTTCAGTGCGGACATCGCCTCGAACGTGTACCACAGGGCCGCGGAGGAAAGGAGAGCCTTATCGGTGAGCCGGCTATCGGTAAGGGAACGGATGGGTTCCTTCCTCTCCGCCGGAAAGGGAGTCAGCGGATGGATGTCCGCCGGATTATAGCGTCCGTTGTAAGTACGGTAATGTTTAAGCACACGAGACATGGAGGCATACATACCGGAAAGATCCCATAAGGTTCCCTCGGCCCCTCCCAAGATCAAGGAGGCCCCGTAATGTTCCTCGGAGAAACGTAAGGTAGTCATTCCCCACGATTTCAGTAAAGACATAAAGCGTCCGGTATTATACTGGGAGAGCATACGTACCAAGGGAACGTTCAAGGAGCGCTCTATGGCTACATGGGCCGGTACCGCCCCGTAGAATGTCTTGTTGTAATTATGGGGGGAGAAGCCATTTATATTCAAGGGCACGTCCGATACCAGCATGGAGGGGAGCAACAGCCCGTCGTGCAGCATACCGGCATACAGGAAGGGCTTGAGAATACTTCCCGTGCTGCGGGGCGAGGTGATGATGTCCACTTGGTTCCCCCGCCGCTCGTCGGCCGGATAGGTAGCGTTTCCGGCGTAGGCCAATACCTCCCCGGTCTCCACGTCCGCTACGATCGCCGCCAGATTATGGATATGGTTGGAACTGTATTCACGGGCATAACGGTTTACGAGGGCCTGTGTCTGCCGTTGCAGGGCTTGGCGGACGGAGGTTTGGATGCGTTGCCCCGGTTGTTCCGCAGCCAGTCTTTCTAACAGGTGAGGGGCATCATTAGGTAAAGGGAGAGGGGCTTCGGGAAGTGGCTCCATGCAGGCCAGCTCGTATTCGGTCTCCTCCAATACACCTTTCTTTTGAAGGGAAGCCAATAAGCGATCCCGCTTCTCCTTCAGTTGTTTCCGGTTTCTCCCGGGGTGGATCAAGGCGGGGGAGTTGGGAAGGACGGCCAGCGTAGCGCTCTCGGCCCACGATAGCTCGGAGGCGCTTCGCCCGAAATAACGCCATGCGGCGGTCTCCAGCCCGATCACGTTTCCCCCGAAGGGAGCGTGCGAGGCATAGAGGTTCAGTATCTCTTGTTTGCTATAGGTGGTTTCTAGAAAGAGCGCCCAGCACATCTCGATCGTTTTCTCGTAGAAGGTCCGGTTTTGGTTCCCTCTCGCTATGCGTGCCAATTGCATGGTCAAGGTACTTCCTCCGCTCACCACACGCCCCGCTTTCCCGTTCAAGCGGATCGCCCGGAAGATGGCGGCGGGGTCTATACCGGGATGGTAAAAGAACCGTTTATCCTCATACGTGAGCAAGCAATCCACGAATTTATCAGGCAAGCTATCCGCCGCCGGGAAACGCCATTGCCCGTCCGGTGCGATACGTGCGCCTAAAAGCTCGCCCTCGGCCGAATATAATAAGGTAGAGCAGGGGGCGGGAAATAATTGCCGGGGCACGATGCCATACAGGATACACCACGCCGTCACGCCGATCCCCAAGAGGGATGCGAGGAGGCGCCATGGCACTCGTCCCGGCCTCGGTAGTAGCGACTTGGATAGATGGCTGAGGCATCTGCCAGTACTCCGTAGGAAGTACTGTAGTACTGTGCGCAAAGTACTGCGGTACTCCTTAAGAAGTACTGCGGTACTGTCCGGCTGAGTATTGCGGTACTTTATAAAGAGTACTGCCTCAATCATACCAATTGACACTCTCCTCATAATGATCGAACCTTAGCTCTTCCGTCACTCCGACCCTTCGCAAGGCGTTTAGCACGATCCTTTGCTCTTTAGGTGAGAGTGGAAATTCGCCCCTTCGCCGCTCGAAGTAGGGGTTACGTCCGAAATGGGACATGAGTATCGACATGAATTGCTGGTATTGCGCCGGGAACATCCGGCTCTGTATTCCGGTGAAACCCCGTGCGTAGGTGACGGGAGCGGAGTCTCGGAAGTAGGGGCAAGCCCCATCCCGGGTACAGAGGGTGGGGTTCAGCAGCCGTAATACGGTTGCCGGTTGTTCGATGAGCGGTTGGTAGGCGATCTGGTGCAGGCACTTTCCGGCCCGAGGGCAATCTTGTTGCTGGCAGACGGCGTAGTCGATGGGGATTTCCTTGTGTAGTTTCTTGGTCATGATGTTGCTATTTATGTATTATCGGGATTGAAATCTGTCGGGAACAAGGTCTCGCTATCGAAACGGTCAAAATCCGATTGGAAGAGACGGTCTTGAATGACCCGATACTTCTCGAACTCGGCTTCTGCGAAAGCTTTGGCTAATTCGGCTGTCACCTTGCCGGCGTTGGTCAATAAGTCATTACCTCCGGCTTCGAGTATCAGGTCGATACGTTTTGCCCAGTCTTCCATGGTCATGGGTATATGTCGTTTAGCCATGCGCTCTGCCATATCCAGAACTGCGTTGACTAAATGTCCCATGTCGTCCAACTCCATCTCGTTAAGGTAGTTCTTGGCAATGGCCACATCTGTTTTTACGATCTTCCCTTTAGGCGCATTTTCCCATGTGATCAGTCCCATATGTTCTTTTTCCGAGTTGGCTCGGTTCACGATTAACTCGGCGGCGGTATGACCGTGTACGGCATAATGTATCTTATTTTGTACCTTTTGGAAAAAGAGGCGGGTGGTTGGTGCGTCACGATTATAGTCAATAGCGGTAGCATAGATATCGGTCAACTTTTGGTAAAAGTGACGCTCGCTTAACCGTATCTCCCGTATCTCGGCTAGTAGATGTTCAAAATAATCTTCACCGATGAAAGAGCCGTTCTCCATACGCTTCTTGTCTATCACATAACCACGGATAGCGAATTGACGGATGACCGATGTGCACCATTGGCGAAATTGTGTAGCACGAACGCTGTTTACACGATAACCGACAGAAATGATCGCATCAAGGTTATAAAACAATGTTTTTCGGGATACTTGCCGTCCGCCCTCGATTTGAACTACCGAGAAAAACTCGGTAGTTGAATCTTTCCGTAATTCACCGGATGTAAAGATGTTCTTTAGGTGTAATCCGATATTGTCTGTAGAGCAGTCAAACAGGGTAGACATCGCTTTCTGCGTGCACCAGATGGTTTCGTTATGATACATTACCTGTATGCCATCTTCCTTACCTTCTAGCATGAAGATAAGGAATTCCGCCGTGCTATTTCGAATTTCGAATTTCTTCGCCATATACTTTTCTTTCCTCTTGTTTAGCGACTCCTGTACTTCTTTGGTGGCATACTGGTCGCTCCATATTTAAGACAAATGTACGAAAATTATCAGTTTGTCTGAAAGTATAGGAGAGAAATCCTTCTATTTATGTACATTTGTGGATTAACCATTTAAACATTCATGTGTATGATACGGTCTATCGGTTTATTCTGCGTACTTTGTCTCTTGTCTATCTTGACAAGTTGTCATACGACAAGCTCCACGGATCAAGATCTCCCCCCTTATAATCCGAATGTAGAGGCGTTTACTACCGGGAAGATTTCCCGGTATTCTCCCGTTTACCTGATCTTTAATCAAGAGATCCCGGCGGATCGATTAAAGGCGGACCGATTGGGGAAACTCGTGCGCCTCAAGCCCGATGTGCCGGGGAAATGGGCTTTCGAGAATAACCGGACGTTGGTATTCAAGCCGGAGAAAGGCTTTGAGCGAAACACCTCTTATCAGGTGAACGCCGATTTGTCCGAATGGTTTGAGGCGGAAGGTAAGGATAAGTGGTTCGCTTTTGGTTTTACCACGCTCCCTTTAGCCCTTCGGGGGAATCTGGAATCGATGGATATCAACAAGAAAAACGAGAATGGGTACGATCTGACCGCCGTGCTTTTCACGCCGGATAAGGAATCTCCGGAGACCGTGGAGTCGTTGGTGGATTTCTCGGAGAAGGTAGACGCTACTTGGCAACACAGCCCGGATGGAAAGAAACATGAGGTGACCTTATTCAATGTCTCCGCCGGGATGGAGGGGGAACGGACACTCAAGCTTTCCGTATCTTCTAATAAACTAGGCGTGGAAAAGGCCGATGTCGTGACAGTGAGCGTTCCGGATCAGAATGATTTCTCGGTGTACGACGTGACGTATGTGTCCGAGCCGGAGCGTTACGTGGAGGTCGCTTTCACGAAGTTATTGGATGTGGGCCAAGATATGAGAGGCTTGGCCTTTATCGCCGAGAATACGTCGGAGACCGTAACCGTGGACGGAAACAAGCTACGCCTATATCCGGATGCCGATTTGTGGCAAAAGGGCGTGATGAATATCCACCTGAACCAAGGCATCCGCAGCAAGAGCGGCTTGAACCTGAAAGAGGCTGTCGTGCGTCAAATAATCCTAGATGAGCAGAAACCCGGTGTCCGTTTTATCGGGAAAGGAGTGATCATCCCGCAATCCACGCAATTATCCGTTCCTTTCCAAGCGATTTATTTGCGAGGGGTTACGGTGAGCGTTATCAAGATATTGGAGCAGAATATCGGTCAGTTCCTGCAATCGAACAACTTGGATGAGTCCGGGGAGCTGATGCGTGTCGGACGCTTGATCGCCCGTAAGACGATCTTCTTGGATGAGGAGGGTCTTGACCTGTCCCGGTGGAATACGTTTGCGGTCGATTTAAAGCGGTTGATCGAGCCGGAACCGGGCGCTATCTACCGTCTGGAGCTTTCGTTTGACCGGCCTTTGTCGGCCTATCCTTGCGGGAATGATACGGTGAAGATCTCGAAGGAGCAGATCTTGGCCTCGGACGAGATCCGTTTCAAGGAAGAGTCCGCCCGTTTTGACGAGGGAGCGTATTATTACCGTCAATACGATTGGTCTAGTTATAATTGGAAAGAATGGAACGATCCTTGCTCGGATAGTTATTACTTTAATAAGGTAGAGGGAAAGAATATCTTGGCTACCAATTTGGGACTGGTCGCCTTGATGGGGCAGGATAATGATATGACCGTGTTGGTGCATAATATACAGAATACGGAGCCGGAGCGAGGAGTTACGGTTACCGCCTATAATTACCAACACCAAGCGTTGGCCTCGGGCACGACCGATGACAAGGGACAGGTACGGCTGGATCTCTCCTCGGGACGTCCGTTCTACCTGATCGCCTCACAGGGAACCCAACGTTCCTATCTGCGGGTGGATAACGGATCGGCTCTCTCGCTCAGCTCGTTCGATGTATCGGGCGAGGTCGTCCAGAAAGGGATCAAGGGCTTTATCTATGGTGAGCGAGGCGTATGGCGTCCGGGTGATACGTTGCATCTGGGTTTTATGCTGAACGACCGGGCGAAGCAATTGCCGGCAGAGCATCCGGTGGTGATGGAGCTGTACAACCCGTTAGGGCAAATGTATGCCCGTAAGACGCAGACCCGTGGCGAGCTGGGGCTTTACGCCTTCGATTTCGTTACTGAGGCGGACGCTCCTACAGGCGCTTGGAACGTGAAGGTACAAGTGGGTGGTGTCTCTTTCTCGAAGCGCTTACGCATCGAGTCCATCAAGCCAAACCGCCTGAAGATCGCCTTATCCATGCCGGAGAAGACCTTGTTGCGTGGTGAGCCTATGGATGCCCGCCTGCATGTGGAATGGCTGCAAGGAGCTATCGCCCGTAACTTGAAATATGATATACAAGGAACCTTTATCGCTACCCCGACTACCTTCGAGGGCTATAAGGGTTTCTATTTCGACGATCCTTCCCGTGTATTTAATACGGAAGAGAGCAAGCTGATCTCCGGCGTTACCAATGAGCGGGGCGATGCCACGGTACAAGCCCGCTTCGAGCTGGGTTCTACCGCTCCCGGAATGTTGCAGGCAAACCTAGTGACCCGGGTCTATGAGGAATCCGGAGATTTCAGTATCGACGCGGACCGGATGCTTTACTCGCCTTATCGCCGGTATGCCGGTATCAAATCTCCGCAGAAAGATAAGGAACAACTAAATACCGGAGCCAATTATACCTACGAGGTCGCTTCTGTTGATTATTTAGGGAAACCGCAAGCGAATACGGAATTAGACGTGAAAGTATATAAGGTCTATTGGTATTGGTGGTGGGATTCCAACAGTAGCGGTCTGGCCAATTACGTATCGGATTCCTACAATAAGCCGGTAAAGACATTTACCGTCCGTACGGATGGGGACGGCCGGGGTACGTTCCAGCTCTCTTTCCCGGATAAGGAGTGGGGAACGTATTTCATCTCCGTGAAAGATAAGGAGAGTAAGCACTCTACGGGAGTGATGAGTTATTTCGACTGGCCTTATAACGAGGGCCGACGTAACACCGATGGCAGCGAGTCCGCCACGATGCTTAGTTTCAAGACCGATAAGGATAGTTATACGCCCGGCGAGAAGATGGTAGTCACCTTCCCCTCTACGAAAGGAAGCCGTGCGATTATCAGTATAGAGAACGGCGTGCGTGTCCTTTCCTTGACGGAACATACGTGCGAGGATAAACAAACGACCGTGAGACTGGATGTGACGAAAGATATGCAGCCGAACGCTTACGTCTATATCACCCTTTTGCAGCCTCATGGCATCACGAAGAACGATTTGCCGATCCGCTTGTATGGCGTGGTCCCGTTCACGGTAACTTCTCCGGAGAGCCATCTGACTCCGGTTATCCAATCTCCCGCCGAGTTGAAACCGGATGCCTCTTATACCGTCTCCGTCTCCGAGAAGAATGGAAAGGAGATGGCTTACACGCTGGCGGTCGTGGACGAGGGCTTGCTGGACCTGACCCGTTTCCGTACGCCGGAGCCTTGGAAGGCGTTTAACGCCCGGGAAGCGTTGGGCGTGAATACATGGGATTTGTATAACTACGTGGTTGGCGCTTACGGCGGCCGTATCGAGCAATTGTTCAGTATCGGCGGCGACGATGCGCTGAACAAAGGCCCGAAAGCGATCGTGAACCGCTTCAAGCCCGTGGTGCGATTTGACGGCCCGTTCTTGCTGAAGAAGGGGAAGACCGCCCGGCATACCTATCAGATGCCGAATTATAACGGGCGTGTCAAGATCATGGTGGTAGCCGGAAACGGGGAGGCTTATGGACATGCCGATAAGAGCGTGATGGTACGTAAGCCCGTAATGCTGCTAGGAACCTTGCCCCGGGTGATCGGCGTGGGCGAGGAGATGGTAGTACCCGCTACGGTATTCGCTACCGAGGATGGCGTAGGGGCCGTGAATGTATCTATCGCTTGCAGCTCGAATATGGAAGTGGTCGGCGAGGCGACGAGGAGCTTGAGCTTCGAGCGGAAAGGGGATCAGCAAGCCTCGTTCCGTATCCGGGTGAAGAAGAACCCGGGTATCGGGAAGGTAACGATAACCGCTACGGGTAAAGGGGATAAATCCGTTTATGAGACGGAACTGGAGATCCGTACGGTACGCCGCCCGCAAGTGAAAGTTACCGCCGCTACCTTGGAGGCCGGCAAGTCTTGGAAAGAGACGGTTGCGATGCCGGGTGCCACGGGTACGAACCAGTTGACTTTGGAAGTGTCGGATATCGCCCCCGTGAACTTATCCTCACGTCTATCTTATTTGTTGGGTTATCCTCACGGATGTCTGGAACAGATCACCTCGAAAGGATTCCCGCAGCTTTATATCTCCTCGTTTACGGATTTGACCCCTCAACAGGCGAAATCCACGGAGGAGGCCGTGAAAGAGGTGATCCGCCGTCTGCGCTCTTACCAGACCGTAGATGGGGCTTTCGCCTATTGGCCGGGTGGAACGAGCAGCAATGGCTGGGGTACGGTTTACGCTACTCATTTCTTGCTGGAAGCCTCGAAGAAAGGCTACTTGGTTCCCGAGGCCATGAAACAAAGCGTATTGAATAATCTACGCTGGGTAGCCCGTAATTGGAAGCCGGCTACCTCTTATTATATGGATTCGGAAGAGACTACCCAAGCCTATCGCCTGTATGTATTGGCTTTGGCCGGGTCGCCGGAGATGGGTGCCATGAACCGCTTGAAAGAGATGAAAGACTTGGCCTCCATGAGTCGCTGGTCGCTAGCTTCCGCCTATGCCTTGGTCGGCCGTGAGGATGTCGCTCAAGACTTGATCAGTAAGACGACGGCTCTTCCTTCCGGTTATTCCGAGTATGACGAGACGTTCGGCAGTGATGTCCGGGATCAATCCATCCAGTTAATGACGCTTTGCTTGTTGGATAAAGGCAAGGAGGCCGCTACTTTGGTGGAAGAATTGTCCAAACAGCTTTCTTCGGATGATTGGTTGAGCACACAATCTACGGCATTCGCTTTAGTTGCCTTGTCGGACTACCTAGCTAAATATCGGGTAGACGGGGCCATGGATTTCACGTACGCTTGTGGCGGAAAGGATGGACAGGTGAAAACGGATAAGAATATATGGTCCGAGACCTTATTGGATAAGGCGGGAACCTCGGCGAGCGTCGAGTTGAAGAACACGGGTAAATCTACGCTCTTCGCCCGTATTATAACCGAGGGAATACCGGAGCAGGGAGAGGAAAAAGCGTATGCGAATGGTGTCTCGTTGGCGGTTAGCTATGTGGACTTGAACGGACGTCCGGTCAATGTCGCCCAATTGGAGCAAGGTACGAATTTCTCCGCCGTGGTTACGGTAAAGAACCCTTCGGCCCGGGGATATAATAATTTGGTATTATCGGAGATCTTCCCTGCCGGATGGGAAATACTGAATACCCGCTTCCTGAATGGAGCTGCTACGGACAGCCTGACCGCCGGAGTGAATTATCAGGATATTCGTGACGACCGTGTTTATAGTTATATAGACCGTCTGCCGGCAGGCAGTCAAGTGACCGTGAAGATCAATCTTTGCGCAGTCTACCCGGGTCGCTTCTACTTGCCTCCGGTGTATTGCGAGGCGATGTACGATTATTTAATCCGTGCGAATACCGCGGGACAAGAAGTTACCGTATTCTAATTTCGTGGGGGGCGGGCAGACCCCGCCCTTATATTTTTTCGAAATTTATTGGATTTATAGTTGTATGCTCGAATAAAACCATTACATTCGCAGCATATTTGAGATTGATTTAAGTTAGTATTAGAAAGTATTGGCTCACAACTTGATTTGTTAGGTAAACTTTTTTAGTCGACATACTCAGCTCAATTAACCATTTAATTAAAGTTTACAAAATGAATCTTTACATTTCAAATCTAAGTTACAACATCTCTGATGAGGACTTAAGACAGTTATTTGCTGATTACGGTGAGATTACTTCAGCAAAAGTTATTATGGATAGAGAAACCGGCCGTTCAAGAGGCTTCGGTTTCGTTGAGCTGAGCGATGATGAGCTAGCTAAAAAGGCTATCGAGGAGTTAAACCAAGCAAGTTATGACGGCAAAGTCATCAATATAACAGAAGCCAGACCTAGAGAGGATAGAGGCGACAGAGGTGGTCGTTTCAATAACAACAGAGGTGGCGGTTACGGTTCCAACAGAGGCGGTGGCTATGGCTCTAACAGAGGTGGCGGTTATGGTTCTAACCGGGATGGTGGAAGATATTAATTCTATCTAGATAAAAAGGAAAGAGCGATCAGAGATGGTCGCTCTTTTTTATTTCAAGCGCATAAGCTCGTCCTCTGTCTGTCGTGATCTTTAGGTTACTGTTTTCCTCCACTAAAGGCCGTAGCCTTCGGATCAAGGTGTTCAAGGTCTCGTCGGCGTTGATCTTTCCCGGCCATAAGCTCTCGCAGATATCCGAGCGGTTCAAGATATGCGTAGGCGATAGGAAAAACATCTCCATCAAGGCATATTGCTGAGGGGTGAGTTTTAGTTTCTCCTCATTCTCCTTATAGAAGGAGGCGGTCTCGCAAGAAAGGTTCAAATTACCGAAAGAGATGGTCTTTTCCGGATGGATAGGCTGAGGCATTATCAGTTCCTTTCTATAGCGTTTGAGCAATAGGGGCAGGATAGCGGATAAAAAGGCAAGCCCGAGGAATAGGCCGGGCAAAGATTTGTCCGATAGCCCGATAACCGCAAGGGTGGAGCAATTGGCGTACCCTTGGAATGAGATCCCGATATGATCCGTGGCAGTATTGGGGCTGTTCGCTATGGATGAAGCCCAGATAATCGTATCGCTGGCGATATAATATTCGTTGAGTTTCTTGTTGGTATTAGCGGGAGCGTTTTCGGTTTGAGGATCTTTATTGAGTACGTGGATCACGATTCCCGTTTTCTTCTTGTCGGGCGTATAACTCAATGCGTCGGAAAAGTCCTTGTTATAACTTTCTATGGATACCGGATTGCCGAAAAGCTTGGATAGATTGGCATAGGTGCGTATGGAATCTTGGCTCATCCATAGGTGGGAGTTTTGCAGGATCGTTTGTTGCAACGCTTGATTCAAGTCTGTCACGATCGTTTTCTTGGCTTCCGTATAACTATGGAAACCGAAGCTGAACGAGAGGATCAGCATTAAGGAGGTACCCAAAACGGATAGATTGGCCGATAGTCGTGTATTCATTATTCGCTAGATTAGAATTAACATAAAAAGAACGCTCGAAGGTACTAAATATTATAGAAGGAAAGTATCCTTTTCGATAGGATTCGGGATGAAATAGACCTAAATCCTGCTAAATGACCGGATGTCATGGAAATGTCATGGAAATGTCAGCTACTTATCCGGCGATTATTTACGTTGTTGTTGTCTGTTGCCTCTACTTTTGCCCGAAAACAAATCAAATAAGATACGGATATGAAAAGATTTCTGATGATGATGGCCTTGATAGGGCTTGTGGGAAACTGGAACTCGACGTTGACTGCCCAACTCGTCTCTCCCGATTCATTGTATTTGAACGAGGACTTGCCCGAGATAAACATTGTCGCCGTGAAACCCTTGATAAAGGCAGAGGCGGATAAGACTACTTACAGTATCGCCGAGGACCCGGATTCCCGAACCTATACTTTGCTGGAGATGTTGCGAAAAGTCCCTCTAGTGACCGTGGATGGCGAGGATAACGTGAAGGTAAACGGACAATCCAGTTTTAAGATTTATATGAACGGGCGTCCCTCGAATATGTTCTCCAATAATCCCAAGGAGGTCTTGCGTAGTATCCCCGCCAGCATGATCAAGAAAGTGGAGGTGATAACAGATCCCGGTGCCCGTTACGATGCGGAGGGTGTCAGCGGAATCTTGAATATCGTGACGAAAGGAGCGGAGTTCGAGGGATATAACGCGAGTATAAACACTACGGTGATGAACTTATTTAAGAGTGTCGGTGGTTTCGCTACGCTGAAATATGGCCGATTATCGCTTTCCGGAAATTATACGTTTAGCCAACAATCGTCCGAGAGCGAGTCGGATTATCTCCGTACTCAGTCGGGAGACGGTGCGAAGCTCCGGATGCTCTCGGACGTAGACGTGAAATATCCGGCCCATTATGGAAGTCTGGAAGGCAGTTTCGAGATCGATACATTGAATTTGATCTCCTTGTCCGGAAACTTGAATATCGGAAACAGCAACTCTATTTGGAATAGCCATTATAGCAGGTTTGATAAAGAGGGGGAAGAAATCTATGCTTATAACGAGGATATGAGTAAGAAGAACGAATGGGGTAGTGCCTCCTTAAAAGCGGATTATCAGCGTTTATTCAAACGAAATAAGGAAGAGATGCTAACGCTTTCCTATCAGTACGATTATATCCCGAACGATATTTATAGCGTGTTTCATGATAAGGACAAGATGGGCAATGTCTCGTTACCCCAACTGGAGGCCGATTATACCCGGCAAATCAGTCATGCCCGCACCCATGAGCATACGGCCCAGCTTGATTACGTGAATCCTTTTACAAGTACGCATTCCATCGAGGGCGGTTTGAAGCTGATTCGGCGTAACAGTACGAGCCACGCTACTTCGGAGGTAAAGGAGTTGGGTGAGGGTGTCTGGTTACCCGCTGATTTACAACCTTTGGTGGAATATCGGCATGTGCAGAATATAGGCTCCGCCTATGCGGGATATGGATTTAAGTATGGTAAATGGAGCTTGAACCCGGGCATTCGTATGGAACATACTTGGCAGGACGTGACTTATAAACAAGGCGAAGGCAAGGATTTTAATTATCGTGTAACGGATTGGGTTCCTTCTTGGACCTCCGCTTTCCGCTTGGACGACCGGAATTTGTTTCGCTTGGCTTACAACTTACGTTTACGTCGCCCGAATATCAGCTATTTGAATCCTACGGTGTTCGTGTCTGGGACCTCTATCTCGTATGGAAATCCGGGATTGGTATCGGAGAAACATCATCGTCTTTCGGCGTCATACAGTTATTACGGAACGAAATTGAATGTGCAGGCTTCCGTGCTCTGCACCTTGGGAAAAGGGGTGATTGATGAGTATCTGTTCATTGATTCGGCGAATGTGGTGAATAGTACGTATGATAATCTCGTGGACGTGAAAGCAGCGGGAGGAAACCTTTATCTAAGCTATAATCCTTCGCCCCGGACAAGCGTGTCGCTGAACAGCATGTTGCATTATCTGGATTTACGGGCGCAGGAGGGGAATGAGGTTTACGATACGGATGTGCGTAATTCCGGCTTTTGTGGCTCTGCTTTTGTCGATTTCTCGCAGAAGTTTAAGTACGGGTGGCGTTTTGTCCTGTCGGGTGGATACGTGCGCTCCGAGCCGAATGTGGGGATGGACTCGTACGGCTTTTATTTTTACGGCTTGAGTGTGGTAAAGAGCTTCTTGAATGATAAATTGACTTGTACGCTGCGGGCGCAAGATTTTCTGGGAGATCATAAGACGATACAGATTAACGAGCGATATCCGGACTTTCATATCCGGCAGACCGAGCGTATGTTTAGCCGTGGTTTCGGCATCGCTATCAGCTACCGGATCGGTGATTTAAAAGCGAGCGTGAAGAAGGCGGGGAGGAGCATAAGGAATGATGATCTGTTGGACGCTAAATAAAGAAGATGGTGTGCCATGATCCACAATATGGCACACCACCTACGGTATCATAACTCATCCAACCATTTCTTGCCGGGCTTTGTGTAAAGCCAAGCTAAGAAGATAGCGGCTAAAATGGTAACAACGAGCATCAACACTGTCAATCCATTTAAATCTTTTATCATAATCATATTATTTTAATATTCTATTTCCAACTCGGGCTAATAGGTAAGTACCTAAAATCCCTATATTTAACATACCCCAATTATTAATGTCGCCGATGTCTTTTGCTAATAGGAGCATTTCTCCTAATACCATCGTCGTAAACATTAATTTAGCCAAGTCAAAAAAGAACTTCCCTAAAGTCTCCCTTCGGACCTTGTCCCGTTCTTTCCTCATTGTCTGTTGTCTCTCCCAATTTCCCATAGTCTCTTGTTTTGGTTAATACTACTGATTATATGCAGGCAAATGTATATATTATCGGCGACCTGCCCAACTTTTTTATGTGGAATCGCTTATTTTCCCTAATTTTGTATCCCTAAAACGGATGAATGTGGAAGAGTATTTGAATCAACTGAATGAGAGCCAGCGGGAAGCGGTGGTTTACAATGAGGGGCCATCCTTGGTCGTGGCCGGGGCTGGCTCCGGTAAGACTAGGGTACTGACCTATAAGATCGCTTATTTATTGCAATTGGGATTGCCTCCCTATAGTATCTTGGCGCTGACCTTTACCAATAAGGCGGCCCGGGAGATGAAAGAGCGTATAGCGGCCATCACCGGTGAGCAAACGGCCCGTCGGCTATGGATGGGAACGTTCCATTCCATCTTCTCCCGTATTTTACGGAACGAGGCGGAGCATATCGGTTATCCTTCCAATTTCACGATTTATGACGCCGCTGATTCCAAGAGCTTACTGAAATCCATCATCAAGGAAATGCAATTGGACGATAAGGTGTACCGCCTAGGAATGGTGCAGAGCCGGATCTCCAACGCGAAGAACTCCTTGATAACTTATACGGCCTACGAGCAAAATAAAGAGCTCGTGGAAAGCGATATGAATGCCAAGGTCCCCTTGCTTCGGGAAATCTACAAACGTTACCAGAGCCGTTGCCTGCAAGCGGGAGCGATGGATTTCGACGACTTGTTGCTGCAAACCAATATCATGTTCCGGGATCATCCGGCCGTCTTGGAGAAATACCGGAACTTCTTCCGGTATGTATTGGTGGATGAGTATCAAGATACGAACTTCGCCCAACACTTGATCGTGCAACGGCTTTGCGAGAGACACGGCCATATCTGCGTGGTAGGGGATGACGCCCAGAGCATCTATTCTTTCCGAGGCGCTAATATAGATAATATCCTGCAATTCAAGAATCTTTATACCGGTTGCCGTATCTTCAAGCTGGAACGGAATTACCGTTCCACCCAGAATATCGTGAACGCCGCCAATAGCTTGATCGACAAGAATACACGTCAGATACCCAAAACGGTCTATTCCGAGAAGGAGGCGGGCAACAAGGTGAGTGTTTTCACCTCGTACTCCGATTATGAGGAGGGCTACACCGTAGCCGCCCGAATCAACGAGATGCACGGGATATTAGGGAAATTCTCGTATGCCGATTTCGCTATCCTGTATCGTACCAACGCCCAGTCCCGTATCTTGGAAGAGGCGTTGCGAAAGCGGGGCATCCCTTACAAGATTTACGGCGGTTTGTCTTTTTACCAGCGGAAAGAGATCAAGGACGTGATCTCTTACTTCCGCCTGATCGTGAACCCGCACGACGAGGAGGCCTTGAAGCGAATCATCAATTATCCCACCCGGGGAATCGGGGATACGACGGTAGGTAAGCTTGTCGGTGCCGCTACCGAATACGGGGTAAGTCTATGGACCGTGCTTCAAGCCCCCTTAGAATATTCGCTACCGATAAATAACGGTACAGCTAAGAAACTGAGCGATTTCCGTAGTTTGATTGAAGTTTTCATTGAAGAGAATAAAAAACTCTCCGCAGAGGAATTGGCTACCTTGGTGGTGAAGCGTAGCGGCATCGTTTCCGACCTGTTTCAAGACCGTTCCGTAGAGGGCGTGAGCAAGCAAGAGAACTTGCAGGAGTTGCTGAAAGGTATCGCCGAGTTTTGCGAGATCCGGCGTGAGGAGGGCATGGAGCAAGTCGCCATGTCCGACTTTTTGGCGGAGGTATCCTTGCTCACCGATCAAGATAACGATAAAGAGGAAAACTCCGATAAGGTCACGATGATGACCGTACATGCCGCCAAGGGATTGGAATTCACGAATGTTTTCGTGGTAGGCTTGGAGGAAGACCTATTCCCCTCGTCCCTATCGAAAGATAACCCGAGAGCGGTAGAGGAGGAGCGTCGTTTGTTCTACGTGGCGATTACCCGTGCGGAGCAAAATTGCGTATTGAGCTATGCGAAGAGCCGCTATCGTAACGGGAAGACGGATATGTGTACGCCCAGCCGTTTCTTGAAGGATATAGACGCTAAGTATCTGGATATGCCTTCGGATGCCGGCGCTTCAGATGCATTCGCCTCGGCCCGTGAACGCTACGGGCGCCCGGCTTTTGCCTCTCCATTCCGGCAACCAAGGGCGGTTGAGGATGATTTCGTGTCGCCGGTGAAGCAAGCGGCACAGCGTCAAGGGCATCTTACGAAGTTAAAAAACACGATGGAATCGTCCTTTTCGGCGGCTCCGGCCACGGATGCCTCTGTTTTGAGGGTGGGCCAGAAGGTCAATCACGACCGTTTCGGCGATGGCGAGATCGTCTCGATGGAAGGTGAGGGAGGTGATGCGAAAGTGACGGTCGCCTTCAAGAATTTCGGAGAAAGGCGACTTTTGCTTAAGTTTGCCAAACTCAGCGTGTTAGGCTAAGTGCGTTTTTGCTCGAATTCATTTTCGAATGCCGAATCGAACACTGCTTTTTGAAGCTAAGTCGTTGGATTTTAATGATTGGCAGAAAAGGAAAGGTTTATTTTCGAATGGGCTTTCGAACTCACTTTCGCATCATATAAGATATAAATAGATATTATAATAAAAATATAAAGAATAGAGGCAAGATGCCTCCTTTCTTTTTTTTCGATTAAAAAGAGAATGAAAAGAACCCAGAAATACTATAGTGCTTGTGCCCAAGTACTATAGTATTTGTCTACGAACACAGTAGTATTCGCAAGTTAACACAACTGTCTTTTTTCTGCGACATATTCAATGAATTACCCCGATAATAGTTGTAATATCAGAATGTTTTTCTTATATTTGCATGTTAATATGAAATATTGAGATACAGCATGATAGACATCAACAAGATACCCTCGCCTTGCTATGTGATGGAGGAGAAATTACTGAGAAACAACCTGTCCTTGATCAAGAGCGTAAAAGAACGTGCGGGAGTGAATATCATATTGGCTTTTAAGGCTTTCGCTTTATGGAAAGCGTTCCCGATCGTACGTGAGTACATTCCTTTTTCGACAGCAAGTTCTAAATTTGAGGCCCAGTTGGCCTTCGAGGAAATGGGAAGTCCGGCGCATACCTATTCCCCGGCTTATACGGAGGCTGATTTCCCGTTGATCTTGAGATACAGTAGTCACGTTACGTTCAACTCGCTTTCTCAGTTCCATCGTTTTTATCCGATGGTGCGGGCGGATGGTAACCGGGTGTCTTGTGGGTTGCGGATCAATCCGGAATACTCGGACGTGGAGACGGACTTGTATAATCCTTGTGCCCCGGGTTCCCGGATGGGGGTGACCGGCGACTTGCTGGGAGACACGTTGCCGGAGGGTATCGAGGGGCTGCACTTCCATACCTTGTGCGAGTCCACTTCCTATGATCTGGAGCGGACGCTGGCCGAGGTGGAGAGGCGTTTTGGCCGTTTCCTGCCTCACGTCAAGTGGCTGAATATGGGAGGTGGTCATTTGATGACCCGTAAGGATTACGACGTGGAGCATTTAATCGCTTTACTGAAAGGCTTTAAGGAGAGATATCCGAACTTGGAGTTGATCATGGAGCCGGGTAGCGCCTTCGCTTGGCAGACCGGGTTCTTGCTGACAACCGTGGTGGATATCGTGGAGAACCACGGTATCAAGACGGCGATTATCGACGCCTCGTTCACCTGCCATATGCCGGATTGCTTGGAGATGCCCTACAAACCGGCTATCCGTTTCGCTACGGATGCCGTGGAAGGGAAACCTACCTACCGGATCGGGGGAAATAGCTGTTTGAGCGGTGATTATATGGGGGATTGGTCGTTCGATAAGCCTTTGGCGATCGGCGACAAGCTGATTTTCGAGGATATGATCCACTACACGATCGTGAAGACGAATATGTTCAACGGCATACCGCACCCTTCCTTGGCCCTTTGGAACAAGGACGACCAGCTGGTGGTGTACCGTACGTTCGGCTATGAGGATTATAAGAACAGGATGGATTAAAAACAAGCAAAGGGAGGAATATGACCATGACAGCGAATGAGTTGAAATATACATACATGGAAGAAGCCATGAGTATCTTGGATAATGAGGAGCTTATGCGTAAGGCTTTATCGCTCTTGCGGAACTTAAAAGAGAAGACCTTCTCGCCTGCCAAGCGAAGCGAGCGGGAGGTGCTGGAAGAGGCTTTCCAGAGCGTAAAAGACTTGAAGGCGGGAAAAATAACCTCTCGCCCATTGGAGGATCTATTGAATGAGTTATAAGATTGAGGCATTACCGCCCTTCGCTAAGGAGGTGAAATATTTGGCGAAACGATATAAGTCGTTGAAAGAAGATATCCTAAGGTTGAGGGACGAACTGCTGGAGAACCCTTTGTCGGGAACGGATTTGGGAGGTGGCCTCCGTAAGGTCCGGATGTCCATCCGTTCGAAATCACAGGGCAAGAGAGGGGGAGCTCGGGTGATAACTTTTACGGTACTTGTCAGCGTTGATGAAGGAACAATTTTTCTTGTGACGATGTATGATAAGAGCGAGATTGAGTCTATGTCCGTTAAGGAGATCCGGAAACTACTTGATAAGTGTGATTTGAAGTAAATAAAAACAGAAACAAAATAAATATGGGTATTTTTAGCTTTTTCAGTAAGGACAAGAAGGAAACCTTGGATAAAGGTCTGTCGAAGACGAAGGAGAGTGTTTTTTCCAAGATTACCAAGGCGATCGCCGGTAAGAGTAAGGTGGACGACGATGTGTTGGATAATTTGGAGGAAGTACTGATTACCTCGGATGTCGGTGTAGATACCACGTTGAAAATCATCGACCGTATCGAGAAGCGTGTGGCCCGTGACAAGTATGTCACCACCCAAGAATTGACCACCCTGCTGCGTGACGAGATCGCTAGCTTGCTGACAGAGAACAATACGGAGGATGCCGAGGGATTCGCACTTCCTGAGGGCAAGAAACCCTACGTGATCATGGTTGTAGGCGTGAACGGGGTGGGTAAGACGACCACGATCGGTAAGCTGGCTTACCAGTTCAAGAAAGCCGGCAAGAAGGTCTATCTGGGCGCCGCCGATACGTTCCGTGCCGCCGCCGTGGAGCAACTAGTGATCTGGAGCGAGCGGGTAGGCGTACCTATCGTGAAGCAGAACATGGGCTCGGACCCCGCTTCCGTGGCTTTCGATACGCTGAGCTCCGCCAAGGCGAACGATGCCGACGTGGTGATTATCGATACTGCCGGACGTCTGCATAACAAGATCAACTTGATGAACGAGCTTACCAAGATCAAGAACGTGATGAAGAAGGTGATCCCGGACGCCCCCCACGAGATATTGTTGGTATTGGACGGCTCTACCGGGCAGAACGCTTTCGAGCAAGCGAAACAATTTACCGCCGCCACCGAGGTGAACGCCTTGGCCGTGACCAAGTTGGACGGTACCGCCAAGGGGGGTGTCGTGATCGGTATCTCCGACCATTTCCGTATCCCCGTGAAATATATCGGACTCGGCGAGGGGATGGAGGATTTGCAAGTATTCCGCAAACGTGAGTTTGTCAATTCGTTATTTGGAGAATGAGAAAAAATAAAGTAGATATTATTACGCTGGGGTGTTCGAAAAACCTAGTGGACTCGGAGCAACTTATGCGCCAATTCGTTGCCAATGGCTATACGGTAGAGCATGATCCCCATAAGATCAATGGCGAGATCGTGGTGGTGAATACCTGCGGTTTCATCGGCGACGCCCAAGAGGAATCGATCAATATGATCCTCGAGCTGGGCGAGCAAAAGCAGAAAGGACGGATCGGGAAGCTCTTCGTGATGGGGTGCTTGTCGGAGCGTTTCTTGAAAGATCTGGAGAAGGAACTTCCCGAGGTAGATCGTTTCTACGGGAAATTCAATTGGAAGGAGTTGATCTCCGATCTGGGCAAGTCGTACCATCAAGAGCTGGCTACGGATCGTGTGCTCACCACCCCGAGACACTACGCTTACGTGAAGATCGGGGAGGGATGCAACCGTACCTGCTCCTACTGTTCGATCCCGATCATAACCGGGGCTTATCAATCCCGTCCGATGGACGAGATCGTAGACGAGGTTCGTGGCTTGGTCGCGCAAGGCGTAAAAGAATTCCAGATGATCGCCCAAGATCTTACGTTTTATGGCCTCGATCGCTATAAGCGAATGGCCTTGCCAGAACTGGTGGAGCGGGTATCCGACATCCCGGGCGTGGAGTGGATTCGTTTGCATTACGGGTATCCGTCTCATTTCCCCTATGACCTGTTGCCGGTGATGCGTGAGCGTGATAACGTTTGCAAGTATATGGACATCGCCCTCCAGCATATCAGCGACCCGATGTTGAGGATGATGCGCCGCAATATCACGAAGGCCGAGACGTATGAGCTGCTGGAGCGTATGCGCCGGGAAGTGCCGGGCATCCATCTACGCACCACCTTGATGGTGGGTCATCCCGGCGAGACGGAACAGGATTTCGAGGAGTTGATCCGCTTCGTGAAAGATATCCGCTTCGAGCGTATGGGCGCTTTCGCCTATAGCCATGAGGAGGGTACCTATGCCTATCAGCATTATAAAGACGAGATCCCGCAGGAGGTGAAGCAAGACCGACTGGATTACTTGATGCGTGTGCAAGAAGGCATCTCCGCCGACGTGAACGCCTCGAAAGTAGGGCAGACCTTCCGAGTGATCGTAGACCGGGAGGAGGAGGATTTCTACGTGGGACGTACGCAATACGACTCGCCCGAGGTAGATCCGGAAATATTGATTTCCAAGGATACTCCCTTGAGTCCGGGTAGCTTTTACCAAGTAAAGGTGATTGACGCACAAGCGTTTGATCTGTATGGTAAAGTGTTGAATTGATGTAAAAACTGTCAATATATTTGTCGGTTAACGAAAAAATAACTAATATAGCAGCACGAACTGTTATGGAATTAGATATGAAAAACAAGGAACTTATAACGGAATTGGCGAATCGCATGGATTGGACCTCGAAGGAGGTATCCGACATGCTTTCTGCGCTCAGTTCCGTCGTAAGTTCGAAATTAGTGGATAACGATACGATCTATCTGCAAGGCTTCGGCCAGTTCGAGGTGAAAAAGAAAGCGGAACGTATTTCCGTGAATCCGGCGAACGGGAAGCGATATCTGGTTCCCCCTAAATTAGTTCCCGTGTTCAAGCCCGGAACGACCGTGAAGAATCGTTTAAAGGAATTGGGTGATCATGAATAACCGGCTGAATATACAAGATTTAGCCGGTTTATTATCGGAGCGTACCGGCAAGGACAGAGGAGAGGTAGAGCGTTTCTTGAGAGATTTTATCTCGGTGGTATCCGAAGGGGTCTATACGGATAAGATCGTAAAAGTAAAGGGCTTGGGTACTTTCAAGATTATCTCTGTGGAGAAGCGGGAGAGTATCCACGTGAATACCGGTGAACGTTTCTTGATCCCCGAACATTATAAATTCTCTTTCCTGCCGGATAAAGACCTGCGGGAACAGGTAAACAAGCCTTTCTCTATCTTTGAGACGACAGAGATCAACGAGAACGTGGATTTCTCGGACATGGATGAGTCCGTAGAGGAGAAGGAAACGGAAGACGAGTCCGTGGAGGAGGTAATGCCGGATAAGGAAATCCCTTTGGCAAATACTCAGCCCAAAGAGAAGCCCGAACCGATACTAGAACCTGAACCTGAACCATTGCCTGAGCCAGAGCAAGCGTTTGATCCGGAGCCGTCATCGGTATCTGAACCGGAACGTGGATTGGAACCGGAACCGCCCGCGGAGCCATCTCCCATACCAGAGAGACCGGAAGAGCAAGCCCGTAGGAAACCGGAGGAAAAGGGGGTATTAATGATCGTCGCCTTTTTGATAATCGTAATCTCTGTATTCTTCTATCTGGGAAGAAATAATTGGAAACCGGCGCCTGCCCAAGAAGAGGTGATAACGGAAGCCAAGAATACGGCCAAGGACACGGTTCAAGAATCAGCTTGGATGCTTCATCCGGACTCGGTAGCGGAGAAGACCCCGCATACGGAACCGGAGCCTTATGTGGAACCGGCGCCAAAACCATTGGGGCAGGTGAAGATCAAGCATGGCGACCGCCTCACCGTGATCGCCTTGGAATATTATGGCAATAAATTATTCTGGGTGTATATTTACCAACATAATAAGGCTGTTATAAAAGACCCGAACAACGTCCCGATCGGTACCGTGATCGAGATACCCGCACCGGAATCGTATGGCATCGATGCCAAGAGCCGTGAGTCGCGGGAGAAAGCCGCCGCCCTACAAACAGAGATACTTGCCGGGGAGTAAGAGAAATCCCCCTTTTTTAAGTAAAATAAAACAAAACGAGGAAGTGTTGGTTAGTATTATTTAACTGCAAAAGTGAAGGATACGAATTTAACATTTCTAATTTTGTGCATCCTAAAAAATCAACGTAAAATTGGGACAATATAATAACAATATAATAGAATAAATCTTATGAGTCAGACAGTAGACATTCGTGAGTTGAATGAGCGAATTGAAAGTAAAAGCTCGTTTGTGAACATGATTACGATGGGTATGGACAAAGTAATCGTCGGACAAAAGCATTTGGTTGAATCCTTGTTGATCGGTTTGCTTTCGGACGGACATATCCTGTTGGAAGGTGTGCCGGGTTTGGCTAAGACACTTGCCATTAAAACATTGTCGTCGTTGATCGACGCTAAATACAGCCGAATCCAGTTCACCCCGGACTTACTTCCGGCCGATGTGATCGGTACGATGATTTACAGTCAGAAAAGCGAAGAGTTCCAGGTAAAGCAAGGCCCGATCTTCGCTAATTTTGTGTTAGCGGACGAGATCAACCGTGCCCCGGCGAAAGTACAGAGTGCCTTGTTGGAGGCCATGCAAGAGCGTCAGGTCACGATCAGCGAGCATACCTACAAGTTGCCGAAGCCTTTCTTGGTAATGGCTACCCAGAACCCGATCGAGCAGGAGGGTACGTACCCGTTACCTGAGGCGCAGGTAGACCGTTTCATGTTGAAGGTGATCATCAATTATCCGAAGAAGGAGGAAGAGAAATTAATCATACGCCAGAATATATCCGGAGAACGTCCGGAGATCAAGCCGATCTTGACGAAAGAGGAGATCCTCGACGCCCGTAACGTGGTTCGTGAGGTTTATTTGGACGAGAAGATCGAGCGTTACATCGTGGATATCGTCTTCGCTACCCGTTTCCCGGCTGAGGCTGGTTTGCCGAACTTGGCGAGCATGATCTCTTTCGGCGCTTCCCCTCGTGCGTCTATCAACTTGGCGTTGGCCGCCCGCGCGTACGCTTTCATCAAGCGTAGGGGCTATGTGATCCCGGAGGATATCCGTGCGGTATGCCACGACGTGATGCGCCATCGTATCGGCTTGAGTTATGAGGCCGAGGCGAACAACTTGACTTCAGAGGAGGTAATCAGCGAGATACTAAATAAAGTAGAAGTTCCTTGAGAATTGAAAATTAAGAATTGAAAATTGAAAATTAATCGAAAGAGACAAGCCAATTTTCAATTCTCAACCTTCAATTACCAACAATAAATTTTCAATTTTTCATTTTCAATTTTCAATTACCAAGTGGAGACAAGTGAATTATTAAAAAAGGTCCGCCGTATCGAGATAAAGACCCGTGGTCTTTCCCGTAACATCTTCGCCGGCCAGTACCATTCGGCTTTCAAGGGCCGTGGTATGGCGTTCAGCGAGGTAAGGGAATATCAATACGGCGATGATATCCGGGATATCGACTGGAACGTCACCGCCCGCTACGTCCGCCCTTATGTCAAGGTGTTCGAGGAGGAGCGTGAGCTGACGGTGATGCTGCTGATCGACGTGTCCGGTAGCCGTGACTTTGGCTCCGTCAACGTCATGAAGAAGGAGGTGATCACCGAGATCGCCGCTACCTTGGCTTTCTCGGCGATACAGAACAACGATAAGATCGGCGTGGTGTTCTTCTCGGACAAGATCGAGAAGTTTATCCCGCCCCAGAAAGGAAAGAAACATATCTTATATATCATCCGGGAGCTGATCGATTTCCATCCCGAGGAGACGAGAACGGATATCAGCCAAGTGTTGAAATACTTGACCAACGCCATCAAGAAGCGTTGCACGGCTTTCCTTATTTCCGATTTTATCGATAAGGAGGGTTTCAAGGACGCCCTGACGGTGGCCAACCGCAAGCATGACATGGTAGCCATTCAGGTGTACGACCGTCGTGAGACCGAGCTTCCCGCCGTAGGCCTTATGAAGATCAAGGACGCCGAGACCGGGAAGGAGCAATGGATAGACAGTTCCTCCGCCCGTGTGCGTGCGGCCTATAAGGAATGGTGGGAGAAACGGCAGGCGAAGATGAGCGATACGTTCAAGAAATGCCGTGTAGACTCTGTCTCTGTCCGTACCGAGGATGATTATGTGAAAGCATTGATTGCTCTTTTTGATAAACGTAATTAAAGCAAGCAGATGAAATTGATAAAGAAAAGTATCCTGTTTCTGGTCGCCGCCGCTTCCCTTGCGGGGGGAAAGGCATATGCGCAGAGACCGTTGATCGATGTCGCTATCGACTCGGCCGCCATATTGATCGGAGAGCAGACTACCTTGCACCTTACGGTAACGGCGGATAAGGATCGCCCCGTGCAGATCGTGATCCCGAACGATACCTTGATGACGGGTGTGGAGGTACTGAATCTCTCCAAGGCGGACTCTACGGAGATCGAGAACGACCGGCTCGTTATCAAGCAGGATGTATTGATTACCTCGTTTGACTCGTCACTCTATCTGTTGCCTCCGTTGAAGGTGATAGACGGGGTGGATACTGTATATTCCAACCAAGTCGCCTTGAAGGTCTCCACGATTCCCGTGAACGCGGACAAGCCGGAGGAGTTCAACGACATCAAGACCGTATGGAAGCCACCTTTCGTATGGGCCGATTATTATCCGATCATTTACGGGATCTTGCTGGCCCTGTTCTTGATTTGCGTGATCGCCTATATCGTGAAACGGATCCGTGCGAAGAAGTCGTTGATCCCATTCAAGAAAGAGGAGCCGAAACTTCCGCCTCACGAGCAGGCCATCAAGGAACTGGATGAGATCAAGCAACAGAAACTCTGGCAGCAAGGACGAAGCAAGGAGTATTACACCTTGATCACGGATACGCTGCGTAAGTATATCGAGGAACGTTTCGGTATCAATGCCATGGAGATGACTTCCGGTGAGATCTTGGACCTGATCCGCAAGAACTCCGAGGCGCAGAGCGTGTACGATAACTTGAGGCAGATTCTGCAATTGGCCGACTTCGTGAAATTCGCCAAGATGAACCCGCTGCCGGATGAGAATGATTTGAGTATGATGAATGCGTATTTGTTCGTGAACCAGACGAAGGTGGAGGAGATGCAAGAGCCCGAATCTACGAACGATACAACTAATTTAAAGGATTAAGAGATGGTATTTGCGAATCCTAATTATTTATATTTATTGTTGTTGCTCATCCCGATGATCGGATGGTACGTCTACAAGCTGAGCAAGAGTCAGGCCAGCTTGCAGGTCTCCTCGTCGGAGGCGTTCGAGGCGCCGGGAGCGGCATCATGGATCGTGTACTTGCGTCACGTGCCTTTCGTGTTGCGTATGGTAGCGGTAGCGCTGCTGATCGTGATCTTGGCCCGTCCGCAATCCACGAATAGTTGGTCCAATTCTTCCACGGAAGGTATCGATATCATGTTGGCGATGGATATCTCGGGGAGTATGCTGGCGCAAGACTTGAAACCGAACCGCTTGGAGGCGGCGAAGGATGTGGCCGCGTCGTTCATCAACGGCCGTCCGAACGATAACATCGGTCTCGTGGTCTTTTCTGCCGAGAGCTTTACGCAATGCCCGTTGACAACCGATCATACGGTCTTGCTGAATCTCTTCAAGGATATCCAAAGCGGTATGATCCAAGACGGAACGGCTATCGGGTTGGGCTTGGCGAATGCCGTGAGCCGTATCAAGGACAGCCACGCTAAGTCGAAGGTGATCATCCTTCTGACCGATGGTTCGAACAACGCCGGCGAGATCGCTCCGGTTACCGCCGCTGAGATCGCCAAGACGTTCGGCGTGCGTGTCTATACGATCGGAGTCGGAACGAAAGGCATGGCGCCGTATCCGTTCCAGACCGCTTTCGGCGTGCAGTACCAGAATATACCGGTAGAGATCGACGAGGCTACGTTGAAGCAGATCGCCTCTACCACGGGCGGGCAATATTTCCGTGCTACGGACAACGCCAGCCTGAAGGAGATCTATTCCGAGATCGACCAGATGGAGAAGACCAAGATCAGCGTACAGGAGTACAGCAAGAAGCAGGAGGAGTATAAGAACTGGGCCTTGCTGGTGTTCGCCTTGTTGCTGGTGGAGATCTTATTGAGAAATACATTGTTGAGAAATATACCATAAAGATAAAAGGCTTATGTTTCGATTTGCGCATCCGGACTTTTTATATTTGCTTTTTCTCCTTCCCGCATTGGTGGCGTTCTACGTGTATGCCATGATCGTGAAGAAGAAAGCGATAAAGAAATACGGTAACCCTACGTTGTTGGCCGAGTTGATGCCCGAGGTATCGACCAAGCGCCAGCATCTGAAGTTTTGGCTGTTGTTCGGAGCCATTACCATGGTTATCTTTATTATAGCGGGGCCTCAATTCGGCTCGAAACTGGAGACGGTGAAGCGTCAGGGAGTAGAGATCATGGTGTGTCTGGACGTATCCAACTCCATGTTGGCCGAGGACGTGTCGCCCAACCGTTTGGATAAAGCCAAACAGATGCTATCCCGATTGACGGACGGCTTTACGAATGATAAGGTAGGTTTGATCGTGTTCGCCGGCGACGCTTTCACGCAGTTGCCGATCACCTCGGATTATATCTCCGCCAAGATGTTCTTGTCCTCTATCAACCCGTCGATGGTCTCTACGCAAGGTACGGCGATCGGTGCCGCCATCAACTTGGCCGCCCGTTCCTTTACCCCGGACGAGACGACCGATAAGGCGATCATCTTGATCACCGACGGCGAGAACCATGAGGACGACGCTATCGGTGCCGCCAAAGCCGCCGCCGAGAAGGGCATCCACGTGAACATCGTGGGAATGGGTGATCCGAAAGGTTCTCCGATCCCCATCCAAGGAAGTAATAATTATATGAAGGATAAGGACGGAAACGTGGTGATCACGAAGCTGAACGAGCAGATGGGTCAAGAGATCGCCGCCGCCGGAAACGGTATGTACGTACGTGCGGACAATACGAACTCCGCCCTGAAAGCCCTTCAGAAAGAAATCGAGAAAATGAACAAGACGGAGCTGGATAGCAAGGTCTATTCCGAGTATGACGAGCAGTTCCAGATTTTCGCTTGGATAGCTTTGTTCCTCTTGATCGCCGATTTCATGACCTTGGATCGTAAGAACCGTATATTTAGGAAAGTAAAATTATTCTCTTAATTCGACGAAGTGATGAGACGTATATATAAATCTATGATATGGGTATCGGTCTTGGCGCTCAGTGCCGGGGCGGTCTCTGCTCAGAAAGCGGAACGGAAGAACGTGCGTGAGGGGAATAAACTTTATGAGAGCGAGAAATACACCGAGTCCGAGATCGCTTATCGCAAGAGCTTGGAGGTGAATCCCCGCTCTACGGAAGGAACCTATAATCTGGGAAACTCCCTATACAAGCAAGGCAAGTTCCCCGAGGCCGCCGAGCAATATCAATTGATCGCCGGGCAAGGGGAGAAGATGGTGGCTACGCCGGAAGGGAAGGCACGCTTGTCGGAGGTGTATCATAACATGGGAAATATCTTCATGCAGAACAAGGATTACGGCAAGGCCGTGGAGGTGTATAAGCAATCGCTTCGCTTGAACCCGAAAGATGACGAGACCCGTTATAACTTGGCCTTGGCCCAAAAACTGCTGTCGGATCAGCAGAATCAGGATCAGAGCCAAGATCAACAGAACGACGACAAGCAGGAGAACAAGGATCAGAAGGACGATCAGCAGCAACAGCAACAACAACAGCCGCAAGACGACCAGAAACAGGATAAGACCCAAGAGCAACAGCAATCCAACGAGCAAATGAGCAAGGACAATGCCCAGCAGATGTTGGATGCCTTCCTGCAAGACGAGAAAGACACTCAAGAGAAAGTGAAGAAGGCGCAGATGCAACAGCAACAACGCCGGAAGACCGAGAAGGAGTGGTAAACTGGATAATTAACGAAAAAATGAGATACACAATGAGGAAATTAATTTTCTTATTCATCCTGATGTTAACGGTTGGGGTGGCGACAAAGGCCGCGGATGTGACCTTCAAGGCCTCGGCGCCCCAAGCGGTGGTAATGGGAGAGCAGTTTCGCTTAACTTTCACCGTCAATGCCGAAGGCAAGGATTTGAGAGTGCAGGAGATGCCAGACTTTGACGTATTAATGGGTCCCTCCCAATCCACCTCCTATAGCAGTAGCTGGGTGAACGGGAAGAGTACCAGCGAGACAACCGTTACGTATACGTATGTCTTGATGCCGAAGAAGGAAGGTACGTTTAATATAGCTCCGGCAACGATCAAGGTGAACGGCTCTAATTATACATCGAATGGCTTGGCCATCAAGGTGCTTCCGGCGGATAAGGCGGGTAAGCAAGAGGCGGAGACAACGACGGCGAGCGGGGCGATCTCTAACGATCGGCTGTTCGTGAAGATGGACGTATCCAAACGAAGCGTGTTCGAGCAAGAAGGTTTCTTGGTGACTTTCAAGGTCTATTCCTTGGAAAATTTCTCGATTACGGGATTGAAATATCCGGAGTTCGAGGGTTTCTTGGTACAAGAGGTTGAGTTGCCGCAAGAGAAACAACTGACCTTGGAAAACTACAACGGGCGTAACTACCAGTCGGCCGTGATGCGTCAGGTGATCCTGTATCCCCAACGTTCCGGTAAGATCACGATCGAAGGTGGAAAGTATGATGCCGTGGTGCGTGTCCGTATGCAACAAGCGGGCGGCGGTAGCATCTTCGATAGCTTCTTCGACTCGTATCGGGATGTGAGCAAGGTGTTGACCACCTCTCCGGTTACTATCGACGTGAAGCCTTTGCCCTCCGGTAAGCCCGCTTCTTTCTCCGGTGCCGTAGGTACGTTCTCCATGACGGCTAATATCAGCTCGAACAACGTCAAGACAGACGAGGCTGTAACCATAAAGGTGAAAATCACGGGTAACGGAAACGTGAAGTTGGTGAAGAACCCGGAAGTGGTTTTCCCGAACGATTTCGATGTCTACGACCCAAAAGTAGAGATGGACATCAAGACCACGACTGCCGGTGTCAGTGGAAGCAAGACGATCGAATATATGGCGATACCCCGTTACGCAGGTGATTTCGAGATCCCGGCGATCGCTTTCTCCTATTTCGATATCAAGTCCGGTTCCTATAAGACCATCAAGTCCGAGCCTTATAAGTTGCATGTGGAGCAAGGCAAGGGTGGTAGTGGTTCTTCCCCGGTCGTATCGAACTTCAGTAATAAAGAGAGCGTGAAATACTTAGGCAAGGATATCCGTTACCTAAAGACGAAAGGCTTCTCCTTTATCGAGGGAGGTGATGGTATTTTCTTCGGTTCCTTTATGTATTATCTTTGCTATATCGTACCGGCTATCTTGTTTATCGTATTCTTCTTTATTTATCGTAAGCAGGTGAAGGAAAACGCCGACATCGCCTTGGTTCGTACCAAGAAGGCGAACAAGATGGCGGTTAGACGTCTGAAGAACGCCGGCAAGCTGATGAAAGAGAACAAGAAGGAAGAATTCTACGACGAGGTACTGCGTGCGTTGTGGGGCTATTTGAGCGATAAGCTGAGTATCCCGCAATCCGATCTGACCAAGGATAACGTAGAGACAGAATTGGCTAAATACGGTGTAGACGAATCCTTGACGAATGAGTTCATGGATATCTTGAATACTTGTGAGTTCGCTCGTTACGCTCCGTCCCAAGCGTCAGACGCTATGGATAAGCTGTATGAGCTGACGGTAGACGCTATTGGTAAAATGGAGAATACAATTAAAAAGTAAGAAGATGAAGATGACTATAAATTTAAGAAAGGTATTGTTTTTCTTATTGACTCTATGTCTGATAGGATCCGCTTATGCGCAAGATACCGCCTTGAAGGAGGCCGAGGTCGCTTATACGAAAGAAGATTATGCGAAGGCGATCGAGCTATATGAGGGAATCTTGAAGAGCAATGGCGAGTCTGCCGCCGTTTATTATAATTTGGGAAATGCCTATTATAAGGCGGGTAAGATCGCTCCGGCTATATTGAACTACGAACGTTGTCTTCTGCTGGATCCGGGTGATAGCGATGCTCGCTTCAATTTACAGATGGCCCGTCAGAAGACGATCGATAAGATTGAGCCGGTTGGTGATTTTTTCTTGGTCAAATGGTTTAAGAGCGTGGAGAACCTCGGTTCCGCAGACTCTTGGGCGAAGACAGGTATCGTGTGCTTCCTGTTGTTTATCGGTTGCTTGATCTTGTTCTTTTTCTCCCGTTGGGTACGCTTGAAGAAGATCGGTTTCTATTTGGGTGTCCTATTTATTATCATGGTTGTTTTTGCCAATATATTCGCCAGCGACCAGAAGGATGAGATGATAAACCGTAAACATGCCATCGTATTCGCCCCGACCGTTACGGTGAAAAGCTCGCCCGACGCTAGCGGTACGGATCTTTTCGTATTACATGAGGGAACGAACGTGACCGTGAAGAGTACGCTCGGCGAATGGAGCGAGATCGAGCTTGAGGATGGGAACGTAGGATGGATGCCTAGTAAAGACATAGAAAAAATCTGATACATGCTAGAACAATTATTGGTTTGGGAACGTGATGCGTTCTTTATGCTTAACGGTAGCGACTCCGCTTTTTTAGATCGCTTTATGTGGATCTATTCAGGCAAGGCGGTTTGGCTACCGTTAGCCTTTTTTATATTGGTGGTATTGTGCTATAAGAAGAACTGGAAGGAGTGGTTGTTGATCTTATTGGCCATAGTCTTGACGATCACGCTATGCGACCAGTTCGCTTCGCATGTTTGTAAGCCCATCTTCACCCGTTTCCGTCCGACTCATCACCCTGATTTTATGGATCAGGTAAAGGTGGTGTTCGGTTATCGGGGAGGTATGTATGGATTTATCTCCAGCCATGCGGCGAACGCTTTCGGTTTCGCTACCTTGATGGCGCTGATCTTCCGGAATAAGCTATTTGGATGGACTATTTTCTTTTGGGCGATTTTGACTTCCTATACTCGTATTTATTTAGGAGTGCATTTTATCACGGATATTATTCCGGGAGCTTTATCCGGTCTGCTATTCGGGTATCTTGTATATCTGTTATACCTCTATATAAGGCCTAAATTGATTCCGGCAGATTCTTGGGTACGTCCGGAGGCCATTTACTCGGATACCCGGAAACGTTTGATCACCTATGCGATTTGGTTGACCATCCTTTTAATAGCTCTATTTAATGAGCAATTGGTATCGTGCTTAATATAAGAGATTTTCGTTAAGTATGTCGTAAAGCATATTTGTTTTCTGCTGATTTTCTCAATAATAATTTGTTTCAATGCTATTAAATGACTAAGTTAGTGCCATAATATTAAACAAAAGTATTAACCTTCAAAATAAGAAAGCCATGACAAAGACGATTACATTTAACGAACTGAGAAGAATTAAAGATTCGTTACCTGACGGAAGTATACAACGCATCGCTGATGAGTTGGGATTAAAGGTTGAGACAGTTCGCAACTATTTCGGTGGACATAATTTTCAAGATGGACGGAGTTGTGGTTTCCATATCGAGCCCGGTCCAGACGGAGGGTTGGTTGTTTTAGATGATACGACTATTTTCGAGCGTGCTTTGCAGATACTGGCCGAGAGTCAGGATGCCGAAGCACAGAAAGCGTAAGAGAAATTCATTCGTATAAAAAATCCCATAGCTAAATGAAAGAACGCTTTGGGATTTTTTTATATTCAACAATTCATAAATCCCGATTGTTTCATCTATAAAAATGTATTGAGTATGGAAGATAAATTAGTGACATTGGCTATCCACACGTTCGAGAAAGCCCAGATTCTCAAGACAATCCTCGAAACAGAAGGCATAGAGGTCTATATACATAATGTAAACCAGATTCAGCCGGTCGTTTCGGCAGGAGTGCGTGTGCGTATTAAGGAGAGTGATTTACCGCATGCTTTACGCATTATTGAAGACAATAAGTGGTTTGAGGAACCAAAGGAGGAAGAGGCGAAGGTTAATGCGGTCAAGAAAGTTCTGATCCCGATTGATTTCTCGGATTATTCCGCCAAGGCTTGTGAGTTGGGAATTAATTACGCTCATGCGGTAGGTGCGGAGGTGATGATCATGCACGCCTATTTCAGCCCCTATTTTCCATCTGCTATCCCGATGGGAGATACATTAGCTTACCAAGTAAACGAGGAGGAATCCGTACAGCATATCTTACAACGTGTCCGTATCGATATGGAGAATATTTGTACGCATATCAACCGGAAGATGTCCTCTGGCGAATTACCCAAGGTAAAATACGATTATGTATTACGTGAAGGCTTGCCGGAAGAGGAGATCATCGCTTATAGCAAGGAGTATCATCCGACATTGATCGTGATGGGAACGAGAGGTAAGAGCCAAAAAGATATGGATCTGATCGGTAGCGTGACCGGAGAGGTTATCGAGGTGAACCGGGTTCCTGTATTGGCGATACCGGAGAATGTTCCTTTCACGGATTTGAGAGACGCTAAGAATATCGCTTTCGCTACATCGTTTAACCAGAGAGATTTGGTCGCTTTCGACGAGTTCATGGAAATCATCAAAGGCTTTGATTTTAATATTCATCTATTCAATATCTCTACCAGCAAAGATGAATGGAATGAGATTCGTTTGACAGGCGTCCGTGAATATTTCAAGAAACAATATCCACATGCCCATATTTCCCATACGGTGCTTGCCGATGGTGACTTGCTGTTAGCCATCGAGAAATTTGTTCGTGATAAACAAATTGATGTTATAGCCCTAAGCACATATCGCCGTAATATCCTAGCCCGAATGTTCAATCCTTCGATCGCGAGAAAGATGTTATTCCACACCGATACTCCGTTATTGGTAATCGATAGCAAGAAGTAGCTTCTTATTCAAGTAACAAATAAAAAAGTGGATATGAGAAAAGGCTTATCCACTTTTTTATTATATACCATGTGCTTAAAGCAATCTTTGTATCTTTGGCGAAAAAATATAAGGATAGTATGTGGGAAAGAATGTTTGATCTGGTACTTGGATTAAAGAAAGAACATAGATTAATGATGGTTATAACATTGATTTATGCGGTGACCCTCTTTGGTATTACTGTAGATGTAGAAGCGATGGAGAATTGGCTGCAATTAGTGGGGTATACCATACGTACTTTATGTATTGCTTGTATTATACAGCTTAGTGTGTTTTTTTTGACAAATATTTTTTGGAAGGAACTAAACAGAGGCTTGAATAAAACATTTGTTGTTATTAGTGGTAATGTGTTGTCTTTAGCTTTCTTACTTTTCCCTTTTTCTATATCATATATAGATATGACTGCTGAAAGTATGAAATTGAGTTCTTTGAATACAGAAAGAAATAGAATTGATAGTATGGTCCGGTACTATGAGAATTTAAAAAGTCTAGATTCTTCTTTTTCAGAGAATCTAGATTCTTTAATATTGGAAGAAAAGAAAACATTGATTCGGGTTATAAAAGAGATTGATTTAAAGCAATTCAAAATAGAAGAGAAACAGAAAAGATATGAAAAGCCATTAGTCTCCATCCTATTTCTTTTGCAAATATTCGGTTTTTATATATTGATTCTATATTCTTCCTATTTTGATAGGACGAATAAGGTGAATCGTGTTATCGCAGTGGAAAATATTCCTGATCGAAAGAAAGTAAGGAGCTATTTTTGCGATAAAGTTTTGAAGCCTTTGGTTTTACTGTTATCTGTTTTTCTTTGGGGATTCTTGTTTTTCCTTTGGCTTAGATAATATATACCTGATATTTGTATAAACCGGAATTTATGCTTTGCTTTGTGGCTCATCAGAAAAACAATAGAATATATGATTACTTATTTAATTATTGGAATAACAGTGATTCTCTCTTTTATCTGTTTTAGTAATAGGGAGTTATTTATGAAATTAGCGTTTATCCCATATCGTACGATCCGGAATCATGAATATTATCGTATCGTGACACATGGATTTATCCATGCGGATATGACACATTTGCTAGTGAATATGTTCACGTTCTGGTCATTTGGTCTCTATATTGAACGAACGTTTCGATATATGGGATTCGGCAGTGGGGCTTATCTGGCTCTTTATTTCGGGGGAATGATCGTGGCTTCGCTTTATGATTTGATAAAACGACGTAATGATCCGTATTATGTCTCTATCGGTGCGTCTGGAGCGGTATCGGCGGTTCTATTTACCTCTATATTCCTTGATCCTTGGGGAAAGATCTTGTTTTTCGCCGTGCTGCCTGTCCCCGGAATCGTATTCGGCTTGCTATACCTGGCCTATTGCCAGTATATGGCGAAACAAACAGGAGATAACATAAATCATAATGCCCATTTCTACGGGGCTATTTATGGATTGATTTTCCCAATGCTGCTGGAGCCTTCGTTATTGCATCTCTTTTTGTCTCAACTTACGTTTAAGGGATGATCCACCCTGAACGGATAATTTAAGGTTATTTTTTGTCCGAAGATTATTTCCGGGTAGGTAAACTTGTCTATCTTTGTCCCCTTATAAGCAAAAGTTAGATGAACAAAGATAATAATTTGGGTAGAGTGTTAGCGTTACTGTCGCTGACGTTGTTGATGAGCTTTGGTTTATATAGCCTTCCGGATACATTGTTCGGGTATAAGATCAAAAAGGTAGATCTTTTATCGGATTTCAAGGTGAAAGAGGAAAAGCTCTCCTTGGATTCTTTGAAACAACAATTGGAACAAGCGGACACCCTTCAAGTAGATTCGGTAGCATTAAGGGATTCTATCATGCGTTCCGCCGGAATAGATTCTGCGGCTTTGGCCCTTCGTGATTCGTTATACAAAGCGGTCTATGCTGTTCAAGGGGCGGATTCGCTGGGGGCTCATATCGAGGACTATTCTCTTGGACATATCGGTTTGCAACGATTCTTCGCCGCCTTAAAAAACAGGCGGGAATTGAATCGTCCGGTACGTGTGGCCTTCCTTGGAGATTCTTTTATCGAAGGAGATATTATGGTGGCCGATTTCCGTTCCGGGATGCAGAAGGAATTTGGGGGGCGGGGTGTTGGTTTTGTACCGGTCACATCCGTAGCGGCACAGTTCCGTCCAACCGTGGAGCAACGTGCCTCCGGATGGACTACTTGGTCTATGCTGACAGATCATGAGCATGGATATACTTTATCTGGGATGATGTTCGAGGCAAACGAGGAAAACGCCTCCATCCATGTGAAGACGACTAAGCGTTATCCGGAGCTTCAGACGTTCTCTTCTTTGAAACTGATTTATGAGCAGAATAAGAATACGGAGATGCGCTTGGTTTGCAACGCTTCCGCCGATACCCTACAAGAGATGCTTCCCGCCACATCGATCGTAACCCAATACGAGTTGGAAGGGATGTTCACCGAAGCGGATTTCACTTTTAAGAATACTCCTGAGTTCCGGGCATTAGGGGTCGCTATGGAGGATCATTTAGGTGTCGTGGTCGATAATTTCTCTCTTCGGGGAAACTCGGGTATGATATTGGAGCGATTGGATGTCTCCCGTTGCCAAGCATTGAATAAGATCCGTCCGTATGACTTGATTGTCTTGCAGTATGGGTTGAATGTCGTGAGCGATAGCGTGATGAATTATGGATGGTATAGTAGCCGGATGGTAAAGGTCATTAACCATATACAACTTTGTTTTCCGGAAGCTGATATATTGATGTTGGGGGTGTCGGACAGAAGCCGTCAAGACGATGGGGAATTCGAGACGATGCCGGCCGTGTTAGCCTTGCTGCATGCGCAAAGGCAAGCCGCTAAAAAGGCAGGGGTTCCTTTCTGGAATGTATTCGGTGCTATGGGAGGAGAGAACAGTATGGTCCGTTTCGTAGAATTAAACTGGGCTAGTAAGGATTATACGCATTTAAGCTTTAGGGGTGGACGGGAGATTGCCGATGCCTTGCTGAAAGCGTTATTATCAGAAAAAGATTTTTATGATGAAGCGGAGAAAGTGGTTAATTAGTCTGGTTGTTTTAGGAGTGATCATGGGCTTCTCTGTTCCGAAACCTAAAGCCGGAATAAACGGGGATGTATCTCTTGATAGTTTGGCGGTTCGGGATACTGTAGCGTTGCCTCCTTTATCTTATTCTATGAAAGTGGGAAAAGATACGTTGATCTTACCGGATTCTAGTAAGGCGTGGAATAATTTTTTCAATGAACTGGATTCGTTGCGTGCAGGGAAAGATACGGCTATCACGATCGTCCAGTTGGGGGATTCGCATATCCAAGCCGGACATTTAAGCGGTCGTGTCATGCGCCTTTTCCAACAGGCGTTCGGGAATGCCGGACGAGGCTGGATCGCTCCTTTTAAGTTGAGCAAGACCAACGAGCCGGATGATTACTTTATCAAATCCGTCGCTAAGGATTGGATTGCCGGACGTTGTATTCAGCATGTCCAGAAAACCCCGATAGGGATCGGTGGGATCGGGATTAAGTCTGTTTCCCCCTCGATTAATTTTGATGTCGTGATAACTCCGAATAATGGTGCCGGATACGAGTTTAATGAGGCGATTTTATATAGAGGGGAGAAGTCGATGCCCATGCTTCCTGCCGGGGCTTTGAAAGACTCGGTCCAAACATTCCGTGCGGATACCGTATGTGTTCCCGGTGTATTAGCCGACACTTTCCGGATCTCCTGCTTGACCGATACTCTACAATTGCAGAGTACGAGACGGAAAGAGGGCACGAATACATTGCGACCGGCCTCATCCTTTACGAATTTATATTATGGCCTGACACTGAAGAATGGAGGCAGGGGTATCTTATACCATTCCATCGGAGTGAATGGGGCGATGTATGTGAATTATACGGACGAGGCTTATATACGTCAGTTGGCTTTATTAAAACCGTCCTTACTAATCATCTCTATGGGAACCAACGAGACATTCGGCAGACGTTTTAATACCGATGAGTTTTCCGGCCAGATAGAGGCTTTCTTGGCGATCGTCAAGAAGGAGCTACCGAATACGGCGATCTTACTGACGACTCCTCCGGAATGTTACAAAAGGGTGCGAGTCAATAAGCAGCGAACGTATGTGCGTAATGATAATACCGAGCGGGCTGCCCGTGCTATCCGGAATGTAGCGAAGAAAGAAGAGGTCGCTTGCTGGGATTTATTCACTACGACAGGAGGGAAAAACTCGTGCCGCAAATGGCATAGTTCTCGTTTGATGGGACGGGATCGGATTCACTTTACGAAAGAAGGGTATCAAGAACAAGGAACGCTTCTGTTTAGGGCGTTCATGGAATCATATAATAACCGATAAGAATCTTATATGGAATATAATATACTTAGAGATTGGCTTAGTAATCATCAATTCACGTGGGAGAAACTGGGAGATATCCTAACGTATCATCATAATGCCCCGATCTTGTTTAGTAGCGGGTTGTTCTTCTTCTTGTTTATCGGTTTCCTGATGATTTATATGTCGCTAAGGAAACATACGTTGGCTCGCATTATTTACGTGACACTGTTTTCCCTTTATTTCTATTATAAAAGTAGTGGACTTTGGTTCGGGCTGCTGGTATTTACGGCTACTTCCGATTTCTTGATAGCGCAATGTATCTCGCATACGACATCGGTATTAAAACGTAAATTATTCGTTACGCTTAGTCTCTGCATAAACCTAGGTATGCTGGGGTATTTCAAGTATTTCAATTTCCTAGGCGAACTGTTTACTATGGCCGCCGGGGGAGAATGGCTAAAGATGAACATCTTCCTTCCGGTAGGAATCTCTTTCTTTACCTTCCAGAGCATCAGCTATGTAATAGATGTTTATCGGGGACGGATCCAACCTCTCGGCCGTTGGATCGATTATGTTTTCTATGTATCGTTCTTTCCTCAACTGGTTGCCGGGCCAATCGTTCGTGCCCGGGATTTTATCCCTCAAATGTATAAGAATCCTACGGTGACGCGATCTGAGTTTGGTGAGGGATTGTTCCTTATCTTATGTGGTCTTTTCAAGAAAACGGTTATCTCGGATTATATCAGTATGAATTTCGTGGATCGTATTTTTGACGCTCCGTTGCTTTATACGGGTGTGGAGAATTTATTGGGTGTCTATGGGTATGCGCTACAGATTTATTGTGACTTCTCGGGTTATTCGGATATGGCGATCGGTATCGCTCTGTTGTTGGGATTCCGCTTTAATATAAACTTCGACTCTCCCTATCAATCGGCTACGATTACCGAGTTTTGGCGTCGTTGGCATATCTCCCTTTCCTCTTGGTTAAAAGATTATCTGTATATATCCTTAGGGGGGAACCGGAAGGGGAAGATTCGTACCTATATGAATCTGATGATAACGATGCTGCTAGGCGGGTTATGGCATGGGGCTTCCATTAGTTTCATCTTATGGGGAGCCTTACATGGTATAGCTTTGGCTGCGCATAAGTTCATCATGGGGCATTTCAGTAGCTTTAAGGCCTTAGGATGCGAGATGAAGCCTTGGCGACGGGTATTAGGTGTCCTGATTACTTTCCATGTGGTTTGTTTCGGATGGATCTTGTTCCGGGCTACCTCGATGAAGGCCGTGGGAGAGATGCTTCGCCAGATCTTTACGAATTTTCATCCGGAGGTGTTCATGCAATTCGTCTTAGGATATAAAGGGGTGTTTGCGTTGATGGTGATCGGTTATGTGCTGCATTTTATGCCTAAACGCTCTGAGGATGCCTTGAGAGGAGTCGTGACCCGTTCCCCATTATTGATACAGGCCGCTATATTGGCGATAGCGATTTTCATTGTTGTTCAGTTTAAGAGTGCGGGAGTGCAGCCGTTTATTTATTTCCAATTCTAAGGGGACAAACACATATATCGGCATAGCCTCACGCCAGTATAGGCACAACCCTACACTACTAGTGCCGTAAGGCTACGCCGATACTGATTTCATAGGCAAAGTATCTTAGGTTCATTACTGAAGTATCTTAGGATCGTCGGCCGATGCACCTAAGATATTTTTTTGACATCTTAGTGTGTTCCTATCTAATACCGTTGTAGGGGGGAATCCCGCCAGATTTATCAAACGGTTGTGACATTTAAGTCTTGCGTGAGCCGTAAGACTTAAATGAATTCATTTACTCTGGGGGTTGTGAGCCGGCGGGAAGTTTGATGATGATATTCTTCAAATCCGCCCCGGATACATTTTGGAATACGCTTAGTCCGAACTCCGGTATTACTGCAAGTACATGGTCGAATATATCCGCTTGGATTCCTTCATATTCGACCCATACCTTATTGGATGAGAAGCAATAAAGTTCGATGGGAATACCTGTATCAGTCGGTTGTAGATGCCTTACCATGCAGACTAATTCCTTACTTACCTCCGGGAGGCTTCTTAGGTAACGTACGAGATAAGCACGGAAGACACCCAGATTTGTTTGTCTACGTCCGTTCACCCAAATGGAACTATCGATATGATGCTCTTCATTGTATTCATATAATTCCTGTTCTTTTCCGTCGATGTAATCCGTGATAAGAGAGATCTTACGAAATTTCTCTAGCATTTTCGGGGTACAAAAATGTACGCTGTTCATATCGATATTGATAGAGCGCTTGATACGGCGGCCCGGGGATTCGCTCATACCTCTCCAGTTTTGGAAAGCGTCGCTTACTAAGGCGTAAGGAGGGATGGTCGTAATGGTATTGTCAAAGTTTCTTACTTTCACGGCGTTCAATGTCACCTCGATAACCGTGCCGTCCGCACCATATTTACTCATCGTGATCCAGTCCCCGGCCCGGAGCATATCATTGGCGGATAATTGGATGCCGGCAACGAAACCTAAGATCGTATCCTTAAAGACCAACATCAAGATAGCGGCAGACGCACCCAATCCGGCCAGTAAAGAAACCGGGGATTTATTGATAAGAATACTGATAATCAATATCACTCCAATAAAGAAAACCGTAACCTGCAAGATCTGTATGAAGCCTTTTAACGGCTTGTTCTTAAAGGAATCTTTTTTATTATAGATCTCGTGGATCAGATTTAAGGAAGCGTTTATAAACCTTAAAGAAACCGCTATGATATAAATCTGACAAAGTTTTTGGAGCAATATTAAAATCTTCGGTGTCTCTTCGGCTGAGAAGGCGAATGGTAACAATATATAAATCAATATGGCCGGGATCATATGCATCATCTTATTGATGATCTTACGATCCACGATTAAATCGTCCAGTTGATTTTTCGTCTTCCTCGCTAATCGTTTGAACATACCAAGGAAAATATACCGGCAACTATAATCGATCCCAACGGTGACGGCTATAATAAGTAATAAGATCACTATATTGTCTAGGTAACTGGAATTTTCGCTTATCAACCCCATTTGAACTAATAAATTATATACCCATTCTTGTATCTTGCTCATAAATACGATTTTAAACTTTAAGTAGACAATCCGGAGACGAAGATAGGAAAAATAATCCGAACACGTACTTTAGTCTGAATATTGATATACTTTCAATTCAAATTTAGGAATCATAGCGAAGAAATGGTCGAATATATCCGACTGGATCCGTTCATATTCTTTCCATATTTTATTCCGGGAGAAGAAATAAATCTGGACGGGAACACCATATTCCGTGGATTGAAGTTGACTGATAATTAAATCCAAATCTTGATTTACGACAGGAAGACTTGTCAGATAACGCTCTACATATACACGGAATACTTGGGAGTTTGTAGGTACTACATCCTTATCCGGTTGGTAATCCGCTAATAAAGGAATTTCCTTGCGGAATGTATCTAGCATCTCTGGTGTACAGAACTTGATCGTATTCAAATCGAGATAAATGGACTTCATAACCCTACGTCCTCCAGACTCAACCATTCCGCGCCAGTTTTGGAAAGAACTATTTACTAGATTATAAGGCGGGATTGTTGAGATCGTATTATCGAAGTTCTGAACTTTCACGGTGTTTAGGGTTATTTCTTGAACAATACCGTTCGCGTTGGCAGAAGGCATCGTGATCCAGTCGCCGGGTCGCAACATATCATTCGCCGAAAGCTGTATACCTGCCACGAAACCTAATATGCTATCTTTAAATACCAACATAAGAATAGCTGCCGACGCACCTAATCCGGCGAAAAGGGTAGCCGGGGATTTATTGACGAGAATTGCTATAATGACAATGCCGCCAACGAAGAAAACAAGCACTTGTAATACTTGTATAAAGCCTTTCATCGGCCTGTTTTTCATTTTCTCCTGTTGGTTAAACAAATCCAACATCATTAAGAGAAGACCGTTGAGCGCTAACAGCAGGGAAAATATGATATAGACCGCGCAAATCTTCTGGGAAATGAATAATAATTCCTTTCCTCGGATAAAAGCCATCGGGAGCAAAGCATATACTAAAATGCCGGGAATCGTATGTACGAGATAATGTACGACCTTACGTTTAATTAATAACGTATCCCATTTATAATGCGTATGCTTAACGATACTACGTACCCCTCCGACAAAAATAGCTTGGCATAAATAATCTAATCCGATAGCGACCGCCACTAGTAAGATGGCGATGATCGCCTCGTCAAATGTGTTCGCTATTTTCTCGTCTACACCCCATCCGGTGAGGACTTTGTTCATCCAACTACCTAAATTTATCATAATAATCGTTTTTTGATATAACACTACTCTTAAAAATAGGTTCAATCCTACGTTAAATTTGCCCTTTTGTTAAGATTGCTTGTAAATGTAAGCGTATTAATCCAATTGAAAAATGTATCTTTGTGAAATAATATAAACTTAAATGGATTCCATGAGATCTCTGTTGTCAACCTCAGATTTTCTACAGGTACGAGAGCATAAATTAAGTAATGATTTGACGGTATGGTTGAATGAGGACCATAGCCAACCTAAGATATTCGGAGCCGTAGTCGTAAAAGCCGGAGCTAAAGATTCCCCAAACACAGGTATCGCGCATTATTTCGAGCATATGATGTTTAAAGGAACGGATAAGATCGGGACGATCGACTATGAGTCCGAGAAAGTCTTGCTGGACATTATCGCCGAGAAATATGACGCTTTGGCGGATACCGAGGATCCCAAGATGCGCGCCCATTTGCAGCAAATCATTAACGACCTGAGCGTACGTGCCGCTGAGTATGTAATACCGAACGAGTTCGACCGGTTGATCTCTCGTTTCGGTGGTACGAAGTTGAATGCCGGGACTTCTTACGACTATACATTATATTTCAATACATTCTCTCCGCAATATATCTCCCAATGGGCCGAGATCAATAGTGAGCGTTTGGTAAATCCCGTATTTCGTCTTTTCCAGAGTGAGCTGGAGACGGTCTATGAGGAAAAGAACATGTATGGGGACACGATGGCTAGCGTCGCCATCGAGAAATTGACAGAGCGTTATTTCTATCCGCATCCGTATGCGTATCCGATTATCGGAAGTGCGGAGAACTTGAAGAATCCCCGTCTTTCGGAGATGCGCCGGTTCTTCGAGAAATACTATGTCGCTTCCAATATGGGATTGATCTTAAGCGGGGATTTCGATACGGAGGAGGTCTTGCCAATCTTGGAATCTACTTTTTCACGGATACGAAAAGGGAAGCCGCCCCACCGGGATATCGTTGCGCTTCCACCATTCGAGGGGCGGGAAAAAGTGAGCGTACGTATTCCTATGCCTTTCGTGAAAATTATGGCATTGGGATTCCGGGGAGTTCCTGCGAATCATCCGGATCAAGTTGCGCTCAATATCGCCGTATCTTTATTGAATAACTCCAATGGTACGGGATTTTTGGATAAGCTGACGGTAGATCATAAGGTGATGGGTGCGATGGCGGTTAACCAAAGTATGAATGAGGCTGGAATATTAGGTTTGTTGGTATTTCCGAAGTTCTTTTTCCAGACCTATGCGGCAGCTGAGAAATTAGTATGGAAACAAATCAACCGTATTAAGGAGGGGGATTTTAGCGATGAGATGTTCCAAAGCTTGAAATTGGAACAGAAACGTGAATATGCCTCCAAATTGGAAGACATAAACTCAAGGGCCGAGGTGATGATGCGTATTTTCTCTCAAGGGAAAAGCTGGCAGGATTATTTGGATGAGGTTACCCGTATCGATGCCTTGTCGAGAGAAGACGTGATTGAGGTCGCCAAGAAATATTTTACGGAGAATTATATGTACGTCACGAAGAAGACCGGACGCTATCCAAAAACGATCTTACCCAAGCCGGATTATTCACCGATTATACCGAAGAACTCCGATGCTTCCTCCGCTTATGTGGAACGTCTGGAAAAGATACCCGTACAAGAATTGAAACCGCATTTTCTCGATTTTGAGAAAGACGCCGAGGTCGTATCCTTGCGTCCGCTTGTCACGTTGTATAAGACTCATAATTCCGTAAATGATATATTCTCGCTGACACTATCTTATGGAGTGGGGCAGTTGGAGCTTCGTGATCTTGATAAATTGTCCGCTTATCTACCTTTCGTAGCGACGGAATCGATGTCTTTTGAGGTCTTTCGGGGTAAATTGCAGGAACTTGGTAGTACATTGACTTTTGATTCCACGGATTCTGAGTTTCTGGTGGTGGTGAATGGTTTTGATGGGCATTTTACCCAAACAATGGCTTTGGTCGGCGATTTCTTGCGGCACGCCAAGCCAGATGACAAGAAGTTACGGCAGATTGTGGACGAGGCGAAGGTAACGGAGAAATCGTTGTTCAATTCCAGCGAGAACGTAGCCGATATGCTGTTAGAGAAAGTCAAATTTGGGGAGCAATCCCGTTATTTGACCAAATTATCGTTCGCTGAAATCAAAAAACTAAAAGGAAAGATGTTGCTGGACACCTTCAGTAAGGTACGTTCGGTCGCTTGTAACCTGCATTATTGTGGTACATTGTCTACGGAGGAGGCCGCTCGGCAGATCAAGCTGCATTTACCCTTGGAGGAGGTAAGTATTCCATCGAACTCTCCCTATATTCGTGATCTTATGACGTATGATAAGCCGACTGTCTTTTTCATGGACATGGAGGATGTCACGCAAAGCATAATCTATGCCTATATGTATATCGATCCGTTGAAGGCTAAGGAAGATCGTCCTGTTTCCCGGTTGTTTAGCGCTTATTTCGGAGGGGATATGTCATCCTTGATGTTTCAGGAGATCCGTGAGTTTCGTTCGTTCGCTTATCAAGTAAATGCCCGTTTGAAACATCCTCCTTTGAATCGATCGGAGAAGCCCGCTAGTTTCGTGATGAAATTGGCTACACAGACGGATAAGATGATCGATGCGATGGAAGTGCTGGAAAATCTGGTGCATGATATGCCGGAACGTCCGGAACGGGTGGAGTCGGTGAAGCAGACGATTCGTAATTGGGTGAATAATGAATATCCTACTAGTCGCTCTCTTTCCTTGAAGATCGCCGGTTTCCGGCGTGAAGGGTACGAGAGCGATCCGAACAAGGATTATCTGGAGGTCATCGATCGGATGACTATGGAGGATATCCTTCGTTTTTATAAGGAGAATATACAAGATCATTTAATGATATATGCGATAGTCGGTAATTCAAAGAGTATGGATATGGAGAAACTCTCCAAATTCGGACAGATCGTTAAGGTAACAAGGAAAGACATTTATAAATAATGTATAGTAAGGAGGAACTGAAGAATCTCAAATTGGAGTTTTGGGAAAGCTTCGCCGCTTTTTGTGAGGTGCAACCCTATTTGCGGGGGCGTAAGAAAATTTGGACATTATATGATACGAAGGTAAAGGGCGTTGAGTTGAAATTCGACGCGAACCGCCAAGGGGCTTACGTTATTCTTGAGGTAAACCACCGTAGCGAGGATTTACGTCTGGAAATGTTTGAGCGCCTGACTTGGTATAAAGAGACCTTGGAACAGGATTTTCCCGAAGGCTTGATCTGGGATATTTGTTTTGTCCGTGAGAATGGCCGACAAGTGGCCCGTATCTATGTGGCAAAGGAAGGATTGGATTTGCATCGGCGAGCGCATTGGGGAGATTTTTTCACGTTTATGGCTAGCCAGATGTATTTGTTGGAACGAAATTTTATGGGTATAGCAGAATACTTAAGAGAATAATTACGAGATATGAACCTAAAGGTATTTATCGGAGCTTGCGTACTGTCCGGTCTGGTTGCTTGTAGCTCTGTTAAACAAGATGAGGCCGGTTTGTCCCGGCCCGGTGTGGGCCTTGAGCTGGCGCGATTCCGGAAGGAGCATTTCTCCGATGTCCGTTATAATCTTTTCTTCTCGATCCCGGAATCTCGTGACGAGGCGATCCGGGGAAAGGTGGAGCTATCGTTACGATTAGACGAGAAGCAGCCGCTTATTATTGATTTCCGCGGAGAACAGGAGCAAGTGACATCCGTAACCTTGAACGGAGGCGATATTCCCTACGAGGTGAAAGATGAGCATATCGTGATAGCCTCAGATTGGGTAGCGGTGGGAGAGAACCGGGTAGCGATCGCTTTTACTCCGGCGGATCAATCCTTGAACCGACGGGATGAGTTCCTGTACACGTTATTGGTTCCGGACCGGGCACGTACGGTATTCCCTTGTTTTGACCAGCCGGATATGAAGTCGCTTTTTACCTTGACCTTGGAAGTTCCTTCCACATGGCAGGCCGTGGCGAATGGCGCTATCACACAAACGGATAGTACGGGCGTCTCCGGTCGGAATCGTATTTCTTTCAAGGAGACGGAACCGCTTAGTACCTACCTGTTCTCATTCGTGGCCGGTAAACTGACTCGGGAGGTTTATTCCCGGAACGGGCGGGATATCTCTATTTATCATCGGGAGACAGATCCGAAGAAAATCGCTCAATGCCCAGCCATCGCCGATGAGGTGTTCGACGCATTGGAATGGCAGGAAGACTTTACAGGTATTCCTTATCCTTTCGCTAAATATGACGTGATTATCTTACCCGGTTTCCAATATGGGGGTATGGAACATACGGGTGCTACTTTATATACGGATCGCCGGATGTTTCTGGATGAGCATCCTACCTTAAATGAGCGATTGAGTCGGAGTTCCTTGATCGCACATGAAACCTCTCATATGTGGTTTGGCGATTATGTAACGATGAAATGGTTTGATGATGTATGGACTAAAGAGGTTTTCGCTAATTATTTCGCTTCCCGTATCGTAGAACCTTTGTATCCGGACGTGAATCACCGGTTGAATTTTATCCGGGATTATATTCCCGCGTCTTATTCGGAAGACCGTACGGCGGGTGCGAATCCGATCAAGCAAGATTTGGATAATTTGCGGAACGCCGGTTTGGTATATGGAAATATCATCTATGATAAATCTCCCGTGATTATGGAGATGTTGGTACGTGTTCTGGGAGAAGACGCTTTCCAGCAGGGAATCCGTGAGTACTTGACTACTTATGCGTATGGGAACGCTACGTGGGAGGGCTTGATCCGTATCTTGAATAAATATACGGAAGAGGATCTGGCCGCTTGGAGTGAGGTGTGGGTGAATCAGAAGGGTATGCCGGAGATTACGGCTTCGGTTAAGGACGGCGAGTTGGTCGTAGAGCAGCGTGATCCGTTGGGCCGGGGTTTAAAATGGCCGCAAGAATTAACCTATCGGGTGATCTGTGGAACGGATTCGGAAGAAATCCCGGTTTCTCTCGAAGGAAACTCTGATTCCTTCCGAATGAAATTAAGTTTTCTTCCGAATGGAAATTGTGTCATTCTTCCGAATATAAATGGGCGTGGTTATGGCTTCTTTAAAATAACAGAGGGGGAGTCTTCCGGTCTATGGTCTGTGCTTCGCTCATCGGAAGATGAGGTGTTGAAGGGATCTTTGCTGATTACCCTTTATGAGAATCTTCGTTGGAAAACGATTTCTCCGCAAGGGTTCCGTGAAGAGATGTTAGCGTATTTACCGAATGAGTCTAATTCTTTATTGTTCTCGATGGCTTTAAGCTATTTAGGAGATTGCCAGCGGATATTCCCGTCGGATTCTCGTCCGTTGGAACAGGTCTTGTGGAAGATCGTGACAACGAATCCCGTATCCCAACATCGCTTGCAGGCGTTTCGTTTGTATCGTTCGATAGCGGATTCAGAGGAGGCGGTACAACGTCTGTATACGTTATGGCAGGAACGGAAAGCTCCGAAAGATTGTACGTTGAGCGAGAGTGATTATATTGGCTTATCCTATATGCTGGCGATGCATTTGCCGGAAAAAGCGGATAAGATTATCGCTACGCAATTATCCCGCATACAGAATCCGGACCGGAAGAAGGAGTATCAATTTATCTCCCCATCCGTATCGCCCCGCAAGGCGGAACGTGACAGTGTCTTCGCTTCCTTGTTGATCGCCGGGAATCGTAGGGTGGAGCCATGGGCCTCTTCCGCTCTCGCTAATTTGAACCATCGCCTACGAGAACAAGAGTCGGTCGCTTATATCCGTCCGGCCTTGGAAGCGATGCCGGAAGTACAGCGGACTGGCGATATCTTTTTCCCCACCGCTTGGGTTCGCTCCTTGCTTTCCGCCCATACATCGAAGGAAGCTCGGGAAGAAGTTGATGCGTTTTTTACCGCGCATCCGGACTTCCCCTTGATGCTTTCCAATAAGATTAAGCAGCAAGCGAGTCATTTGTATTAAAGTAAATCATTATCTTTGTCCTTGAGAACGAATTAATAAGAAAGGAGTATTTGTATGACGGCAATGGAACTAAAATGCCTAAAGATGGATTTGGTCGAAGAATTGTTAAGCATCGATGATAAAGACACGCTCAACCGTGTGAAGAACTATCTGAAAAAGCTGAACAATAAAATTAGGACAAAAGCCGAAGAGGAAGAAACGGAATATATTAGCAAGGAAGAAATCTTGGCAGGGATTGATGCCGGGCTGAAAGAGATGCAAGAGCGTAAGCGTAGTGGAAAGAGAGCGAAACACTTAGAAGAACTTATCAATGAATTATAGCATAGTATTTGACAAGTCGTTTGAAAAAGAGGTAAAACGCTTGAGCAAACGTTATCCTTCATTGAAATCGGATTTGATAGAGTTTCAGGAAGAGATCTATGCGAATCCCCAGATCGGGACCGATCTCGGCCGTAAAATCCGTATGCGTATCTCTTCCAAAGGACGAGGCAAAAGCGGTGGGGCAAGGGTTATCTCTTTTACGGTAGTGGTAGCCATCGATGAGACAGAGATCAACTTGCTCTACATCTACGACAAAGCAGAACGTGAATCTATAAGCTTGAAAGAGATAGAAGAGTTGCTCCGTAAGAACGGATTGAAGTAATATAGATATTGTGATAATATTTTGTCAGAAATATTTGTTCTTTCAATTATTATTGTAACTTTGCGACGTAAATAACAAAAGAAATGAAAATAACGACTACATTGCATCACCATCATCATTACAGCGGGCGATAGTTCGGTGGGCTGAATGGTATGTATGTACTCATGATAAAAAGATAAAGGCTTGCCGTTTTGCGGTAAGCCTTTTTTTGTTGATATTTATAATATAAAAATAAGATATAGTTATGTTGAGAATCGCGGTACAATCGAAAGGCCGTCTGTACGACGAGACCATGATGTTGCTTGAAGAAGCGGGTATTAAACTAAACAGGGGTAAACGCATTCTGTTATTATCGGCAAAAGGTTTTCCGGTAGAGGTATTATTTCTTCGTGATGATGATATTCCTCAGTCTGTAGCTAACGGTGTGGCGGATATTGGTATTGTCGGAGAGAACGAGTACGTGGAGAAAGGGCAAGAGGCGAAATTGATCAAGCGTCTGGGCTTTAGTAAGTGCCGTCTATCCTTAGCGATCCCAAAAGATGAGGAATATAAGGGGGCTGAATGGTTTGAGGGAAAAACGATCGCTACTTCCTATCCCGTGATCCTACGGTCTTTCTTAGAGGAGAGAGGCGTGAAGGCGGATATTCATGTAATCAGCGGCTCTGTGGAAATCGCCCCGGGCATTGGTTTGGCGGACGCTATCTTTGATATCGTAAGCTCCGGTAGCACTTTGGTAAGCAATCAATTGAGAGAAGTGGAGGTAGTCCTTCCTTGTGAGGCTTTATTGATTGCCAACAATAATCTATCCAAAGAGAAACTGGAGATCTTGGATGAGCTTCTATTCCGCTTCGAGGCGATTCAAGTCGCCGAGGGCAAGAAGTACGTGTTGCTGAACGCTCCGAAAGAAAAGCTGGATGAGATTATCGAGGTGCTTCCCGGTATGAAGAGCCCGACCATAACGCCTTTGGCAAACGATGAATGGGTCTCTGTTCAATCCGTGATCGCCGAGAAGCATTTCTGGGAAATTATTGGTAAACTAAAATCATTGGGGGCTGAAGGTATCTTAGTGCTTCCGATCGAGAAAATGATTGTATAATATGGAGATTATAAAATATCCCGGACGTGAGGAATGGAGCTCACTAACCAAACGTCCCGCATTAGATGTAACCACCTTGTTCGATACGGTCCGTACGGTATTGGACGAGGTACGCGAGCAGGGTGACACTGCCGTAAAAGCGTATGAGGAAAAGTTTGATAAAGTGCTCCTTTCTTCCCTTCAAGTCTCGGAAGAAGAGATGCGGGAAGCGGATGCCTTGGTCGCTGAGGACTTGAAACAGGCGATTCGTACGGCAAAGGCGAATATCGAGAAGTTCCACGCCTCACAACGTTTCGAGGGAAAGAAAGTGGAGACTACCCCGGGAGTCACTTGTTGGCAGAAAGCGGTAGCGATCGAGAAAGTCGGTTTATATATTCCGGGCGGAACGGCGCCTTTGTTTTCCACGGTATTGATGTTGGCAGTGCCCGCACGTATCGCCGGATGCAAGGAGATCGTATTATGTACGCCACCGAACCGGGAAGGGAAAGTACATCCCGCTATCCTGTTCGCCGCGGAGGTTGCGGGCGTAAGTAAGATATTCAAGGCTGGAGGAATCCAAGCGATAGCGGCGATGGCCTATGGGACGGAATCGGTCCCCAAGGTGTATAAGATCTTTGGCCCCGGTAATCAATACGTGACGGCGGCGAAGCAATTAGTAAGCCTAAAAGAAGTCGCCATCGATATGCCCGCCGGACCATCCGAGGTAGAGGTGATCGCAGACGAGACAGCAAATCCCGATTTTATCGCCGCCGATTTCCTCTCGCAGGCCGAGCATGGGGTGGATAGCCAAGCGATCCTCGTAACCGCTTCGGAAACGATCGTGGAACCCGTGGCCCGTGCCATCCAAGAGCAACTCGATCGTTTGCCTCGAAAGGAGATTACCGAGAAATCGTTAGCGCACAGCCGTATCATCGTATTGAAAGATTTGCGGGAAGTCGTGGACTTCACGAACCAATACGCTCCCGAGCACTTGATTATCCAAACAGCGGATTACACCGCTATCGCAGAGCGAATCGAGAACGCCGGCAGTGTCTTTATGGGGCCATATACTCCGGAAAGCGCAGGCGATTATGCTTCCGGCACGAATCATACCTTGCCGACCAACGGTTATGCCAAGGCATATAGTGGCGTAAACTTGGATAGTTTCATCAAGAAGATCACTTTCCAAGAGATCTCTTCCGATGGTATCCGTGCCTTGGGTAGCACGATCCAAACCATGGCGGCCAACGAGCATCTGGATGCTCACCGCAACGCAGTAACAATTAGATTGAACACGATATGAAAGACCTGAAAGATTTAGTAAGACCGAATGTCTGGAATTTGAAACCGTATTCATCCGCACGTGATGAGTTTCATGGGGATGCCTCCGTTTTTCTGGACGCGAATGAGAATCCGTGGAATGTGCCGTATAACCGTTATCCCGATCCCTTGCAGTGGAAATTGAAGGATCGTCTGGCCGTACTGAAAGGCGTGGATCGTAGCTCGATCTTCTTGGGCAATGGCAGCGACGAGGCTATCGATCTGGTGATCCGTGCCTTTTGCGAGCCGGGGTTGGATAGTGTGGTGACGATCTCGCCGTCGTATGGTATGTATGAGGTGGCAGCGAATGTAAATAACGTGGAATGTCGCAAGGTCTCTTTGGACGAGAATTTCGACTTGGACGCTGACCGAGTGTTGGAATCGGCGGACGAGTGGACTAAAGTGATCTTCCTATGTTCCCCGAATAACCCCAGTGGCAATAGCCTGGATCGTGGCTCGATCTATAAGATATTGAAGAATTATGAAGGAATCGTGGTGATCGATGAGGCTTATATCGACTTCTCCGCTTATCCCTCTTTCTTAAAGGAATTATCGGGATTCCCAAACCTGATCGTTCTTCAAACCTTGTCGAAAGCGTGGGGAGCGGCGGGTATTCGTTTGGGTATGGCATTCGCCTCTCCGGAGATTATCGGAGTCTTGAATAAGATCAAATATCCGTATAACGTCAACCAACTTACGCAGGAGAAAGCTTTGGAGCTTTTGAATGACGAGGCGACCATGAAACACCAAATGAACGAGATTCTCACGGAGCGTAACCGGCTGGAGAAGATCCTGTCCGAGCCTCCTTTCTCCTATCAAGTATATCCTTCGGACGCTAATTTCTTGTTGGTGAATGTCGCCAAGGCGGATGCCATGTATAATGGGCTCGTGAAGAAAGGGATCGTAGTGCGTAACCGTAGCAACGTGCAGAAATGCCGGGGTTGCCTTCGTATTACGATCGGTACGCCGAAAGAGAATGATAGCTTATTGAATGCGATGAAAAACATGAAATTATGAGCACGAGGAAAAGAGCGTTGTTTATCGATCGAGACGGCACGCTTGTAAAAGAGCCGCCCGTAGATTATCAATTGGATAGCTTGGAGAAACTAGAGTTTGTCCCGAAGGTGATGCGTAACCTCTATTTCATTCGCGAGCGGTTGGATTTCGAGTTCGTGATGGTCTCCAACCAAGACGGGCTGGGTACGCCCTCTTTCCCGGAGGAGACTTTCTGGCCTGCCCATAACTTGATCCTAAAAACACTGGAAGGCGAGGGGATCGTGTTTGATGATGTATTGATCGATCCTTCCTTTCCCGAGGATAATTCTCCGAATCGTAAGCCTCGTACAGGAATGCTTACGAAATATATGACAGGTGAATACGATCTGGAGAATAGTTTCGTGATCGGAGACCGCCTTACGGATATGGAGTTGGCCCATAATCTGGGCGCTAAAGGTATCTGGTTGCGCCCGGAGGAGGGAGCGGAGACTGAGTTAGCGGCTTACGCTACCTCATTGTCTCCCGTTTATATCACGGATGATTGGGATAAAATCACCGAGTATCTGTTTGCTGGCGAGCGTCGTGCGGTCGTACGGCGTGCCACGAAGGAGACGGATATTTATGTGGACTGGAATCTGGATGGAACCGGAAAGACATCTATCTCTACCGGGCTTGGTTTCTTCGATCATATGTTGGACCAGATCGGTAAGCATTCCGGTACGGATCTGACGGTACGGGTAAAAGGCGACCTGGAGGTCGATGAGCATCATACGATAGAGGATACGGCGATTGCCCTTGGCGAGGCGATGCTGAAAGCGCTGGGTGATAAGCGAGGGATCGAGCGTTATGGGTATTGCCTTCCGATGGACGATTGCTTGTGTAGCGTGGCGCTGGATTTCGGTGGCCGTCCTTGGTTGGTTTGGGACGCTGAGTTCCACCGTGAGAAAGTGGGAGATATGCCTACGGAGATGTTCCTCCATTTCTTCAAGAGCTTGAGCGACGCTGCCCGCATGAATTTGAATATCCGTGCCGAGGGTACGAACGAGCATCATAAGATAGAAGGTATCTTCAAGGCCTTGGCCCGCTCGATCAAGATGGCGATCCGACGGGATATTTATCGGTTTGAGCTACCGAGTACGAAAGGACTCTTGTAATCTGTAAAAAACACTACTGTATTTGTGCACGAATACAGTAGTGTTTTAGTCTGAATACTATTGTGTTTATCCACAAACACTATAGTGTTTTCGACTCAGATTCTATGACATCAGATAAACCGATAAAAGCCTATAGAGGATATTCCTCGAAAGCATATAGAACCGTGGAGAGATACCTTTCTCCTGTGTCCGGAAGCAACGCCACGATCGTTTTTCCCTCATTCTCCGGAAGTTTAGCTAGTTCCACGGCGGCGTATACAGCGGCGCCGGAAGATATTCCTACCAGCAACCCTTCCTTCCCGGCCAGTTCCCGGCTGGTACGGATAGCGTCATCGTTCGTTACTTGCAGGATCTTGTCAACTACCTCCCCGTTGTAGGTCTTGGGGATAAAGCCGGCTCCGATGCCCTGTATCTTGTGCGGGCCGGGCTTGCCTCCGGAAAGTACCGGTGAATCGCTAGGTTCTACCGCTACGATTTGTACGTTCGGGTTGTGAGCTTTCAATCCGGCACCGACACCGCTGACCGTGCCTCCGGTTCCTACGCCGGCTACAAACAGATCGACTTTACCATCCGTATCACGCCAGATCTCTTCGGCGGTCGTACGGATATGTACGGCCGGGTTAGCGGGATTCTCGAATTGTTGTAGGATGATGGAACCGGGAGTCGCGTCACGCAGTTCCTCCGCTTTGGCGATGGCTCCTTTCATGCCTTCCGCCCCGGGGGTGAGGACGAGCCGGGCACCTAACGCTTTCAATAAATTACGACGCTCGGCACTCATGGTATCCGGCATGGTCAGGATTAATTTGTAGCCTTTCGAGGCGGAGACAAAAGCAAGTCCGACTCCGGTATTACCGCTGGTCGGTTCGATAATGGTAGCGCCGGGTTTCAACAAGCCTTTAGCCTCGGCGTCCTCGATCATCGCCAAGGCGATGCGGTCTTTTACGCTACCAGCCGGGTTGAAATATTCCAGCTTGCCGATTACTTGGGCTTTAAGGCCCTTGCTCGCGTTGAAATTAGAGAACTCCAACAGGGGAGTGTTGCCGACAAGGTCGGTCAGTTGTCTTGCTATTCTTGCCATATACAAATGAATTTTGTTGTTTCTGGATTCTTTTATTTATATGACAAAGATAGTGGATGGATTGTTTACGGCATATACCATAAACCGGGTATTTTTTTACCTCCTTCTATGCGTCACGCACAAAAGGAGGTTACAATCATAATTATATACAAGTCTGAAAGGACTATCTTTAATGTCTGCCTCCTCCTAAGGCTTGGTAGAGGTTTACGGTGGCTTGAAGCTCGTCAAAACGATCCGTTACTTGGGAGAGCTGGGCGCTGAGCAGGGTTTGCTGTGCCGTGAGCACTTCCAGATAAGTGGTGTTTCCATGCGTCATCAGCAATTGGGTGCTACGGACGGCATCTTCAAGCGATTCGATTTGGTGTGTACGCAAGTCGATCTTTCCCTTTGCGGTCTGGGCTTGGGTAAGTGCGTCGTTCACCTCTTTTCCGGCGTTGAGCACGGTTTGTTGGAAAGTGAGCTTGGCCTCTTCTTGCTGCGCTTTCGCTATTTTCAATTGGGCGATATTCGCTCCTTTGTTAAATAGCGGTTGCGTGAGGGAGCCGACCGCCGATAGTAATAGTTTACCCGGATTTACGATGTAACTACCTGCGCTGTTTGTCCATCCCGCGCTGCCGCTAAGACGTAGCGAGGGATAAAAATTGGAGCGTGCGGAGGCTGTCCCGTAGAACGCTTGCGCCAATGCGTACTCGGCGCTACGTACATCCGGACGGTTCGAGAGCATCTGTACCGGGATACCGATAGCCAGATCCGGGGTTAAGGATTGGTCTTCCAACCTTCCTCGCTCAATATCCTGAGGTGTCTCTCCCAATAAGACGGCAAGTGTATTCTCGGTCTCCCGGATGGTCTGTTCCAGATCCTTAACAGAGGTCTCGATGGAGTAGCAAGTAGCCTCGGTTTGCGATACGGCCGCCTCGGTAGTCATGCCGGCTGCCATTAATGCTTGGGTGGTACGAAGGCTTTCTTGCCATTTCACGGCGGTTTCTGTCGTGATCTCGTATTGCCGGTCCAGCATCAATAAGGTATAATATAAATTGGCGATATTGGCGATCAGTTGTGTTTGTACGGCTTGGCTATACGCTTGGCTTTGCGACAAGGCGGCTTTCGCTTGTCGTTTGGCGTTTGTCAGCCGGCCGAAGATATCGACCTCCCAACTGGCCGATACCGGGACGTTGTATGTCCACGACGCTTTCGCCTTATCAAAGCTACTTGTCGTGCCCTGTGGATCTAGGGAGAGCGACGGGAGGTAGGAGAGGCGGGAGGTCATTAACGCCGCCTCGGCTTCTTGCACCTTTAGATGGGCAATCCGCAGATCTGTATTATTGGCTAATCCCCGTTCGATCAAGGATTGCAAGGCCGGATCGGTGAACAGGTCTCGCCAACTGATATTCCCGATGGAGAAGGTGTCTGCCGGGGCTATCTCCTCCCGGTATAGATTCTCCGGGAGGGTGGTGACAGGCTCGTATTTCTTGTAAATGCCGCAGCTGTTCAACGCTAGCGTCGCTACGGCAAGGAGTATGATGTTATTCTTCATATACAATATATATACAACCGGATAGGTTATTTCTTGCTATCTAAATATTCTTTTCTTTCTTCGGCGGCCTCTTTTACCTCTTCTTGCACCTGCCAATCAAGGGAACGCTCGAATTGGATCGGGCGTAGTTTCTCTTGCAGGTATTGGAACGTGATGAATAAGCAAGGCACGATAAATAACAAAGCCAATGTACCGATCAACATACCGCCAACGGCACCGGTTCCCAACGAGCGGTTTCCATTAGCGCCTACGCCGTTGGAAACGATCAATGGCAGCAAACCGAATATCATCGTAAGAGCGGTCATCAAGATCGGGCGCAGACGAACCTTCGCCGCGCTAAGAGCGGCCGAGGTCAGGCTCATGCCGGACAAGCGGCGCTGGGTAGCGTACTCCGTCAATAAGATGGCGGTCTTCGCCAACAACCCGATCAACATGATCAGACCGGTTTGCAGATAAATGTTATTCTCCAATCCCATGAACTTGGCGAACAAGAAACTACCCATCAAACCCATCGGTACGGAAAGAATCACGGCGAAAGGAACAAGGAAACTCTCGTACAAGGCACTTAGGATCAAATAAATCATCAAGATACAGATACCGAAGATGATAATGGTCGTATTACTCTGCTGGTTCTCCTCACGGGTGATACTACCGAAGTCATACCCGTATCCTTTCGGGAGTGAGGTGGCCGCTGTCTCTTTTACCGCCTTGATAGCATCCCCGGAGCTATATCCATTGGCCGGTACGGCATTGACGGCGATCGAATTATACATATTGAAACGGGCTAAAGATTCGGCACCGTATACCTTGGTCAAGGTGATAAACTGACTAAGCGGTGCCATCTCGCCGTTCGACATGCGTACGAACGTATTATTCAAGGAGGTCTCATCCAGACGATATTTAGGATCGGACTGTATCATCACCTTATACACCTTCGAGAAGCGGTTGATATTCGACACATATTGCCCTCCGTAATAACCGGAAAGGGTTGATAGAACAGCATCCGGAGTGATTCCGGCCCGTTTGCATTTCGCCGCGTCCACATCCACGCGCCATTGCGGGTACTTGATATCGAAGGTAGAGTAAGCCGTAGCGATCTCGGGCCGTTCACGCAAGGCTGCGAGATATTGCTGGGTCGTGTTAAAGAAGGTCGTTAAGTCTCCACCGGCCTTGTCTTGCGTATGCATTTCCAATGCGTTACCCATACCATATCCGGGGATCATGGCGGGGGCGATGGCGAAAATCGTAGCGTCCTTGATATCTGCCGTACGGCCATATACCTGTCCGATCACGGCTTGTACGTTATCTTCCTTGTCCGGGCGCTCATCCCAATGTTTTAGTTTCAAGATGAACATACCGAAAGAGCTACCTTGTCCGGCCAGCAAACCATAACCGGAAACCTTGGAATAAGATTGAAGCTGTGGAATCTGGTTGATCCGTTGCTCGATATTCGTCATGATCTTGTTAGTCGTAGCCAAGGAGCTTCCGGAGGCCGTACTTACGTTGACAAAGACCGTACCTTGATCCTCATCGGGTACCAAGCTGGATTTTGTCGTGTTCATCAAGACGATAAGTAATACGATGGAGCATGCCAATAAAGACCAAGCCAGCCATTTCCGCTTGATAAAGAACAACACCCCGTGCTTATATTTCTTGATGACCGAATCGAATGCGGCGTTGAACGCCTTACGGAAACGTGCGGCGAAGTTATTCTTTTGGGTGCCGTCCTCGTTGATGTAAGGCTTCAATAAGATAGCGCAAAGCGCCGGGCTTAACGTTAACGCGTTAACGGTAGAGATACCTACGGCCGCTGCCATCGTCAAACCGAACTGCGTATAGAATGTACCGGATGTACCGCTCATGAACGATACCGGGATAAACACGCCCATAAATACCAATGAAGTAGAGACGATGGCGGATGTTAATCCTTTCATCGCGTCCATACTAGCCATATAAGAGGACTTATATCCAACGTCGAACCGAGCTTGGACTGCCTCGACGACAACGATCGCATCGTCCACCACCGTACCGATCACCAATACCAAAGCGAATAAAGTGATCAAGTTGATGCTAAATCCGGCGACCGTCATAAAGGCGAACGTACCGATCAAGGAAACTACGATCGCTACCAACGGAATCAGCGTAGAACGGATATCCTGCAAGAAGACATATACCACAAGGATAACGAGGATAATGGCCTCTATCAAGGTTTTTACAACCTCATGGATCGAGGCGTACAAGAAATCATTCGTACTCATCAATTTTACGACCTCGATACCTTTCGGGAAGTCTTTCGAGGCTTCCTCAAGAAAAGCGTCGATCTTATTATTCACCTCCGTGGCATTCGATCCGGCTGTCTGGAAAACCATACAGGAGATACCCGGCTTACCGTTTGTTTGTCCGATATAGGCATAACTCTCCTTTCCTAACTCAATGTCCGCTATCTCTTTTAGCTTCAATACCTCTCCATCCTCGGTGGAGCGGATCACGATATCGCCGAATTCCTCCGGAGTAAGCAGGCGTCCGCTATATTTCATGGTGTACTGATACGTCTCGTCCGAGTTCTCGCCTAAAGAACCCGTGGCGGACTCAATATTTTGCTCGGCCAACACGGAGGTCACGTCCGAGGGGATCAATTTGTATTGGGCCATAACGTCGGGCTTCATCCAGATACGCATACTGTAATCGCCACCCATAACCATCAACTCGCCGACTCCGGAGATACGGAGTATCTCTGGTTTTAGGTTGATGCTGATGTAATTACTGAGGAAGTTCTCGTCATAAGAACCGTCCGGGCTATAGAGCGAGAAGATCTGTAACATACTGGTCTGGCGCTTGGAAGTCGTGACACCCACTTGGGTAACCTCGGCCGGCAATTGCCCGGTCGCTTTCGATACACGGTTCTGTACGTTTACGGCGGCCATGTCCGGATCGGTTCCTTGTTGGAAATAGATCGTGATCGTGGCGGTACCGGAGTTGGTAGCCGTGGAGGTCATGTAGGTCATATCTTCCACGCCGTTGATCGCCTCTTCCAAAGGGGCTACGACACTCTTCTGCATGGTCTCGGCATTCGCCCCGAAGTAAGTCGTACTGACCATAACGGTAGGAGGGGCGATATCCGGATATTGTTCTACGGGCAAGGTGAAAAGCCCGATGATACCCGCAACCATAATCGTGATGGAAATTACGGCGGACAGTACGGGGCGTTCTATAAATGTGCTAACTTTCATTGTTCTTAATTTTGTTTTACTTCAATCGGTGTTCCTTCACGCAATAAACCTACGCCTTCGGCTACGATCACGTCGCCGCTATTCAATCCGGCGTTTACGATATACTCTTGTCCTCCGTTCACACGGGTCACTTCTACGGGGGCGGATTGCGTCTTGCCGTCCACTACCTTGAAGACAAATACCCGGTCTTGGATCTCGAACGTGGCGGCTTGGGGAATTACGACGCAGTTATCGTATGTAACCGGAATGATCACATTCCCGGAGCCCCCGCTATTCAATAATTGCTCCTCGTTCGGGAATGCGGCACGCAAGCTGACTGTTCCGGTGTTTTGATCGATAATGCCGCTGATCGTCTCGATCTTTCCCGTTTGGGGATAAAGCGATTTATCGTTCAGTTGAAGCTCTATCTCGGGCATATTCTCCAAGGCTTTGTCTTTCGAGCCGTATTGACGGGTCAAGGCCAATAGCTGATTCTCGGTCATGGAGAAATACACATACATCTCGGAATTGTCCGATACCGTGGTGAGCGGTTTGGGCAGGTTTGCGCTTACTAATGCGCCTACACGATAAGGCAGGGTTCCGATGACGCCGTTCGAGGGGCTTTTCACTTCCGTGTAAGAAAGGTTGTTACGGGCGTTTATCTCTTGTGCCTCCGCTTGGGCTAATTGGGCTTTTGCCGAGAGTAGAGTGTTGTAGGCGGTCTTTAGGTCGAACTCGGAAACTACTTTGTTTTTATACAATTCTTGTTTACTGTCGTAGGTCAGTTGCGCTGTCGCTACAGATGCCTTAGCGGCCTCTACGTTCGCAATGGCGGTGTTTAAGGCCGCTTGATAAGGAACTTGATCAATAATAAATAAGACTTGTCCTTTTTTTACACTCTCGCCTTCCGTTACGCAGAGCTTTGTAATAAAGCCGGATACTTGCGGATAAATATCGATGTCCTGTTTTCCTCGTATACTCGCCGAGTAATTATTGGATAAAGTTTTCTCCGAAGTGAATACGGTCATTGTCGCATACCCTGAACTTTGTTGGATTACAGGGCTTTGTTTACACCCAACAGCTACGATACACCATAAGGCGATCGCAGTCTTCATCAATCGATTTTGCTTTTTCATCTTAACTAATACCTATATTTTCGGATGCAAAGCTACTCGCTTATCGGCGAACCATTGTTTCCACAATGAGGCGATGATTGTTTATTTTGAGATGGAATGATCCGTTATATGCTAATGATCTCTTATATTCGCGGGCAAAATAGTAGACATATGAATCCATTTGAGATAGAGAGAGGAGAGTCGTTCATAATAGGCGATTCCGATTTGAGGGAGTTATTGGATCGTCCTTACAAGAGCGGATATGGCATGATCTTATTTTGCTATAAAGGAACGGCGAATATATCCGTCGATTTGAGCCGATGGGATATCCGGCGCAACACGGTGATCGTATTGATACCGGATACGATCCTGACGTTGAATGCGAGTAGCGAGGATTTCAAGGTACAATATATATCCTTTTCGAAGGTCTTGTTCGACGAGGCCGTATTCCGGCTGGATCCGCCCTTTTTCCGCTTCATAAAGGATAGCCCTTGCTATACGCATCCCGCCGATCAGGAGGAGACCATAAATGTGATCATCCGGCTGTTTTGGCTGATTTACATGGATCGGAATAACGTGTACCGTGATATGATCGTGAAAAACCAGTTGCAATGCTTCTTCCTTAATATGTATGATAAGACAAGGTACTCCTTTTCGAGCCGCCAGCAAAATGGGTGCAACCGTGGGGAGGAGTTGTTCCATAAGTTCATCAATTGCATCCATGCCCATTATCTCGACCAGAAAGAGGTCTCTTTCTATGCGAACGAGCTTTGTATCTCTCCCCGTTATCTCTCCACTATCACCCGGCAAGTGGCGGGCGAGTCGGCGAAGACCATTATAGACCGGCATATCATATTGGAGACAAAGGTGTTGTTGCGTACCACGGAAATGACCGTGCAGGAGATAACGAACCACTTGAACTTTCCCAGCCAATCCTATCTGGGACGGTATTTCAAGAAGCATACCGGGGAGTCACCCATAGAGTATCGAATGAAAAGGAAGTGATATGTCTTTTTGTAGATATGGTTGACTCTTAAAGAATCAACCATATCTACAAAAAGACACCATGGAAGTTTGTTCTTATAAAGCCGTGGAAGCCTTTTCCGTTTGCCCTTGATCGAACGTATCCGTGATTAAGGTAAGGGCACCATCTCCCGTCACGTTGCAAGCCGTACCGAAGCTGTCTTGCAAAGCGAATATCGTAAGCAATAATGCCGTTCCTGCCTCGTCGAAACCTAGAATAGCGATGATCAAGCCCAATGAGGCGAGCACCGTACCGCCCGGTACGCCGGGAGCGCCGATTGCGAAGAAACCAAGCAAGATGATAAATACGAGCATCGTCGTGAAGTCCGGCATACTTCCATATAATATTTGTGAGACGGTCAATACGAAAAACACTTCCGTCAAGATAGAGCCGCATAGATGGATGTTCGCGAACAGGGGGACAGTCACGTCGATTACTTCCTCTCGCAAAATCTTGCTTTTCTTGGCGCAGGTCAAGGCCGTGCCCAAGGTGGCGGCGGACGACATGGTGCCTAAGGCTGTCAAATAAGCGGGTCCGTAGTATTTCAATACGCCCCAGCTATTTTTCCGGGAGTAAATCGATGCGACTACATACAGTAAGGTCAACCAGATGTAATGGCAAATGATGACAATCAACAGGACGGATAAAAAGATAGGCAACTGCTTCGTAATCGCCCCCTCATAACTAAGAACGCAGAAATTCGCTGCGATGAAAAGCGGCAGGACCGGCATCAAGACCCGTTCTACCAATTTAAGTACCATGTTCTGGAATACTTCCAGCAACCTCTCCATCTCCTCGGATTTAACCCATGCGGTAGAAAGTCCCAGCATCACGGCCAATACCAATGCCGACATAACGCTCATCACTGGCGGAATCTCTAGATTAAACAACATGGGAGGGATGTCTTTTAGACCTTCCGAGGCGGTTTGAATATGCAAATGCGGTATTAACTCGTAACCCACAACGGCGCCAAAGGTAGCGGCGCCAACCGATGACAGGTATGCGATACTAAAAGCGAATAATAAGACTTTGGATGCGTTGCTTTTTAAGCGGGCGATGGATGGTGCCACGAATCCTAGAATGATCAACGGAACCAAGAAGAAAATAATCTGTCCCGTAATTTGTTTTATGATCATGACCGCTTTTAACACAGGCTCGTTTACGACAAGCCCAACCAGAAGTCCGATCAAGACGGCCAGTATCAACCGTACGATCGTGTTGGAAAGAATCTTTTTCAGCATATTCGGATGTTTTTATTTTTCAATGACAGCAAATATAAGATATTTTCTTGTGTGAATGGGTGAGTGGACAATTTTGATTACTTTTGTTTGATGAAAACAAGATCGTTGGTTTGTATTTTATAATCAAGTAATATGAAAAACATGAGACAAGCTTTACTGGTAGCGGGCTGTTTATTGGCTACCACTACGTTATTTGCCCAGACCGAGAAAGGGGATTGGGCTCAGTTTGGTCGTTACGCGGAGGCTAACAAGACCGTGAAAGTTCCTTCGAACGTGGTATTTATGGGGAACTCCATTACAGACGGATGGTGGCCGGCGGATTCGACCTTCTTTATCCAGAATAATTTCGTAGACCGTGGGATCAGCGGACAGACAACCTCGGAAATGTTAGTTCGTTTTCGCCAAGACGTTATTAATTTGAAACCGAAAGCAGTGGTAATCATGGCGGGTATCAATGATATCGCCCACAATAACGGCGTGATCGCTTTAGAGAACGTGTATGGTAACTTGGTCTCCATGGCGGAATTGGCGAAAGTAAATAATATAAAGGTGATTTTTTGTTCCGTGATGCCGGCATACGATTTTCCTTGGAGACCGGGTATGAAGCCGGCCGATAAGGTTATCCAGCTCAATAAGTGGATCAAGGAGTATGCGGATAAGAATGGCTTGACGTACGTGGATTATCATTCCGCCATGAAAGATGAGCGAAACGGATTGCCCGCTAACCTGTCGAAAGATGGTGTGCATCCGACCTTGGAAGGCTATAAGATCATGGAGAAGATCGTGCTGGAGGCCATTCATAAAACCGTAAAGTAAGCAGATGAGAAACTATTTATTGGCTTTATCTTGTTGTACGGCTTTATCTTGTTGTACGCAAGTGGAAGTTTCCGAGGTATATACGGCGGCGGCAGAGAACTCTTTACGTGCTCCGGCCGTTCCTTTGGTCACGATCGATCCCTATACAAGCGCATGGTCGTTTGCCGATCAATTGAATGATGAGTCGGTACGGCATTGGACCGGCCGTGATTATCCGCTTCTAGGCGGTATACGAGTAGATGGTAAGTCATACCGTTTCATGGGAATGGACGATATACAGGTGACCTCGGTGATCGGTACGGCCTCGGATGGCCTATGGGAGGCCGATTATACGATGTCTCAGCCTGCCGGTGATTGGTTCGCCGAGGCTTATGATCCGAAAGGTTGGAAGCGGGGAAAAGCCGCTTTCGGAACGGAAGATAATCCGAATCGTTCCACGCATTGGTCCGCAGGCGATATCTGGGTACGTCGTACGTTTGACTGGCCCTCGGATGTGCGCAAGGATGCTCTTTACCTCCAATATTCGCACGATGATAATATCGAGGTGTATCTAAATGGAAAGCAAATCGCCGTGGCAGGGAACGGTCTGGACTATGATTTGCTGAAAGAGATACCGGAAGCGGTGGTGGAGAGCTTGAAACCTACGGGTAACGTATTGGCCGCTCATTGCCGGAACAATGGGGGAGGCGCTTATGTGGATATGGGAATCATGCGGAAGGTGAAACGAGGAGATACGTTCGATGAGAAAGCGATCCAGAAATCCGTGAACGTGATGCCTACGCAAACATTCTACACCTTTGAGTGCGGTGGTGTAAGTCTGGACTTGATTTTCACGGCTCCCTTCTTGCTGAATGATCTGGAAGCTATGACTTCTCCGTTTAATTATATAACCTATCAAGTCCGCTCCATCGACGGTAAAGATCACGACGTGCAATTATATATGGAAGCCACGCCGCAATGGGCCGTGAATACGATCGATCAAGAGGTGACTTTTGAGAAAACGGAAACCCCTGATTTAATTTACCTAAAGACAGGAACAATCGATCAAGAGGTTCTGGCGAAAACCGGGGATGATGTACGGATTGACTGGGGATATTTCTATTTGGCTATCCCAAAGAAACCGGGAGTCTCCGCAACGATCGACGAGTATTATGCTACGAAGAAAGCTTTCATGACTACTGGTAATTTACCGGCTGGATCGCAAAGTATCTCTTCGGATATGCGTGAGCAAATGACAGTCCTCGCTTATACGGACCCGATCGGCAAGGTCTCCAAGGAAACCGTCTCCGGACATTTGATGATCGGTTACGATGATTTATATTCGATCCAGTATTTCCAAGACAACCGGATGCCTTATTGGAAGCACGACGGAAAGGTGGATATTCATCAGGCGTTCGAGAAAGGGGAGGCTGCTTACGAGGATCTGATGAGACGTTGCGATTCCTTTGATTCTTCTTTGATGAGCGAGACGAGCGCCGTAGGAGGGAAGAAGTACGCCGAGTTATGCGCTATCGCATACCGGCAGGCGATCGCCGCCCATAAATTGGTGACTGATAAAGAAGGGACTCTCTTATTCCTCTCTAAAGAAAATTTCAGCAACGGTTCTATCGGAACGGTGGATATAACGTATCCTTCCGCTCCTTTATTCTTAGTGTACAATACGGATTTGTTGAAAGGAATGATGAACCCTATTTTCTATTATAGCGAGAGCGGACTGTGGAAGAAACCTTTCCCGGCTCACGACGTGGGTACATATCCGGTTGCGAACGGTCAGACCTACGGTGGCGATATGCCCGTGGAAGAAAGTGGTAATATGCTTGTGCTAGCGACTGCCATAGCGGTAGTGGATGGTAATGCCGATTATGCCGCCCAACATTGGGAGGTTTTGACTACATGGGCGAATTACTTGTTGAAGGAAGGCCTTGATCCGAAGAACCAACTTTGTACGGATGATTTCGCCGGGCATTTCGCCCATAACACGAATTTGTCCATCAAGGCAATTATGGGAGTTGCCGGCTACGGGAAATTGGCGGAGATGTTAGGCAAGACGGATATCGCTAGGCAATATACGGAAGCCGCCCGTGAGATGGCCGCTAAGTGGGTAAAAATGGCAGATGATGGCGATCATTACCGCTTGACTTTCGATAAGCCGGGTACTTGGAGCCAGAAATACAACTTGGTATGGGATCGCTTGCTGGGCTTGAATATCTTCCCAAAAGAGGTTGCCGCTATGGAAATGGCTTATTACAAGACAAAGCAAAATAAATACGGTTTGCCGTTGGATAACCGGAAGGATTATACGAAGTCCGACTGGATTTTATGGTCCGCTTGTTTGACCGGATCGATGGAGGATTTTAATACGTTGATGATTCCGGTCTGGAACTATGCCAACGAGACGACTTCACGTGTTCCTCTAAGCGATTGGCATTTTACTTCTGATGGTACGCAACGAGGTTTTCAAGCCCGTTCGGTTGTCGGGGGATATTTTATGAAGATGCTGGAAAAGAAGCTAGGAAAATAATGTTATTCTAAGAAACAGAAGGGGGATGGCCTCCTTCCGTTTCTTAGTTTTGCGCATATGGATATTCACTGGGGGCGATGCCTGTGATCTTCTTAAATATAAGGCTGAAATACTGTACGTTCGGATAACCTAGTTGCCGTGCTACCAGAGCGGGAGTATTACCGTTTTTCAGTAGCATTGTCTTAGCCACACTCAACCGTTTGAACTGAAAATATTCCTCCAGCGTTTTGCCGGTCTCGAATCTTAACAGGTCGTTGAAGTAAGCGACAGAAAGATTCAGTTCTGCCGTACAATATTCGATGGTGGGTAGCTGGCCGTTCTCTAATTTGCCGGAAATGATATACTCGTCGAGGAGCCTTTCCAATTTCTCCAAGATAGCCTTGTTCTTATTCTCCCGGGTAATGAACTGTCGCTCATAATAGCGTGTACAATAATCCAATAATAATTCAATGTGGCGGGATAGAATGGTACCACTGTGTGTATCGATGGCATGGTGAAGCTCATCCTCGATGTTTTCCAGACAACACGTAACTTTGGCTGTCTCACGTTGGGAGAGATGTAGCGCCTCTTCCTTATTATAAGCGAAGAAGGTATAGTTCTTAATATGGTTGTCCAATGACGTGCGGAACAATAGGTCGGGATGGAACGCTAAAAGGTACCCTTTGTCGGGTAACGTATTATTCTCGCTCATACGGAAAATCTCACCGGGAGTAAGGAATACCATCGTAGCGTTGGAATAATCGTAATACTTACGTCCGCAACAATAACAACCGTCCGGGCAGTCTTCTATCAAGAGAATCGCATAGAACTCGAACTTTACGGCCTCTTGCTCTAGGTTCGGGCTCTCTAGATTGATGAGGCTTACTTGTGGGTGCAGCGTCTTGCATCCCAAGCACCGGTTACATTCATATACGGTCTTAATATCTAACATCTTCTTGAACACCTTCTATAGATTCGTTGATAGACCGATCTGCGCACGGTATTCACTTGGCGTGTATCCTACCCGTTTCTTGAATAGCCGACAGAAGTGCTGCGGATATTGGAAACCGAGGGATTATGCGATTTGGCTGACTGTGTCCGCCGTGTCGGAGATACGTTCTTTGGCTAGCTCGATTACTTTCTCTTGGATGTATTCCTGCGGTGATTTGCCGGTTTCCTTCTTGAACATGTCACCGAAATAGTTCGATGAGAGACAAAGCTTGTCGGCAAAGTATTTCACCGTAGGCAATCCGTCCTGTTCGGCGAGTGCACTTTCGAAATACTCATCCAATAGATTTTCGAAACGTGTCAGCACATCCCGGTTTGTCTTGCCTCGGGTGATGAACTGCCTTTCATAAAAACGCATACAATAATTAAGTAGCAGTTCGATATGGTTTACAAGTAAGGTTTTACTATGTTTATCCACGCCATGCTCCAGTTCCATACGGATAATCTTCAGGCAATCCATCACGATAGATCTTTCTTCTTCCGAGAGGTGTAACGCCTCGTTTACCTCGTAAGAAAAGAACGTATATTTCTTGATACTCTTTCCGAGTGACGTTCCACGCAGTAAATCGGGATGAAAAAGAATACCATGTGCGTTTACTTGGACTTTATCGGTGGTCGGGTTTGTTTCCGCTGTTTGCCCGGGGGCGAAGCAAACGATCGTGCCTTCTTGGTAATCGTATGTCTGGCGTCCGTATTTGATATCGCAGGCTTTCTCTAGTTTTAGATACAGCGCATAGATGCCGTAATTGAAGCGGATGAGATCTACACTACTCGTCGCTTTATTCAAATCTATGACACTGACAAGCGGATTTAGGGTTTCGAGGCCATATAGTTTGTTATATAGGTCTACACTATCTAAGTTAAGTATCTTATCCATAGCCGTACGTATTTAATCAATAATTTTGTATGCGAAAATAGAGGATAATTCATATATAGTTATAACCCTAATTACGGATTATATAACCATTGTTACGGATTATGTGTATTTACAGGTTTTCTGGCTGATTCCGCAAAACCTGTAATTGAGGTCATGACATCCGTAATTTATCTACAAAGGGATGCTATTTGAGCTTCTATCTTTGCCATCGTAAAAATAAACAAGGAACGACATGAAGAAGTCATTAAGAGAATTATGTACGGCAATAGCCATATGCTTTTGCGCTACGGGAAATCTGTTCGCTACAGACAATCAATTTAATACCGGTCATACAATGGACAAGAATTTGAATCTAACTAAGGAGTGGGATAAAGTATTCCCACAGAGTGACAAGGTGAGCCATAGTAAAGTTACTTTTCGTAATCGCTATGGCATTACGCTTGCCGCCGATATGTACAAACCCAAGCATGCGGATGGAAAATTGCCTGCTATCGCTATTAGCGGTCCGTTCGGTGCCGTGAAGGAACAATCCTCGGGTTTATATGCGCAGGAATTGGCGGAACGTGGATTTCTGACGATCGCTTTCGATCCGTCATATACAGGCGAGAGTGGCGGAGAGCCTCGTTATGTAGCTTCTCCCGACATCAATACGGAAGATTTCTGTGCGGCCGTCGATTTCCTTTCGACACGTGATGATGTGGATGCGGAACATATCGGTATCCTCGGTATCTGCGGATGGGGAGGCATGGCTCTTAATGCGGCGGCTATCGATACTCGTATCAAAGCGACCGTTACCTCTACGATGTACGATATGAGCCGTGTGAACGCTAATGGCTATTTTGATGCGATGGATACCGACGCACGTTATGAATTGCGCAAGCAACTCAATGAACAGCGTACCGCTGACGCAAAGTACGACTCATATGCCCTTGCGGGAGGCTTACCCGATACGTTACCCGACGATGCGCCCCAATTCTTGAAAGACTACTACGCTTATTACAAGACGAAGCGTGGTTACCACAAGCGTTCGCTCAACTCGAATGGCGGATGGAACAAGACCTCGGCTTTATCTTTCATCAATATGCCTATACTCTCGTATAGTGACGAGATTCGTAGCGCCGTATTGATTATTCATGGCGAGAAAGCGCATTCACGTTACTTCAGCGAGGATGCTTTCAAGAAACTGAAAGGTGATAACAAGGAATTGCTAATTATACCCGGAGCGAATCATGTGGATTTGTACGATCAGATGAATGTCATTCCCTTCGATAAGATTGAACGGTTCTTTGTAGAAAACTTCAAATAAGATCCATTATGCAACAGATAAAGAATATGGAATTTAGTGGTGAGCGCCCTTTGTTCGCCTCTCACGATTTACAATTAGACAATGTCGTTATTCATGCCGGGGAGTCGGCATTGAAAGAGTGTAGCAATATCATAGCCGTAGGCTGTCGTTTTGAGGGTAAATATCCGTTTTGGCACGTGGATGGCTTCACCATCAAGAATAGCCTGTTTACCGAAGGTGGACGTGCCGCGTTATGGTACTCCCAAAATCTAGTGATGACGGATACACGGGTGGAAGCCCCAAAGATGTTTCGGGAGATGGACGGTATCAGACTGGAAAACGTACAACTACCCAATGCTCAAGAAACCCTTTGGCATTGCCGGAACGTGGAATTGATAAATGTGCAAATAGATCATGCTGATTATTTATTTATGCACGGCGAGAACATTAAAATCCGGAACTACGCTCAAAATGGAAACTACTCGTTCCAGTATTGTAAGAACGTGGAAATCCGTAATGCGGTCATCAATTCGAAAGACGCTTTCTGGAATACGGAGAATGTTACCGTATACGATTCCGAGATTAACGGCGAGTACTTGGGGTGGCACTCGAAGAACCTGCGTTTGGTAAATTGCAAGATCTCGGGTACGCAGCCGCTTTGTTACGCCCACGATCTTATGATGGAGAACTGTACGATGGCAGATGATTGCGATCTAGCCTTTGAATACAGTTCCGTGCAGGCGACTATCAACAGCTCGATCCGTAGCGTGAAGAATCCCCGTACGGGAAGTATCACCGCCGAAAGTTATGGTGAGGTAATCCTCGACGAGAACATCAAGGCTCCGGGTAATTGCCAACTGAGGCTATGGAATGAACGTACTTGCTTTTCCGCATAAAGAATATGAGATATAACTTCGATGAAATAGTGCCTCGTACCGGTACGAACTCTTATAAATGGGATAGTGCCGTGGGCACGGATGTACTACCGATGTGGGTGGCCGATATGGATTTCCGTACGGCACCCGTTATTATCGAAGCTTTACGGCAACGTGTAGAACATGGTATTTTCGGTTATACCCAAGTGCCGGATGCATATTACGAAGCGGTGACAGGTTGGTTTGAACGTCGGCATGGATGGCAAATACGGAAAGAATGGATGATTTATACCTCCGGTGTTGTTCCGGCTATTTCCGCCGTTATCAAAGTGTTGACCGAGCCGGGTGATAAAGTACTGGTGCAGACTCCGGTTTATAACTGTTTTTTCTCATCCATCCGCAATAACGGATGTGAGATTATCCGCAACCCTTTGTCTTATGCCCATGATACATTCACGATTGATTATGAGGATTTGGAGAGAAAAGCCGCTGATCCGAGGGTAAAGGTCATGTTGTTGTGTAATCCTCATAATCCCGCTGGAAGGGTATGGACACGTGAGGAATTAAGTCATATCGGCGAGATATGTATCCGTAATGGTTTAACAGTCGTATCGGATGATATACATTGCGAACTCGTATTTCCGGAATATACTTTTACGCCGTTCGCATCTATCTCGGAAGAATTCCTACGGCATTCCGTGACATGCCTGTCACCTAGCAAGGCTTTCAATATAGCTGGATTACAGATCGCCAATATCGTGTGTTCCGATGAGAACCTACGTCGGAAGATAGACCGGGCAATCAATATCAACGAGGTATGCGATGTGAATCCTTTTGGTGTAATAGCTACCATAGCGGCCTATAATGAGGGAGAGGAATGGCTGTCGCAACTGATCGATTATTTATGGCAGAATTACTTATACATGAAAGATTTTTGCGGGAAATATCTGCCGGACTTCCCGATAACCTTGTTGGAAGGCACTTATCTCGTATGGATGGATTGCCGTAAGTTAGGTAAATCATCGGAAGAATTGGAGCACTTGCTGATCGAGAAAGCGAAGCTATGGCTCAATGCCGGAACGATGTATGGAGCAGAAGGCGAAGGTTTCATGCGTTGGAATATCGCTTGTCCACGTTCCTCGCTGATAAAGGGACTGGAACGGTTTAGGAATTTTGTAGGTAGTGGCTGTTAAAGAATAGTGATGATAGAAAACGAGAGAAGGGGAAAACAACAATTGCTTTCCCCTTCTTTCATATATCTCTCGCTAGATAAAAGATTCGTTTTACTCGATCTCGATGCTATGTTTTACCGGAGTAAGAATGAACGTGAACTCATAGTCGCCGTAAGGAATTTGATATTCCGGGAGTGCGATAGTTCCCCAGCTATTTACACAGCCCAATCCCATCTGCACCTTATCGAGACAAAGGTTTGTCAAGTCAGCTTCCTCTACTTCGGGAGAGTGTCTTTGATCCTTCCGGGCACCGTCATCCAAAGACTCGATCGTATAATGTAAAGCGGAAGCGGAGAATGGGGCAGAGGCTACAACCTCGATACCGTTGCCAGCCTCGTTCAGCATTTTCCACCAGCGGATATCCGATTTCGTTCCATTCTCTTGCGGACGGATATACGAATAGAATTGCTCATCTACGGTCTGGCGGTAAATAGCCAAGTCGGCGTTACCCTTGCGGTCGATATAATTCTCCACGGGACCACGGCCGTAGTATTCGATATTCTCGAATGATCTCGGCATCGGCATTTGCATACCGAAGCGGAACATGGGGGATACCTTGGCATTCTTGTCTGCTGTCATTTTCTGGGTAACCTTGATCGCACCCTTGTTATTGATCACGTACGTCAAGTTCAACTTGGCGGATACGGTCGGCATATCGTAAGCGGCCTCTACGATCACTTGCTTGTTCTCCATCCGTTGGTTAAGAGAAGTCAGCTTCATCTCCGGATTCTTCCATGCGGCGTACTTTTTCTGTAGGCCAGCTCCGAAATCATTGTCTGTCGGCGCGCGCCAGAAGTTAGGAGTCAAAGCCTCTCCTTCCTTGATCATGTCTTGGCCGTTTACCTCGTATTTGATCAGATAACCATTCTCTCGATTGAACTCGGTACGGAAACCACAACCTTCCACGATCAGGTAATTCGCATCGCTATCTTGTACGACTGGAGCCTTGGTTTCGATATTGGTTGTCTCCACGTTTTTCAATTCCATAGATGGAGCCTTGTATGGATTCAACGTCAGCTGATCCTTGGCTACGGTATGTCCGGCGGGTAATAAACCCTCACGGTTCTTCAGTTTATAAGATACATTCAGCAACCATTCCGTGCATTGGCAAGTCTCGCCTAGATCCAATCGGATTGTTGATGTTTGCTGGGGAGCTACTTTCAGGTCATCGACACGTCCGCTACGAACAACCTTGCCACCTTTCAGCATTTCCCATTCCAGATAATAAGCGGAAAGGTCACGGAAGAAATTCTCGTTGTACACCTTGATCTCACCTTTCGACAGATCGCCGGGGGTTGTCCAGATATCTTGGTAATAATACCCCACCTCGTACATATGCGGGTTCGGAACACGATCCGGGCTGATCAAGCCGTTATCGCAGAAGTTATTATCGCTAGCGTCGAACTTATTGAAATCGCCGCCATAAGCATAGATCATTTTCCCGTTCTTGCCGGTCCAGCGTACGGATTGATCCACGAAGTCCCAGATGAAGCCTCCTTGATATTTCGGGTATTTACGGATCAAATCCCAATATTCCTTGAAACCACCTTGAGAGTTACCCATGGCATGGGCGTACTCACATTGTATCAAAGGCTTTTGCATGGAGTTGTCCTCGCAGTATTTAGCGCAATCCTCGTAGTTGTAATACATCGGGCAGAAGATATCTGTCTTTCCGGTCTTTCCGGCCTGCTCGTATTGTACGGCACGGCTGGGATCCTCGTTTTTGATCCAATCGTAAGCGGCCTCGAAGTTAGGACCGTATCCCGCCTCGTTACCCAAGGACCAGAAGATTATACTCGGATGGTTGAAACCACGTTGGACGTTACGTTGGTTACGTTCCAGATGCGCTTTCTTATAAGATGGGTTCTTGGCTAACGTTTCCTCGCCGTATCCCATTCCGTGAGACTCTACATTGGCCTCGGCTACGACATAGATACCGTATTTATCGCAAAGATCGTACCAGAAGTTATCATCCGGGTAGTGGCAGGTACGAACGGCGTTCAAGTTGAATTTCTTCATGATCTGTATGTCCTGTATCATGCGTTCACGTGAAACGACATAACCGCCATCGGGATCCATCTCGTGACGGTCGGCACCCTTGAAAAGAACCGGTTGCCCATTCACGAGTATCTGGGCGTTCTTTAATTCGATCTTACGGAAACCTACTTTTACAGGGATTACTTCGATTGTTTTGCCTCCCTCTTTTAAAGTAGCCCGTAAAGTATATAGATAAGGAGTCTCCGCAGTCCATTTGTGGGGAGAGGAGACTTCTATCGTCGTGCTGACCTTTCCGGAAGCGTTCAAGGATTGGGTAGCGACAGCTTTATTCTGGGCATCCAATAGTTCAAGCTCTACCGTACCTTTACCCTTCATGGTCAGGTTGACAGCCAACGAGCCATTTTGGTATTGAGCGTCCAGATCCGGAGTCACACGTATATCGGCGATCTGTTGCTTTGGGTTACGGGCGTATAAATAACAATCACGTCCGACACCGCTGTAACGGAAGAAATCTTGGTCTTCCAGATAAGTGCCATCACACCAGCGGAATACTTGGAAAGCGATCAGGTTTTTTTGTCCGGGTTTCAAGTAAGGAGTTAAGTTAAACTCCGCTTCCAGCTTGCTATCTTCGCTATAGCCTACGTACTTCCCGTTTACCCACAAATACATATTGGAGGTAACGGAGCCGAAATGGGCGATGATCTCTTTTCCGTTCCAGCTGGCAGGAACCATGATCTCACGACGGTAGGAACCCACATGGTTATTAACGGTAGGGACCTCGGGCGGGTTGTTCTTGAATTGCTCACGCCAAGCGTAACCAACGTTTACGTAGAGAGGATCTCCATATCCGTTCAGTTCCCATACACCGGGCACAGGCATATTGTTCCATCCTTTGTCGTTGTAATCGGTCCGCCAGAAATCGGTAGGACGAGCGTCAGCGTTCTTTACCCAAAAGAATTTCCAAGGACCGTTCAAGGTCATGAAGTTCTGGGATTGTTCCTTGGCGTCCTTCGCTGCCACCTCGGCGGTCTCGTAGGCGAAGAAATTGGCGTGCATCGGGGCACGGTTTACGGCGTTGACCTCGGGGTCTCGCCACTCATTCGACTGGGCTACCGCTGTGAAAGCCAAAGCGGCAAACAGTCCGGTCATAAGTTGTCTTTTCATGCTATTATATTTTTAATCTGCTTTACGGAATTGCAAAACTAAGAATAAAATTCCGGGTATGGCAATAATTCCGGCGGAAACTAACAGGGCGACACGTAAAGAATAGAAATCATTTAGCCAACCTATAAATGGGGCGATGGCAGCGAATATCAAGCGGATCACAAAGTTACGGATCGACAAGACCGTAGCCCGCATCTCCGAGAAGGTCATTTGATTAATGTAACCTTTCAAAATCGGTGTGGCGAAGCCCCGGACTATATAGAAAATGAACAAGATCGCTAATCCCCAATAAGTAAGGTTATAAGCGAGCGATATATATCCACCTACGATTATAAGTAGTATAAACGTGTTTGATTTACGCATCCCGAAATACCGCTCTACCTGATCAGAATAGAGGGCGGACAATCCCACCGTCAGATTGAGCACGGTCCAAATGACACCGTAATAGGAGGTCGGGGTTTCCAACTTCATCAATACGGGCTGCACGAACCATGCCATCGTTAATGTAGCGGCTCCGATGATACCGGAGAACATGATGTTATAGCATAGCCTACGGTTCGTAACCAAGGAATATTTCAAAATGCGGAGAATCTCGGAAACCGGGTTCTGCACCTTACTCTTAGTATTGAATTCCTGCAAGGCGAACGCTGCCGGAATGCCGATAAAGGCGACAAACGCTTGGGCGTAAAACGGCAATCGCAAGGAATAAGCGGCCAGCAATCCACCGAATATCCCGGCGATGGCCTCGGCGAAATTACCGATCATCGTGATACGTCCCTCGTACCGCAAGTAAAGTTCTTCTTTTTTATATCGTACGGTTGTATCGTAGAGCAGCGCCGAATCCGCTCCGTTTACCAAGGTTTGCCCGGTTCCCAACAGGATCTCGGCAAAGAGAAATGCCGTGAAAGTGGAGGTGAAAGAATAACATAGGTACCCACCAAAGAACAGTATACAACCTAGAATCAAGCATTTCTTACGTCCCCATACGTCCGCTAGGTAGCCCGAGGGAATCTCCAAAGCGACAGCGGCGACCGAGTAGACACTCTTCAAAATAAATACGTCTTGCAATCCTAACCCATGATCCTCATAGAAAAGGACAATGATAGGCATTACGAGCGAGAACCATTTGGATAACTTGATCAGATAGAGAGCGAGTATATTTTGTTTCATATTTTTCAACGGGATTGCCCTGTCGTTTTTATTTAGACACGCGAATGTATGAATTCTTTGCCAATAGCCTGAACTTTTTTAGGAAGCTTCTGTTCTTTTTGAAAAAGGAAAAATATGGTATTCAATCAACTTGATATTCATTTACTGATTACGGCCATTTGTGTGATATCATCCGCCTTGATATGCTATACGATCGGGGTCTGGGGCGAGCGTTTCCAAGGACAGTTAAAAGCGTGGCATCTTTGGTTTTTTGTATTAGGACTTTATGCGGACGCTATTGGAACGGGCTTGATGGAGCATATCGCCCAGCTGACCCATCTGCATGATACGGCGCATACCGTAACGGGAATTATCGCTATTTGCTTGATGCTAATCCATGCGATCTGGGCGATTTGGACTTACTTTAAAGGTTCGTTAAAAGCCAAGCAGCATTTCAACAGATTTAGCATTGTTGTGTGGTTCATCTGGTTAATTCCTTATTGCATCGGTATCTACATGGGGATGTCTCTCCATAAATAGAGGCCATCGCTCATATATCTTGAGAAATAAATCGTACATTTGGTGATATGTTTACTATATGCCATATCCCGGAAAAAGGTTTTGCCGATAAATACGCCCGTATCACCTCGGAAGGGGTCGTGAAGTGTCTATTTAGCTTCATAATGTAAGGGATGTAGAGGATTTCCCCCCGGCGGAATATCCCGAGACCGTAAATAAGGATGAACTGGGGAACTTAGCTTTATCTCAGGAAGAGGAGACTGCGATTGTCGCTTTTTTACGAACATTGACGGATTGCATCAAATAAAAATCAGCCTTTCCAAAAACTTTCTCCAGCCCTTGATAGTTTTCTTATAAAATAAAAAGAAGAGTTTAAACTATGGCGAAGAAAGTTGCGGACCAGTTAGTGGATACGCTGGAAAAAGCAGGCGTACGACGTATATACGCCGTGACAGGCGATAGCCTGAATGAGGTGAACGAGGCTGTTCGGAAAAACGGCAGATTGCGGTGGATTCATGTCCGTCATGAGGAAACGGGGGCTTATGCCGCTGCGGCGGAGGCCCAGTTGACAGGCGAGTTGGCTTGTTGCGCAGGTAGTAGTGGCCCCGGGCATGTACATTTAATTAATGGGCTGTATGATGCCCAACGATCCGGAGCACGGGTCTTGGCGATCGCTTCCACGATCCCTTCCCGGGAGTTTGGTACGGAATATTTCCAAGAGACAAATACGATCAAATTATTCGATGATTGTAGCTATTATAACCAAGTAGCCACTACGCCGGAACAATTTCCCCGGATGCTTCAAGGCGCTATGCAAGCGGCGATCTCATCACGTGGGGTCGGGGTGATCGGACTTCCAGGTGACTTGGCGGCAGAGAATGCTACAGCGGGTTTGTCCTCTACCATTTCTTTTCCTACGCGACAACGGGTTTGTCCCGCCGAACAGGAAATCCGGGAATTAGCGGATTTGTTGAATAACGCAAAGAAAGTGACACTTTATTGTGGAATAGGGGCGAAAGATGCCCATCCGGAATTGGTGCAGTTGGCTAAATTACTGAATGCTCCGGTAGCCTATTCTTTCAAGGGTAAGATGGAGATCCAATACGATAATCCGAACGAGGTGGGGATGACCGGTCTATTGGGCATGCCTTCCGGCTATTATAGTATGCACGAGGCAGAGGTGTTGGTGTTGTTGGGAACCGATTTTCCATACGAGGCATTCATGCCAGAGAGCAACACGATCGTACAGGTGGATATCAATCCGAATCGTCTGGGGCGTCGTGCCAAGATACAAATGGGGCTTTGTGGCGATGTGAAGGATACTTTGGATGAGTTGATTCCGTTGATTCACCAGAAAGAAGATGATAGTTTCTTGCGGGAACAGTTGGCTAAATATGAGAAAGTTCGGGAAAATCTCCGTTCTGCCGCCGCTGTCCGGGGGAAAGAAGAGAAGATACAGCCAGAGTACGTGATCTCGGTCGTAGACGAGCTTAGCTCGGACGACGCCATATTTACCGTGGATACGGGTATGACTTGTGTATGGGGTGCCCGCTATTTGCAAGCTACGGGTATGCGGAAGATGTTGGGATCATTCAATCATGGCTCGATGGCGAACGCCATGCCGCAAGCGATAGGGGCGGCATTGGCTTACCCCGGTAGGCAAGTCGTTGCGTTGTGTGGTGATGGAGGTATCTCAATGTTGTTGGGCGACCTTGCTACGATCGTGCAATACCATTTGCCGATTAAATTAATCGTGTTTAATAACCGTTCCCTAGGAATGGTAAAACTTGAGATGGAGGTGGCTGGACTGCCGGATTGGCAGACCACGATGTTGAACCCGGATTTCGCCCGGGTAGCCCTTTCAATGGGAATGGCGGGCTACAACGTGATCAACCCCGACGATGTATTCCCCACCTTGCAGAAAGTGTTTAACGCTGACGGACCGGCCTTGGTTAACATCATGACCGATCCGAACGCATTAGCGATGCCTCCCAAGATTGAGTTCTCCCAAATGCTTGGTTTTGCCCAAACCATGTATAAGTTAATGATGGAGGGGCGAAGCAAGGAGGTCTTGGATACCATCGATACGAATCTAAAACATTGGAAAGAGGTGTTTTAAACTCTCAAAAGAGCTGGATAACCGCTTTAGATTTTGCGCTTTGAATGGCAGCGTCCAATATCCGCACTACCATTAGGTTATTCTCCAACGAGGAAAGGTCCGTGGGAGGTACGTCAATCTCTTTACGGACAGCGGCTTTCAAGAAATAAAAGGAATCATTATAAGGAGCGTTCAAGGAAGGTGCTATTTCTTGGCGCTCCTTTCCGTTGGTATAAATTCGCATTTCCTTAGGTGTATCTTGGTAGATATATCCTTTGTCGCCATAGATATGCATATCTTTTCTACCCATCGGCCAACACCATGATCCCATGATCTGGACGGTCGCGGAAGGATATTCCACGATAATAGTCGCGTCATCGTCTACCTTGGGATAAAGATTCGGTTTATTCTGCCGTAGTACGGCGTATACGCTAAGAGGCTTTTCATCTTTCATGAGACGGGTGGCTAAGTTGGCTCCGTAACATCCAAAATCGATAACCGCCCCGCCGCCATTCAGCACGGGGTCAGTTAACCAGTCCGTGAACTCTTTTCCGCAGTTGATCTCGAAGGGACCTTGATGCCCGTCGTATACGTTGATACGATCGATCTTCCCGATAGCACCGCTGTCGATAAGGCGGAATGCCTCATGGTTAGTATTATACCACGTAGTCTCGTAGTTGGTAAGCAACAAGATATTTTTCTCACGGGCGAGCGATGCCATTCGGGTAGCATGTTCGTTATTGACGGCCAATGGCTTTTCTACCATAACATGTATGCCTCTCGGTGCGCAAGCCTCTACCACACGAAGATGGTCGTGGATCGGCTCGTATACGATGACCGCCTCCGGATGGGTCTTATCCAGCATCTCGCCAAGGTCCGCATAGAATAGGTTAGGATCCAGCTTATCCCGCAGACCGTTATGTTCCCGTAAGTAATCATCTTTCTCGGCGACTCCTACAATCTTGAAATCGCCTCTATCCAAACGGCTTATCACCTCCCATAGATGTCCGTGGGATACCCCTGCCACGGCCAGTCGCAAAGGCTCTCCATCTTGCCCTTTCGCCGTGAGAGTTAAGAACGTAAATGTACATAACATAAGTAAGTAACGTGTGATCTTGTGTATATTCATGATATTATCTATATATAGTTTTTACAAAGATATACGATTATTTCTTACCTTTGCAACCCATTACTTATTCAGATTAAGGAAAACAGTATAATTTAGAAATATAAAGAAATGGCAAAAGAGCTGAAAGAACTTACACCGAGAAGTGTAAACTATTCGCAGTGGTACCAAGATTTGGTAATTAAGGCAGATTTGGCGGAGAATTCCGCCGTGCGTGGTTGTATGGTGATCAAGCCTTACGGATACGCTATCTGGGAGAAGATGCAACGTATCCTAGACGATATGTTCAAGGAAACCGGTCATGTGAACGCTTATTTCCCCTTGCTGATCCCGAAGTCTTTCTTAAGCAAAGAAGCTGAGCACGTAGAAGGGTTCGCCAAGGAGTGCGCCGTGGTTACTCACTATCGTTTGAAGACAAATCATGACGGTACGGGGGTTGTCGTAGATCCGGCAGCTAAACTGGAAGAGGAATTGATCATTCGCCCGACTTCGGAGACCATTATATGGAATACATACCGTAACTGGATTCAGTCTTACCGTGACCTGCCTATCTTGTGCAACCAATGGGCGAACGTGATGCGCTGGGAGATGCGTACTCGCTTGTTCCTTCGTACGGCTGAGTTCTTGTGGCAGGAAGGCCATACCGCTCACGCTACTCGTGAAGAAGCGGAGATAGAAGCTAAGAAGATGCAAGACGTTTATGCGAACTTCGCAGAGAATTATATGGCAATGCCGGTAATAAAGGGCGTGAAGTCTGAGAGCGAGCGTTTCGCCGGTGCTTTGGATACCTATACGATCGAGGCGATGATGCAGGATGGAAAAGCTTTGCAGGCGGGAACTTCCCATTTCTTGGGGCAGAACTTCGGTAAGGCTTTCGACGTTACTTTCATCGACAAGAACGGTAAGAGCGACTATGCTTGGGCTACTTCTTGGGGTGTTTCCACACGTTTGATCGGAGCGTTGATTATGTCTCACTCTGATGATAACGGTTTGGTATTGCCTCCACATTTGGCTCCGATACAGGTTGTGATCGTACCGATCTACCGTAGCGCTGAGCAATTGACGCAGATCAGCGAGAAGGTCGCTGGTATCGTGGCTAAATTGAAAGCGTTAGGCATTTCCGTGAAATATGATGACGCTGATAACAAGAAGCCGGGCTGGAAGTTCGCTGAGTACGAGTTAAAAGGTGTTCCCGTGCGTTTGGCTATGGGTGGTCGTGATTTGGAGAATAATACGATCGAAGTAATGCGCCGTGATACTTTGGAGAAGGAGACGATCACGTGTGATGGCATTGAGGAATACGTGAAGAATCTGTTGGAGGAAATCCAAGCGAATATCTTCAAGAAAGCGTACGATCACCGTGAGGCTAACATCATAAACGTAGATACGTATGAGGAATTTAAGGAGAAGATCGAGGATGGCGTCTTCATCATGGCCCACTGGGATGGAACCCCGGAAACAGAAGAATTGATCAAGAACGAGACGAAAGCTACGATCCGCTGTATTCCTTTAGCTGGTGATAAGACTCCGGGTAAGTGTATGGTGACAGGTAAACCGTCGGCTTGCCGGGTACTGTTCGCCAGAGCTTATTGATCGCCCCCCGGTTTCGGGGCGAGAGTGGTTATAAAAAAGGTACGCCTTACTGAATGTGTGAGGCGTACCTTTTTTTATTTAAATTGTTTTACTGTCTATTAACTCAATCCCTCAATCATGCCATCCACGATATCGATCTTTCGGGCTTGCGGCTCTTTAGGGAGCCCCGGCATACGCATGATCTCGCCCATGACGACAACGATCATCTCGGCTCCGTTATTGATGATTACATCTCGTACTTTTAGTTCGAAATCCTTGGCGACCCCATAAGCTTTCGGATCGGAAGAGAATGAATATTGAGTCTTGGCGATACAGATCGGATAATGGGAAATACCCAAGCTTTCGATCTGACGCAATTTTTTATCGGCCAAAGTCGTATAAACAATCGAAGAGGCTCCGTATATCTTCTGGGCCACTTTTTGTACCTTCGTACGGATCGGATCATTCAGATCATATGTATATTGTAAAGGAGCGGAAGGATGATTTTCGATCGTATCAACCACTAAGCGGGCAAGTTCCGTACCCCCTTCACCTCCTTCAGAGAAAACGTTATTCATGGCGAATCCAACCCCTTTTTCCTTGCAATGCTCAGCCACTAAAGCGATCTCCTCGTCCGTATCGGTAGCGAAACGGTTGAAAGTCACGATTACTTGCTGTCCGAAGCTCTTCATATTCTCAATGTGTTTATCTAAGTTAGTGAATCCGTTCTTTAATCCTTCGATATTCGGTTCCTTGATTTCTTTTTCAGGAACGCCACCATGAAGTTTTAAGCTCTGGGCAGTCGCTACGATGACTGTCAGTTTCGGTGAAAGCCCCGCTTTTCTACATTTGATATTAAAGAATTTCTCTGCGCCCAGATCAGCGCCGAAACCAGCCTCCGTAATCACATAATCTCCATAAGTAAGAGCCATTTGGGTGGCCAATATGGAATTACATCCATGGGCGATATTAGCGAAAGGACCTCCATGTACAAATGCGGGAGTATTCTCCGTTGTTTGTACTAGGTTCGGCAGTAATGCGTCTTTTAGCAATACGGTAATAGCTCCGGCTATGCCAAGATCATTTACCGTGAAAGGCTTATCTTCGTTTGTATAACCCAATAAAATATTTCCGACACGTCGTTTCAAATCCTCTATATCCGTAGCCAAGCAAAGGATCGCCATGATCTCTGAAGCGGGAGTGATGTCAAATCCGGTCTCGGTAGGGACACCGTTCGCCGAGCCGCCTAGACCCGATACGATGTTACGTAAGCTACGGTCGTTTACGTCAAGAACCCGTTTCCATTTGATCTCCTTTAACCCCTCGCAGGTGTTGCGAGTCTGATAAATATAGTTATCCAATAAAGCGGTAATCATATTGTGGGCGGAAGTAACCGCATGAAAATCCCCTGTAAAATGCAAGTTGATGTTTTCCATAGGAAGCACTTGGGCATATCCACCTCCGGCAGCACCACCTTTCATGCCGAAACACGGGCCAAGAGACGGCTCACGTAAAGCGACCACCGCTTTCTTCCCTATTTTATTCAGACCTAAAGCCAGACCGATCGAAACCGTAGTCTTTCCGATTCCCGCTTTAGTGGGAGTGATAGCGGTCACTAAAATTAAATTATGCTGGTCCATTTGCTTTTTATCGATCAAATGGATAGGAACCTTGGCAATATACCTGCCATAATTTTGTACTTCCTCACGAGGGATACCTAACGTTGTCGCAACTTCCTTAATTTTACGCAAGTCTGTTTCTCTTGCTATCTCAATGTCCGATTTCATGTGCTTTATGTAAGTTTATATAGTTTGAACAAAGTAAATCTAATTTATTATAATAACAAAATGATACGGAACAAGGTTTTCCCCCTTTATGGAATAATAAGATTGTGTTATTTTGATATTTTTGTGCGAAGATGGCGATGATCTTGCTTTTTGTGATAGCTGTTAGGCTTGAAATTAAACTTTTTGTAAAGTGAACTTTGCAAAAATCATACGTTTTGCTTGTCGCACTCTTAAAGAATTATAAAATAGTCTTTAAAATTATCCATCTATGATAATTTGATTAATTTTGTGGTGTCGCAACGATAAAAAGAAAGATAAAATGATTTGAGTGTGATAAATTGAAACAGATAAGAGATTAATAACATTAGCAATATAATATGTAAATTTAAGGTTATGTCAACAGTAAGATTTAGTCAGGTTACATTTGCTACTAAATCGTGGGTAGCAGAAGCATGGGAAAAGATGGTAGTGGAATTGTTTAGCGGCCGTGTCGTAGCGGAAGTCAAACAATTGGATGAAGTATGTGAATCAAAGTGGGAAGTAGAATTGAAGAAGCTTCAAAACGAGGTTCATTCTTTATGTCATCATGCGATCCATCAATTGCTCCCGATAGCCGGCTCTTATCAACAGGCATTACTGGATGACGTTGCCCAAGCCTATACGGTATACGCTCCGGAAGAAGCAGAGTCTATCTTCAACCGGGGAAACCAAGCGATCGAGGATATCAAAGGACATGTATCGGGTATTCGCTACAACGCTTGTAAAATGCGTGAGGCGAACCGTAAAGTAAGCGAGTTGGAAGATATGCACGCAAAAGCGATCATGTATCATAATTCAGTGAAACCTTATATGGATACACTTCGTTTCCATATCGATCAGCTTAAGCATATATTGCATGTAGCGTAATAAGATGGGCTGTCCGGGTTTGGTTACTCTCCGGGCAGCCTTCTTCTTTTAGCGAGGTTGGATAATCAGTAGGGAGAAATAGGGGAAATCCTTGGAATGTATAGTGGTGATATCAGTAGTATAATATTCTTTTCCTGTTCCAACATTCTCGAAATAATGAAAAACCGCCTTATCCGCATACTGCCGGATACAAGTATGAATAGCCTCTTGGCAACCCGGTAATTTCATGATGACGATGATCATTCCATTTTCTATTTTTGCCGAAAGTTCATCGAACGACGCAGTCCCGGGGATTACGTTAATTTGCTCCTCTTGTTTTACGATATGTATCCCGGCCAAGGCACCTGCCGCTATAAATGCCGGAATTCCTGCGATTCGATCGACCGGGATTCCTGCTTCCTCGAATTTATCGTATACATATTGTATAGATGAATAAAAACCAGCGTCTCCCTCGGCGACGATCACGATTTGTTTTCCTTTCAAATATTCAGCTTGGGCATCCAGAAACAATTCGTTATAAGCGTTTAACGCATCTGTCCGTTCCTTACTCATTGGCAAAATAAACGGATGGATCAAGGATTCGTCTACCTCAATAGCTTTCAATATATCCGTCGCCCGAGATATGATTCCATGCTTGCCTTGTGTAGCAGGACAATAGATAATATCAGCCTTTTGTAATGTTTTAAGCCCTTTCAGCGTAATTAATTCCGGATCACCGGGACCTAATGAGACGAAGTGAATAGGATGATTCATGTGTATCTGTTTTTATTTGAAACGCAAAAGTCCTTAAAATTGCGGATGTATACAAATATTCTTACTACTTTTGTCGCTGTAATAGGCTCCGCTTATCTCTTTTTCCGGGAGGCGGATTAAAAGGGAACCGGGTGAGAATCCCGGACAGACCACGCTGCTGTGAACTTCTAAACATTCGGACAATACCTTGGCCACTGGTTTCGTAATCGGGAAGGCGTCCAGAATGGAAGTAAGTCAGAAGACCTGCCGGTTCATAAATAAATGTTGCTGTCCCGTGGAGCAGGACGAGAGTAACTGTCAATGATCAACTGTCAATTAAACAAGGATTATGAATAAGTTTATAGCGGGTGGATGCTTGCTTTTATCGGTATTGACTTTATCATGTACTTCAGGTATCCGTGAAAAAGGAGAAATAGGGAAGACGGCTTCCGTAGAGCAATCCGCATTCTCGCAAGAGCAGGTTAAGCCTTTATACGCCCAAGGATTCAAGCTTACCTATGCGGATCAATATGTCTTGGCTGATATTCAAGATCCTCAAAACGAGGAAAGCACCACGTTTCATTATGCGTTCGTAAAAAGAGGTTCGAAACCCACGGGGATTCCCGTTGATTATACGATGATAGAGCTTCCTATCCGAAGCGTTATCTGTATGACTTCCCTGCAATTATCGAATTTTATTAAATTGGGTGCCTTGGATAAGGTCGTTGGGATTACCAGTACACGGCATTTGTTCAATAAAGAGATGAACGAACGCCTGAAAGAAGGTAAAACCGCAAAGATCGGTATAGAGGGAAATTTCGATAACGAGGTTATCATGAGTATGAATCCTGATTTGATCCTTGTATCGCCATTCAAGCGGGGAGGCTATGAGACGCTGAAAGACGTGGGTATCCCCTTGATTCCCCATTTGGGTTATAAGGAGACTACGCCATTGGGACAAGCTGAATGGATCAAGTTCATAGGCTTGTTGTTAGGGGTAGAGAAAGAGGGCAATGAGCGTTTTGCCGCCATTGAGAAGAGGTATAATGAATTAAAGGAACTTACGGCGGATGGCAAGGTTAAAAAATGTCCGATCGTTTTTAGTGGCGAGTTACGGGGTGGAAACTGGTATGCCGTAGGAGGAAAGAGTTTCTTGGCACAGCTTTTCAAGGATGCCGGCGCTGATTATTTCTTGAAAGACGATGAGCGATCCGGTGGTGTTACATTAGACTTCGAGACGGTCTATAACCAAGCGGACGATGCTGATTTCTGGCGTATCGTGAATAGTTTCCCGGGAACGTTTAGCTATGAGGCATTGAAAGAGCAAGATCCTCGTTATGCGGATTTCCGTGCGTTCCGGGAGAAAGGGATTATCTATTGTAATATGAAGAACACGCCGTTTTATGAGAGTATGCCGACAGAACCGGAGATCGTCCTAGCGGATTTGCTTCATATCTTTCATCCGGATTTATTACCGGATCATGAGCCGGTCTATTATTCTCGACTTAAATAAGGAACGCTGATGAGACATTCAAATACCCTATGGATGCTGGCGATTGTCACGGCTATTTTTGTTCTAATCTTTTTGAATTTGGTGTTGGGGTCAGTCTCTATTCCTCTTCAATCGGTTTGGCATATTATCTGGAATTCAGGAAATGAGCCTATTACATGGCAGAATATTATTTGGAAATCCCGACTACCACAGGCATTGACAGCGTTGGTAGCGGGAGCAGGCTTATCCATCAGCGGCTTACAGATGCAAACCGTTTTCCGTAATCCATTGGCCGGACCTTCGGTCTTAGGTATCAGTTCGGGAGCGAGCATGGGTGTCGCTTTCGTGGTGTTGTTAAGCGGTAGTTTAGGGGGCGTTGCCTTGAGTAAACTTGGTTTTATGGGGGAGATCGCCTTATCGATAGCGGCCGTGATCGGTTCCTTATCCGTGATGGCGCTGATCGTGTATGTTTCCCAAAAGGTAAAAGGAAATGTCACGTTGTTGATTATCGGTGTGATGATCGGTTACGTGGCAAACGCCGTGATCGGTGTACTTAAATTCTTTAGCGTCGAGGAGGATATCCGTGCATACGTGATTTGGGGATTGGGTAGTTTCGCCCGTGTTTCCGGTAATCAGATGACGTTGTTCGTGATTCTTATGACAGTCTTGATCCCTCTCTCGTTCCTGCTTATCAAGACCATGAACTTGATGCTTCTTGGGGATAGCTACGCACGCAATTTGGGACTTAATATCAAGCGGGCCCGTTTGTTGGTTATCACCTCGGCCGGGGTCCTTACGGCGATTGTCACGGCTTATTGCGGACCTATTATCTTCTTGGGGCTAGCCGTTCCGCATTTATGCCGGGCCATATTTCAAACTTCCGACCATCGGATTTTAATGCCTGCGGTCTTATTCGCCGGTGCGGCGTTGGCGTTGATCTGTAATTTGATCGCCCGTATGCCGGGGTTCGAGGGAGCGTTACCTGTCAACTCGGTAACCGCTTTAGTAGGTGCTCCTGTAGTGGCCTCGGTATTATTTAGAAAACGAAAGAATGAATTGAACGAGTAAGATGAAACAAGATACGATTCATATTAACGGACTTTCGATCGGTTACCATTCTAAGAGTAGTACAAAGCTGGTAGCTAAAGGTATACACTCTACGATCTATAGTGGTGAATTAACCTGTTTGCTGGGTGCTAACGGGGTGGGGAAGTCTACTTTATTGCGCACGTTATCGGCTTTCCAACCTAAATTAGATGGGGAAATATTGGTCCTAGGAAAAGATATAGATGCTTATTCCGATAAGGAATTGAGCACCACGATCGGTGTCGTGCTGACCGATAAATGTGAGATCCGGAATATGTTGGTACGGGAATTGGTCGGGATGGGACGTAGCCCGTATACCGGCTTCTGGGGCAAGTTGAGCAAGGATGATAAGCGGATCGTGGAAGAATCCATCGCCCTTGTCCGCATTGAGGAACTAGCATCCCGCATGGTCCATACCTTATCGGATGGAGAACGCCAGAAAGTGATGATCGCTAAGGCGCTCGCTCAGGAGACTCCGGTTATTTACTTGGATGAACCTACCGCATTCCTTGATTTTCCTAGCAAGGTAGAGATTATGCAATTACTCCATCATCTAACCCGGAAAACGAATAAGACGATATTTATGTCCACTCACGATTTGGAACTGGCTCTCCAGATATCGGATAAGATCTGGTTAATGGACAAAGCGAATGGTATCTCTACCGGTACCCCCGAGGATTTGGCATTGAGTGGTCATTTAAGCAATTTCTTCGCCCGGAAAGGGATTGTTTTCGATAAGGATACCGGATTATTCCGTATAGATAATCAATTCTCCCGACAGATCCGCCTCGTTGGACATGGCCAGAAATACGCTATGGTGCGTAAAGCGCTCCAGCGAAACGGAATTTTGGCGAATCGGGAAGTGGAATCGAATATCTGGATTGAGACTGGCGATTTAAAGACCACCCACTTTATCATCCATGAGACTTCCGGCGGTACCTATATCACCCAAACGATAGAAGAATTACTTGCCTATTTTGATACTGAAAAATCATAACTATGAAATTTTCAATTCATAACTATGTTTTTCTTCATTCATAGTTATGAATTTTTTCCATTCAAATCCATTGTTTTAAAGTAAGCTAGCTTCGTCGGCTTTCCTGTAATTGCTTGAAAGATACATACAACTTTAATTCCACCATTCCTGTCACTTCTACGTACAGGTGTTGGTTCAAGAAAATGGTTGGGGTTACACCTAATGAATATAGACAAAATCGAAACAATTAGACATTTAATTCAACGTCATGTAACAATATGAAGTTTGCATGTATGGATCTTTACACGGTTCTTCCGTCGGGAATCGTGCTAGCTCGTGCGTGCCTTTCCGGACAGTAAGTCCTAAATGTTAAATGAGTAGTGAGATGTAAAGAGACAAACGGTAAAAAAAACGATAATGTAAAATGAATCGAAAAATAGAAGTGATTGAGAATAAAGAAGTAGGGAGAAAAAAAATGTCTCTTTCTTACGCAGAAAGAGACAACTTTCAGAATGACGGATAAATATCCGTTTTCGGACGTAAAAGTAGCTCAAATTGCTGATAAAGGCAAGGTGAGTGCTTAAATCTTTTGTCAAAATTAAAAAAGACAAACAATAGCGAGCCGTCAAGCGTGACATGCCTTGTCCTATTAACATTTCCAAGGGCTTGAAAAACAGCGGATAGGAGCGTTTATTCTCCTGTTGTCTCTTTCTGCGTAAGAAAGAGACAACTTTTTTTCTTTCATCCCTTCATTCTCAATATCTTCCATTTTATTTCCTTTTTTACATTTTCATGCATTTCGCTTTTTGTCTCTTTACAAATCACTACTCATTTAACATTTCGGACTTACTGTCCGGAAAGGCACGCACGAAACCGCACGATACCCGACGGGGGTACCGTGTAACTTCACGCATGCGACAACAATTATATCATCGCATGACGGGATTAATAAGGATAAGGAGTGTTATTTTACTCGGTGGTCTTCACCCACACACGTTTGCCATCGAACGTGATCGCCATTTTGAGAATGTCTCGCACCCCAGCCGCATGGAGCGTGGCGGCGTATTGCTTCTTCTCGATCTGCGCCAAGGCGGAATCAAGCACCTTGTCCACAGACTCGTCAAACATAGGGTCGTACACTTTCAACTCCATGATAAAACCCCTGCCACCAAGGTCACGGGGACGAAGAAGGATGTCGTAACGGCCCAAACCCGACTCACGGTTACTGCTCACCTCGTACGCGCCGTTGCTAACCAGCATTCCCAACAAGAACGCCTGATAGACCTTTTCCGGCTCACGGCCGTTCGTGTCGTAATAGGAGAGCGTATTCACGACGAAGTCATTCAATAGCCGCTGGAAGATATTCATCTCGTTCTCGTCCAAAGCCTGCAGCATCATCTCCAAGCGGTCGTTCTTCACGGGGCCGTCGTTGATCCAGCCCCGGATGATCGTAGAAAAAACCGTGGAAACCTCCGTGTTCGGCACCCCCAAGGTGTACGACATCAAGTGATCCGGGGTCATTCTCCCCTCCGACGCTTTCAGATAGCCGCTGAACAGCATGAAAGACCAGATGTTGGACGCGCTAGACAACAAGTCCGGGAAAGCCAGCTTGTCGTTGATCACGCTACACAGGCTACCGCCTTGGACAAGCGTCTCGATCCCCTTCCGTACTTGGGAGGGGCCCTCCGCTATCAAATGACGAAGCAACACGTCTGAGCCCGTGTTCACCCAGTAAGGGGCAAAGACACCACCTTTATTTATATAGTTCAATACAGACCATGGATTATAGACCACCTCATTCCCGAACAGGTAACCGTTATACCAGTGCTTGACCTCTGACTTCTGATCACCCAACGAGTATGAGTCGAGCAGCGTGTCGACATCCACTTGCGTGAAGCCAAACGCCGTACACATCGGACGATCCAGCAAGGTATCCACGTCGATATTGTTCAGCCCGCTAAAGATCGACTCCTTGCTTACACGGAGGATACCCGTGATTACACCGCGGAAGATAGACGTATTGTCCTTGAAAACCATCGACATAAAATTGCGCATGAAGACGATCATCCGATCATAAAAGCCCTTGTCGAAAGCCACATGAATGGGGGTGTCATACTCATCGAGCAATACCAGAGGGGGCATACCCCAATGAAGCGTCAACAGTTCGGATAGCAAGCTAATGGAACCCTCTAATTGCCCCCGGGAAGCCTTGCCCTCATAAAGTGCCATAAAGTCATCCAAGTAATTAGGCCGCATCTTGGGAGAATCGAGCAAGTAAGCATGGCGAGTAAACTCGTTTTTCAACTCATAGCCTATCCTGACCAACGTGTCCTCGAACGTATCCGCCTTGCAGTCCTTCAACGTCAACATGATCACAGGGTATTGACCTTGATGCTTATCGAAATCCTTCCACTCCCGGATACGCTTGCCGTCGAACAACGGGCGGAACACGTTACCATCCGTCTTCTCGAAGAAGTACCGCAGCATCGAAAGGTTCAGCGTCTTGCCGAAGCGACGCGGACGGGGCAACAACGTGATCAAAGCGCCTTCTTCTATTATCTGACGGATAAAATCGGTCTTATCCACATAGTAATAGCCCTCATCTATCATTTTCTTGTAATCGCTGATGCCGATCGGTAGTCTTCTCGTTTCCATAAGTATCCCTATTTTGAGTTGTGAATACAAATATAACAATTTATATGACAACAGCGATTATCACTTTTCCTTATTAATCTCATCATGTCAAAGAACGTTTCCCCAAGCGTTTACGGCAAGGCACAAGGGGGGGAGCCTTTATGGTTCGTCGTATCAATTCGCCCGTTCCTGGATGCAACGAAGAGGTATGGCCTCACGTAAATGTCCGGAAGTGGGCAAGGTTCCATATTTAGCAGTCAGATTATAATCCCTTCTGAAATGTTTAGCGCCAGCTTTGCTTGCAACGTCGTTTCGGCACCAAAGCAACGTGTTCTCACCAATCCCAAGATACTGATCGCTCAAATACCAATAACCGGTATATCGGATATAGGTCGTCCTCCTCTGCTCTTTATCAAAATAGACAACGATACCCCCATCTGTCTTTTCGCCATTGTTTTGCATATTCATCAAATACAGGCTAGGACCTGTAGCGCTATGGTTGACATCATTGAATAAGGGATAATAGTTCTCCACTTTTGTCACCCGCCAGCCGGCCGGACATGGGTCGTGAACGGTCTTCACCGAACTACCACCCCAAGCTTGTTTTACATCATTTAGATTCGTGATCCAGGAAAGATTATCAGCGTTATTGCCACTTGGCTTATAAATAGATGACGGGTCTTTATAGGCTTCCCTAAAAGTCGTGGCAGAAGGTACTATCTTACGTGAATAATAAGTAACACCATCCGGCCTATATAAATTCAATATATTTTTCACGGATTTAGTCAAATCTATACGCTCTATTTTGGACACGTACTTTGTAGTATAACTACTGGGGAAAGGGTCCTTTCTACCCCATTGATAATGGAAACCATGTGCCTTCGACCTATCCTCCTCTTCTGCGGGTATCGTGGTATATCCGGCTAAAGCGCCCAGATTACGATCCATGATAGGATATTGATTCGGATGATTCCCATACGTATATTTTTGCTTACGTTTTGTCTCCGGCTCGTCTACCGAGGCATCCCCGGTAGCGTCCGGATGATAATCTGTCACCCATACGTGCCAACTCCAGAGAATATCGCCTTTGTCGTTTCTCGCCGCTATCAAGCCGCTACCTCCGGTCGTGTTAGGGGCGACACGGCAATAGATCCGTCCTTGCCCCTGGCCAGACAAGGGGTTCTTCGTTATATCCTGACCGTCGTCTCTCTTTATGTCCACAATATTCGTATGATCCTCTTCGGTATTTACGATACCCATTACCGGATCTCCCAAATCTCCGCTTTCCAAGGTCTGCCATAAAAGTTCCACGGAAGTGATACCCCCCTCCGTGTCAGCCCACCCTTTCAGTGTGGAATTCTCTTGATCCGCCGTCCCATCGACCGTATATTTATAGGGATCGAAACAAAAGGCGCCTCCCGGAACAATCATGAAACAGTTGGCCGTGGGAACCAAGTTATTGTTATTCTCGGAAGCCCCGATCGGATTCACGATGGTAATACGTTTGTCATCCACCGGAAGCTCCGAGTGTGACATCTTAATCCCGTAAACATAGTTCGTATTGTCGTACAGATTGAAATCATGACTTGAACTTCCTCCCAAATAGACACGGTAACTCAATTTTTTCTTGATATTCACAGGATCTTGTGATACCAGCGTAACGTAAACACTACCTTTCGGAGCGTTCGCTTTCGTGCGATAATAGAGGGACGTGGCATTCGGGCTTTCGCCTCGTAGCACACTGGGGATCCAGCAAGTATAGCTGCCCGACTCCTCTACATCGGGAACCTGCAAGGTAGAGTATTGATCCAGTAAAGAGGGATATGTCGCCTTGTCCTCCGGATGACGCAATAATCGGTAATTGGCAGGTATGGATTGAAGCATAACTTGTTTCAAGACATATCCCGTGTTTTTCGAGACGTTTTCCCATGTGATCGTCAGCCGGGAAGCCAAACGGCGTAATAAGACGCGGATATCCTGTCCCTCCGGGTTCTGTATCCTATACGTCTCGCCCTCCTTCACTATACAGACATGAGGGAGAAGCAAGAGATAGGGCATCACTTTTATTTGATCCTTTGTCGTTATCGAGTTTATTACCGAAGAATCCAGCATCATGTCCTGAATATCCGACAGCCTCTTGCCCTTAAGGGACTCAATCGTGTTTTTCGAGCCATTATATCCACGGGCGACGATCAGCAATTGGCATTCGGTCTCGGGGGTTGACAGTGTCGCAGGATCTACCAAAGGCACGGTGAAGGATTCCCCTATGGATTTATTACCCAGGTTTTGCGTGCTGTTATTGATGCAATTTCCCGCCCGGTCGTATTGCCAGATCTCCAAACCATATAACTTATCGGGTTTGGCCGTAGCCAAGGGATCTTCAGGAACCGTTATAGCCTTCGTGCCCATGTTTTGACCGGAGAACAGACGCACATCAAAGCCAAAGCCTTCATTAGCCTCCGTGTGGATAGATCTCGTACTCAATGCCGCCGCATCTTCCCAGTCTGCCAATCCCACGCATAGCGATACCTCCACCGTCTTGCCCTCACCCTGCCCGTCTACGGGTGGAGGCAAGACGGTGGAGGTATCGCTATGCGTGGGTATCGCCGACGAGGTGGATGCGGCGTCACTGAATGCCGGATCATCCGGGACGAAGAGCGTAGGGACGAGGAATAATGGGGCCTTCGACGTTTGTCTGGTGCCTGCCGCTGTCCGGACAAAGGCGGATGCCTTGGCCAGTGCCAAGCCGGACCAACTCCATAACTTGCAGATCTTGCAGTATGATTCCAACAGGAATTTCAAGAAGCTAACCCCTACAGTCAGCCAAGCCACTGGCTCAACATTGACCGTAGACTTGGTTGCTTGCGAGAACTGCCAGCTTATCATCGTGGCCCGTGGCTCCTCGAACGCCATATCCGAATTTTCCGGCAGCCCTAGCTGGAGCGACCTTCAAGGAAGGCTTGCCGATGCCTCCACCATCAATGGGATAGGGGATGGTGGTACCAACGACATTAACGCCATGCCTTACTTCATCCATTTGAAGAACGTGAACGTGACGAATGAGGGCAAGATCGTCATCCAAAGCGCGGACGGTAGCGATGCCCGTATCCTTTTGAAGCGCCTCGCCGTGCGTCTCACGGTGAACTGGAAGTTCGCCGAGGGATTGCGTACCGGCTATACCTTGAAGGAGGTAAAACTCTGCCAAGTGCCCACTGTCTATTATCTTATGTCCCCGACGGAGACCGACTCTCGCTTCGAGGGCGATCTTTACCCGATCTCCACGGTGGAATACAAGGACTTGTACCGCTTGAAAGGTGTCGATGCCACAAACGAAGGCTCGTTAACCACTTGGATGCCCGCCAACGCGAAAGGCAAGTCCCGTAGCGTGACCTCCGAGTATTACCGTACGAAAGAATACGCCCATACCTCGGCTACCTATATGGAGTTCGTGGTGGACAACAATGACGGGTTGGAACGCATGTACTACCGTGCCTACCTGGGAGGCAAGGATGTGTCGGACTTCAACTTGCTGGAGAACACGAACTACCACTATACGATAAATATCCGGAACACCGACTACCGTGGCGATCCCCGTATCCGATTGCTGGATCAGACCCCGGTGATCAGCACGAACCTCGTCCAGACATCGAACTGCTTCATGATGCGTCCCGGTACGAACATCTGCTTCAACCCCTATAAGCACGAGGCGGGTTCGGGTGGCGAGAACACCTACCTGTCCGATAAGACGATCGGTAGCGTCCGTGTCTTGTGGCAGAGCAAGGACGCCGGAACCTCGGGTGATTTGGTGATGGGTTACGCCGTCAGCAATGAGGCGGGTAGCTATAACCATCAGAATCTGGTGAACTATACGAATATCGGCGATAGGGCAAATGCCCTTGTCCACGTGAGGGTGCCGGTCACGCAAGGCGGCAACGCCGTGATCGCGGCGTACGCTGTGGATGGTGCCACGATCCTCTGGAGCTGGCATCTATGGATCACGGATTACGTGCCGGCACGCCTGTCGGGAACGATCACGGCGGCGAACAGGGAAGAGGCTATCCGGACGGCCAAGAGCGCTAGCGCCGGGGGCACGGTACATACGTACGCCGGAGACGCATGGACTGATGCCACGTCCGGAGCTTTCTTCGGCAAGGTAATCATGGATCGCAATTTGGGAGCCCTTCGCAATACGTGGTCTACGACAAACCCCTTGGAATCCGCCCGTGCTTACGGCAATATTTATCAATGGGGTCGTAAAGACCCGATGCCAGGCTCCGCCGATGGCGGAAGGGATGACAAGGGATTAATGTTTAACGGGGATGGGGAGATTATTGATCTTGAAAAGGTGAATAGTAACAGTTTGGAGAATACGATCCGGAATCCATCAAAATTCCATATAGGCTATAAGGCGGCCGATGGCTCGTGGGGACCTACGGCGAAGGCCCTGTACGATCCATGCCCGGCCGGATGGAGAGTCCCGGATTTCGATGATACGGCAATGAAAAATATCTGGAGTGGTTTTTCGTGGGGTACTAACAAGTTTCAAATGTTAGTAAACTCCGACTGGAAAACGACAGGGATCGCTGTCAACAAGAATTCCTTCCATATCATGAATGGAATAAAATATGAGACACCGCAAGGGGATTATGCGTGGTTCCCCTTTTTCAGGATGCGTGAAATAAGTACCGGTCTTTTAAGGGACCCCGAGCGTAATATTGATGGAACCCCCTGTTCGTTTAATGGAGAACTAGCTCCAAGTTTTTCCTTATTCGGGGCGAACTCACGAAAAAATTATTATAATGAATATGGCTGGTACATTGAATTTAAATACAACTTGGCCACGACCCCTTCAGCGACCGTGAGTGGTAAGGCTTACGGTTTCGCCGTCCGTTGCGTGCAAGCAAACTGACATGTAAAGAATACAAACAAATAAGATCACACATTACGAATTATAAACAACTTAAAAACAAACCAATCATGGCAAACGAGTATTACTGGAAAGTATGGCTTCGGCCGAATTTGTTAACCAAGGATGACGACAACGACTACGTAGCGGAGGTATTGACACAAAAAGACACCCTGCACAACGAGAATATAGCCAACGCCATCATCAAGGAAGGTTCCGAGATCAAGTATGACACCTTGCTGTCCATTATCAAGCAACGCGACCGCATCGTGCGGGAGCACCTCATGATGGGCTACAGCCTACTCACCGAGGTGTGCCAGTACACGCCTCGTATCACGGGCCCTTGGGGAGGCGAGACGGCGAAGTTCGATCCCGCTATCCATAAGCTGACGCTCGATATCGTGCCCTCCGCCGAGATGCGTGACGCGTTGAGCAAGGTGGGCGTCGAGGTTCTAGGAGCCAAGTCCGAGGTGGGGCGCATCGGCATGGTGACCGATACCTTCACGGGATTGTCCAACGGCTCTATCACCCCGAACGAGGACATACTGATCGAGGGCGACCGTATCCGTATTAACGGGGCGGACAGCTCGGTAGGTATCTTTTTCGTGTCGGAAGACGGCGAGAAGGTTACGCCCGTGACCCGCCGCCTCACGCAAAACGACCCCAGCCGTATCATCGCCCGCGTACCGGCCTTGACCGACGGCAAGTACAAGCTACGCATCGTGACGCAGTTCTCGAAAGGCGTCACCTTGCTCAAGTCTCCCCGCACGATCGAGTACAAGCTGCCGCTCACCGTGGGTGCCGGGGGAGGCGACTCCGAGAGCCCGGATGAGATTTGATCCGGGGGAGGCATCATCCCTAGCACAGGGGAGACATCATCCCTAACACTAGGGAGGCATCGTCCCTAACGCTGGGGAGGCGTCATCCCTAACGCTAGGGAGACACCCTCCCCGACGGCAGGGAACCGGCCCGTACAGAGGGAAAGGAAAAACTATAGATAAACTAGTATATGAGATTAAGACATTTATCGGAAAAAACAGCTTTTTTATTACTCGGCTTCCTCGTCTTGGGAGCTTGCGGTAAGGACGATCCGGAACCACCCGTTCCCGGCTCCGGCGAGGGATTGTTGCGGGTATCCGTGCGACATACGGGCGATACTCCCTTGGCCGTTTTCGCTTATAAGGCGGATGGTTCCCGCGTGGCGGGGAAGGAAGAGCCCGCCGGAACGCCGTCTACGTGGTCGTGGAGCGAGCGGCTCGTGGTGGGGGAGTACGCCCTGCTGGTCGCCGGCGCCGACCCCGCCGAGGTCCGGTTGGGCGATACGGAGAATCTGGGGAAAGCCTATGCCGCCGCCCTTCCCTCGGGAAGCGACAGCCTGCTGGTATCGCTGGATAGCCCTCTTTACGTGGAGAGCGTGACGGGGATTAAGGTGACCGATGGCGATGAGACCGCGATCTCATCGACCCCCAAGGATATCCGCCGGATCTTGCGCCTTACCATCGACGCGGGGAAAGGCTTCGGCGGGGCGAAGGTGGAGGGCCGTTTGGACGGGATAGCCTCGTCGGTGCGCCTGTCCGACCGGATAGCGACAGGAGTGGGTGTGCTCGACCTTGATTTCCGTGCCTCGGCTGCGGGCGTGGCGGGCGTTTACCAAGCCGTGGCGGGTATCTTGGGTACGGTGACGCTGGACGGCTCGGACCGGAGCAACGTCTGCACGCTCTCGTTCGAGACCGCCGGCGGCGAGCGTTTCAGCTACAAGGAGAACCTGACCGCGAGCCTGCATGAGGCCATGTCCTCGGGCCGTGATACGCTGGATCTCTCCTTGAAGGTAAGCCCCGCCGTCCCGATCCGCCTTTACACCGGCATCCAGACCCGTGCCGCCGTGGACGTTTTCGACTCCACGCCCGTATCCATCGCCGTAGGCACTTCCGCCGGCGATTACACGGAGCATTGGACGGGGACGGCCACGGAGGGCGATATCCTCTTGGACCCGGAGCGCTACTATCCCACGGACGGCTCCGCGCTTTTCATCCGCAGCTATCACCCCGCCGCCCCCCACGTGAACGGCGAGGTACGGTACGAGCTGACGGGGCAGGAAGACTTGATGCTGACCGATGAGCGGAGCGGCTCCCTGTCCCGCCGTTTCGACGCTACGGAAACGCCCTTGATCCATAAGCACCTGCTGACGCAACTCAGCTTCCGCCTACGTGTCAAGGGAGCGCCGGACGGGTATAGCGTACATGCCGTCAAGCTGAACGGGCTAGCCTCGGTAGCTAAGGTGTCCTTGTCGGATGGAGAGGTGGTCCCGGTCGGGGAGACCAGCTCGGTGATCATCTATTCTTCCGATGACGGGAATGGTATCCCCGTGGTGGATGGCGTAGTGACGCTCCCCGGATTCGTGCTGGTGCAGCCCAAGGCCTCCTTGACGCTTGACATGACGCTCGCGCTGGAAGGTGATCCCGCCTCCGGGCAGGATTTCAAGGATCTCCCCGTCTCGTTCGGCGGCGAGGGCAACGAGAGTGGAGGGGCTTACGATATCGAGATCTCGCTTGAGATACCCGTTGATCCGGAGGAACCGGACGATCCCGATACTCCCGAGGAACCCAAGGAGCCGGATCCCTTCGAGGAGTACCAAGTAAAGATAACGGCAACCGTCACCCCGTGGAAACCGGGCAATGGCGGCAACGCCGATTTATAGACCAGATTATTTAATTCATATTTTTTATTAATACTTTAAAATTACAAGACAAATGAAAAAGATTTTGACAATGGCGGCTGTGGCCCTGTTAGCGGCAAGCTGCTCGAACGACAAGGATGTGATCACTCCCGATTTGGGTACGGCGAACGCTCCGGTAGCGATCAAATTGACACAAAGCGTGGAAGGTCTCACGACTAAAGCCCCGATCACGAATGGATCGCAGGTGGAAGGTATCGTGGTGATGGTGGACGTGACTTCCGGACACGAGCATGATTGGGGTAGCTTTAATCCGGTTTACAAGAATGTGATCAATGAAACTACAAAGGCATTGGAAACACGTGCCAACGTAGCCGGCGCTGTATTTACGGCTGGGAAAGAGACGGATATTACCTTGACTCCCACCTTGTATTATGATAATACGGAAGTGAGTCCCAAAAACTCCCATATTACGGCGGTCGTTCCTTCCGGAACAATCGAGTCCTCAAAAGTGGTTTTCGGCAAGGTAGACGGATTGCAGGATGTCATGACGATCGGTACGGATCAAGATGCCGGAACAGCAGCGTTACCAAGTCAGGAGGGATGTAAGTTGACGTTTTCCCACAAGACCACCCAATTGGTTTTCGCCGCTAGTTACACAAGCGTAGCTGGTGGTAAGGGAGAATGGGAAGGAAAGAACGTCTCCATCAAGAGCATCAAGATTTTGGGCACGCAATTGCCCCAATCCGTAAACTTGACAAATGGTGACGTGAATTGGGCTACTGCTTCCGATTTCTCTGTCCCGAATATCACGACAACCGCTCTTTCCACGACAGCTTCTACGATTAGCCCGGCAGTGATGCTCGCTCCGTCTAATGATATCAAGCTGAACGTAACGATCAACGTAGGCGGTACGGATCGTACCTTCTTGAATGTCCCGGTGATGGACTCAAAGAATGCAGGTGAAAAGTTGAATGCCCAAGAAGGCTATGCCCATACGGTTACGTTGAACATTACCGAGCCAGATAAACCTACAGGAGAAAATGTGAAGGCACTGGAAGTGAAAGCCACTGTTAACGAATGGAAACAGGGTAACGGCGGAACCGTTGACTTGAAATAATCCTAAATATCCCTCAACCATCATGAGACAACTCTCTACATACATATTGTCGATGATAGTCATGGGATCGTTGGCCGCTTGCTCGGACAATGGTGAGGCGGGAGGTGAGATACCTTCCGCCGATCCTCCGATCGAGCTTCGGGCGACGTACCCGGACACGTCCATAAGCACGAAAGCGGAAGTTGGAGAGGCGGAGGCGTTCAAGACCACCCTCTTTTGCGTGACCCGTCTCGACGCCATCACAGGTGTTCCCGACTATACGAGTCTTGCCGATCGTTTCTCCACCCCCGTATCCGACGTGACCACGAGTTGGGCCGACGCCGTATTCTACGAGGAATGGGTAGAGCGGACGGCTGATGTGGCGGTAGGCGGGAGTATCTCATGGGATGCCTCTCGTAAGCACCATTATCCCCGCATGGGAGCGAACGTGTATCTGGTCGGCGTATCTCCCGTGGCGGGCGATAACTCGTACGATGCCGCCGAGGGTACCGTAAGCTATACCCTTGACGGGCATATGGACTTGATGTACGCCGGTCCCTTGGCGGGTAATAAGTGGGATGGTAACCGGTTTACGGGCAATACCGTCGCCGGGGTCGAGGCGAATCGCTCATTGAATTACGCCCACCTGCTTACCCAGCTGGTATTCAAGGCAAAGAAGCATGATGCCGGAGGACTGGAGGTGAAGGTGAACAAGATTATCGTGAAAAGCATACCTACGGCGGTAAATGTTCCGCTGGCTACGGGCGAGGCTGTCTTCTCCGGTTCCTCGGAAGTGATCCTTGAGCCTGCCGGCAACGCCACGGTAGGGGCATCAAATGTCGGTCCCATCGATCTGGGCTGCTTGTATCTGCCGCCTACACCCGATCCGGGCAATGTAAAAATAACGGTCGAGACTTCGATCGGTACCTTTACCGACGTATCCGTAAAGATGGGTGATGAAATATCTGAGGATAATTTCAAGCCCGGTTTCTCTCACGTGATCACGTTGGATATCTACGATGCCTCTTTAGGTATCTCCTCCGTGGAGGTAGCCGAATGGACTCCCTCGTATGTCGATGGCAACCTAGACTTGATCCACTGACTGACTAAACGAATTGAACAATTAATAGAACGAATCAAAAAAAGTAATCATGAGAAAACTGATAAACTATAAACTACTCTTTCTTTCTCCCTTCTTCTTGGCTGCCTGTAGCAACGAGGACAATATCCCCTCCATCCTCCCTTCCAACCAGCCGGATGCCGTAGAGCTGGGGATTACGGCGGGGGTGACGCTTACGAAAAGCGTGATAAATTCGGGTACCCAAGCTAACGCTAGCAAAGATGATGTCATGAAAAGCGTGGCGGTGTACGCACGCTTAAAGGGGACAGTCGTATCGGGTGAAGATCCTTATACGAATGCGAAAAGCAATAATTACGCATTATATACTTATTCGACAACAGGAACCGCAGGCTGGAAAAGTGGAGAGAATAAGAAAATATATCTGACCTCCGAAGTGGCAAAGATATACGCTTATTATCCGGCTTATCAGCCCGGAACAAATCAAGAGTTAGCCACAACCACAGCTCTAGTATTATCTGATAATACCGCTACGGATAACTCCACAATCCCAGTAACGGTCTTTGCTGGAACGACTGATGATGCGCATAGGGATTATCCCTCGACATTAATAGACAACTCTGAAACGACAAATACCAATAAGGCAAAGATTAATTCAGCGAAAGGTGAAATCGATTATATGTGGGCGGACCAAGGTAGCTCTGAGACGAATTGGATAACTGCGAGCAACACGAAAAAGGAAACCTCTATAGATGCCTCTGTTGATCTAACCATGAAGCATGCCTTGACTTTGGTTAGTTTCCGCATTTACAATGATGGAACTTATAAGAATAAAGGTGTGCTATCGAAGATACAGTTGAAGGATGTACCTAATCAAAAGGTAAGCGGTAATAGCAATCCTCTTGCTACGATGAATATTGATAAGGGAACCTTGGCTAATAATAGTTCCTTGACAACGGGATCTTATATCCGTGAGTTTGCTACTGGCGCTACTTATACCTTGAAAAAGAAAGGAGACTCTGGTTTATCAGACGATAATGCAGCTAAAGGGGCTTCATACCGATTCAGCATCTTGGCTTTGCCGATAACTAACCAAGCCCTAAATAATACCAAAGCCATCTTTACGATTGATGGAGCGGATTATGAGGTAGCGTTAGCTGATAATGCGACAGGAGTTACTTGGGAGCAGGGGAAAGAAAACATCTATACCGTAAAACTTAGCGGTAAGGAATTATCCATAGGCACCGTAACCGTAGCCGCTTGGGGCACCGTAACCGGCAATGATGATTTGAAAGTTAATTAACTTACAGTCTAGGGTTGTAGAGACGGGGCACGCCCCGTCTCTACAACAAAACACGAAACACGAAATACAAAACACGAAATCTGTGTAGTAACAATCAGACCGGGTGGTAATAATAAAACCGGGTGGCAAATAAACGAACAATATAAACAACGATAAATATGAAACCGTATAGATACCTATTATTAACAACAGTATCGCTTTCCCTTTTCGCCTGCGGCGGCGAGGATGGCGAAGACCCCATCGTACCCCCGGTTGATCCGGATACCCCTGTCGCCCTGTCCCCGCAGATCGCCAGCGTAGCCCTTACCAAGGCCACTGCCACATCCGGCGATATAAAGGCCATCGGCTTATATGCCGTAAATAACGAGACCAGTGAAAACCATTACGGCACATCCCCCCAAGGTACATACGGTCAATACACCCTCCAAGAGGGTTCCTTAAAACCCGCTACGATAAACGGTAAGGATCAAACGATCTGGCTAAGCACCCAGCAAGCCATAGTCTACTCTTGCTATCCAGTCACGGATGCCACCACGATAACCGCGGCCGGAAATGCCTCTTCCCCGGTCTATACCATCCCGGTACGGGCTAATGCCATAGTCTATTCGAATACGGTAACGAATGCCTCCTCCTTGGATTTCACAGTTCCCGGTAACGATTATATGTATGGTGTAGCCTATAACACTTCCACGAATACCTTTGGAACAACTCAACCCATAGCCGATAACGGCCACAGAGCCTCCGATTCAAAAGGCGAGAAGATAAACCTAGGCCTTAAGCATGCCTTTTGCTTGGTAAGCCTAAAGTTCAAGAAACACACGGACTACGCCGGTCCTTGCAACCTGACAAAAATAACCTATAGTCGCCCCATCCCGACACTACAAACGAATGGTACCACCACCATGAGCCTAAAGGACGGAGCCCTCGGCAACCTAACCGGAGCGAAGGCGGGTACACTGGTAAAGTACGAGTACACGGTAAATGGCGGCGTAACCGTTGCCGCTACCACAGACGGAATCGAGTTCATCAATTACGGCGTACCATTCCCCTCCGGCACTGCAAATGTTACCGCCGCTACCTTGACCGTCGTAGTAGATGGCAAGGAAATGAAACTAGACACCATTACCGACGGTGGCGAATGGTCCGCCGGAAATAAATATACATACACCATCTCCATCCACGGTACCGGCCTTAAGCTGGACGGCTTCAATGTGGTAGGGTGGACGAATGAATCATCCGACAATACAAGTACGACTATCTAAAAAAACTATACGACCTATGATACAGGATATTTACAAAAACACACGTCCGCTACACCTCGGTGTAGGCCTGTTGGCGATACTGGCGCTCTTATCCGGCTGCTCCTCCGACGACTCCTTGCCGGAAGACACGACAGGGGCATTCTTACAACCCGTATTCCACATGAGCGGTGTCGAGACCCGCTCCATCATAAGCGGAACCTCCACGACGGAGGGTGAGGGAAGGATTAACGCGGTAAAACTTTTCGTTACTAAAGCAGAGGACGGCTATACTCCCTATGGCGGGGTTGGTACGGCGGGAAATGCTGGCCTTTCCACCTTCACCTATCAGTCGGTAGGTAGCGGCGGAAACGATTGGGTAGGCGATCCCACTGTGAATTTATCGAGTGTAAAGGCCCGGATCTATGCCTATAGCCCGGCGAACGCCATCTTGACAAAATCAACGACTACCACGACGCATACTATAGCGACCACCCTTCCCGTTCACCAGAATTTCTATGGCGGCAAGGGATGGGATTCTGACGCTACCGATTATATGTACGGTTCCGCCAGCAACACGGTAGGAGAGGCTATCGCTATTACGGCCAGCAATACCACGCCGTCCGGCGGTTCCCCCTCAAGCGGTACTTATCAGCCGGAAATCTACTTGCAACATGCGCTGGCCCGCCTTTCCTTCACGATGCAATCCGCCACGGGACGTTCCGTGAATGCGACCTATGATTACGTGAAGAAGATAACGTTGAAAACATCCTCCAATGCGTTCATTACCGGCACGGGAACGATGCGGATCGCGGATGGAGCGCTTGGTGGAGGAACAAAGGTAGCCGAACTCACTTTTACCCCTAAAAACGATGTGTCGAGTAATACCACTGCCATACTTTGCGGTGCCGCGGGTGTTCCGGTGGAGGTAGGCTATGGGTTGGTGGCTCCTTTGGCATCGGTTGACATGACCCTTACGGTAGTGGTCGGCAAGCGGGATGACACTACGGATGACCGGACGTTATCCGCCAACTTAAGTCAGATCACTTGGAAAAGAGGACATACCCACAAAATACAAATAACCTTATCCAACCGGGCGATTACAGTGAACGCCGATATCCTCCCTTGGACAGAGAGCGGTTCAGCGGGAACGGGAGACGTTAAGCCCGGCGGCTATTAATTACGGCATAAAAAGAAAAATATGAATATGAATTACATGAACCTCAGTTTAGCATGGATGGGAGCCTTAAACATGGCGCTGGCTCTCTCCGGTTGCACGAACGGGATAGAGACGGGGCTTTCCGCTCCGGAGGGAATCCCGGTGACGGTATTTGCCGAGATCAGCCCTGTTACCAAAAGCGGCGAGGCGATTAGCTCGGATAATGGTTTCGATAGGACATCCTTCCTTTCCGGCGATCAGATAAAGGTGACAAGGACAAAAAAGGCAAGTGGGACGGCGGCTTCCCAATCGGCCAGCTATCGGTATGACGGGACTTCCGCATGGACCGTGGTGGGAACCTCGCCTGTGACCTTGGAGCCTGCCGTTACGTATTCGGCGCAGTTTCCGGCGGATTACTCGGCCATCAACCAGTTTCAAACCACGAGCGCTGCTTATCTGGCCAGTAACCTGCTGAAAACGGGTGATGCCACATCCAGCAACGGTACGCTGGACTTTACGTCGACCGGCAAGCCATTTACGCACGTCAATTCGAAGTTGACCTTGAAGTTTACCGTGAAGCGTGAGACCTCTATCGCCAATGATGCCGTTACGGTAGCGGCGACGGGGATACGTACGGCTGTATCTACGAACCAGACGATCACGCTATATCGGCCTTACCCGGGCGATGCATCCCGGAGATATGAATGGTGTGGTATCCTAAGGGCTGTAGGTGGTAGCGCGGGAACCTCCGCTACGGATCTAACGGTCTCTCTCACTTGCGATGGTGTTACCTACAAGGCTACCTTAACGGGTTGTGCCTTGCGGACCGGTTACCACTATACATATAATTTGACCTTGCATAACGACATGCTGATCCCGGAAAGTTGTACCATCGGCAAATGGACGGATGAGATCATGGCTGGAGGAAATTTAACTTAACAACTATATAGCATTATGATACATTATACTATGAATATACGACAAACCATGCTCCACCTGTCCGGAGGCTTATTGCTATTGCTCACCCCCGCCTGTACCTCAGAGGTGGATCTGGAAGGTGGACAGCCCTTGGAGGTGACGGCGGAGATCGTTTCTTCTCTGTCTACCCGTGCGGTCGACGCTACGAACTATGATAAGAGTAGCTTTAGTACGGACGATGAGATACAGATTAATGGTGGGAGCCAGACCGTGACTTACCGAAAGGATGCCACGAACGGGTGGATTCCGAAAACGGCGGGAAGCTCGTTGACGGTTTCCGGATCATCTACGGCTTCTTCATTCTCGGCCTCATATCCGGCAGCTTTCACCTTTATTCTGCAAGACCAGAAATCCTATGAGAATTTCTGGCAAAGCAATAAACTGGAAGCGAAAGGCGGCTCTAACGTTACCTTGAGTAGCAACAAGGTAAACTTTACCTTTATGCCAGTAGCGGCGAAGATCACGATCTCAATTAATTATGCCTCATCAGGGGGTGCTACTACAAAATATAGGAATGTGACGGCTACCTTGGCAGGCAATGGCATCCGGACTGGTGCCTCTTCTTCTGAAACGATCGAGATGTTGCATACAGGGGATAATGCCGCAGCTAGCGATAAGCATACTTTCGTCTGTATCTTAAGACCGGGAGCGAATATGAGTTTCAAGCTAAGCGTTTCCCGTACGCTTGACGGTGCTTCAAGTCCAGAGGCTACACAACAAACATTTACTCAGCCGGCATACACATTTGGGGCTAGTAAGAACTATGTATATAACTTCACGTCATCCGATGAATTGATATTGACTTCTGTGGAAGTAATGGGGTTTACGGAGACAACGGTTCCCGACAATCCTATTAGCGCCACTTGATCCATTTAAAATCTATAAAGAATGAAGAATATGAGAAATTTATATAATCTAGGTTGGGGATTGGCCCTCTGTTCCCTGTTGGGAGCTTGCCAGTCAGACGGGATACCGGAGGTGGAGGCAGGTTCCACCCTTGAGCTGCGATCGGTCTCTTTGGCTGACGACGCTGTTACGAAGGCTGTGACTACCTCTGTGGATAACGTGAAATTGTATTTGAAGAACTCCAGTGATACATGGGTGAATCCGGTGTATTCCAAATCCGGAGTAACATGGGGATGTGAATCCGCGCCACTGCTGGGTAGTACCGCTACGGATGTGTATGCTTATTATCCTACGGAAGAAGAAGGTAAGGCCATTAACGTAACAGCCTCCTCCGGCGTGTACTCTGTCGAGGTCACGGTCCGGGATGCGGATACATTCGATGGTAAACAGATCGATTACCTTTATGCTACGCCAGTTCAGGCTTCCAAAACCTCAAAAATAATCAGCCTTCAATTGTTCCATGCCTTGACAAAGGTGAGTTTCTATATCTATAAGTCTGCGAATGCCAGCGATGAGATCTTAACGCTGAAAAAAATAGATATACGTAGTAACACCGGACGTCTGCAAATCGGTAAGGCGGACATGCGATTGAACGGGACAGGGGAGGAACTAGGGCGTCTGAATGGCCTAGCGGGGACATCCTCGATAGAGTTGACCGGTTCGAAAATATTGGAAACCTCGTTGACGCAACCGAACATATCTTGTCTCGTAGCCCCGATGGACGCTGCCGAGCAAGTATTGTCGTTCCGTTTGACAGTGGATGTAGATGGGGTGGAACGTGAGTTTGAAACTGCCTCTATTTCTTCCGAAAGCGGGGTGAAATGGTTGGCGGGTTATCATTATGTCTATAAGATACGTATTGATAAGATGGAAGGTACATTCGAGGGCGTAACCGTATACGATTGGCAAAATAGTACGGATCAGAATACGAGTGTGGGTATTTAAATAAGAAGGGAGGAGATATGAGATATGTATTAAGTTTTGTAAGTCTATGGCTTTTGGTCACGTTGGTGGGTTGCCAAAAGGAATCTTTTTTGGAAGAAGGGGAAGGTGATAAGGTTGCCTTGGAGTTCGATCTTTATCAAGCGAACGTAACCAAGGCTGCGGCCGTTTCAGCCTTGAATGATAAAGCGTTGATTAAAGTCTATGCTTTCAAGGTGGAGACTAAGACTGAGACCGGTACTAAGACTGGGACTGGTGAAACTGGTACTCCTTCGGCGGAAGGTACTTATGTGGTGGGTGCGGATGGAAAGGTCACCGCCCAATCGGGCAAGGCCCTATTTTTGTATCGCGGTGTATATAACCTTTATTTCACTTCCTACAATGAAGAGAATGCGCCGGAATTGGGTGATGGAAATCTGGTGACCGTGCAAAATGGGCAAGATTTTATGTATACGTTCATGAACGATATAACTGTCCAGCCCCAGAAAGCGGGACAAAACACGATGTCGGTTACCTTGACGAATCCGTTCACGCGGCTTTGCTCGCAAGTGGAGGTGTCGGTAAAAGCGGCTAGTGTATCTCCTGTTACTGTAAAAGGCTTGCGTGTAAACTTTATAACGATGAAAAACTTATCTGATTCAAGAACTTATAGGCTAGGGGATAATGCATGGTATTCGGATGGAGTTGCGAATGAAAACAACGGAGTGGATTTTAGCTCTTTCAATAATTCCGTAGCTGTAGGCCTGCCTCATACCTCAGATCCACGTAAAATAGTATTGCCTTTAAGCGGGTCGGAATTACAGTTTGTAATTGATTTAACGGTAGATTATGATAAAAATGGAAATGGTGGATCTGTGCCCGGTCATTTTGTATTCAATGCTACCGCTCGTAAGACTTTCTTGCCCGGTATGTCCTATAGCTTTGAATTTACCTTGAAGTTCTTTGGTGACTTTAAGGAGACAGAACTGACTCTGGGTATATTGGAATTCACGGAAATAAAAAATGTGACAGATCCCGTTGGTGGAGAATAAGGAGGAACTGAAAATGAGAATAAGAATAAGTTTATTTTGTATACTATGCTTGCTGCTAGGGGCATGTAGTAATGAGGAAATGATACCATCAACATCCGAAGGAGGGGAGGAATGTGCTTTCCAGTTCCTGTTAAGGGTACCGGGTACGATTGATGTAGAGACGAAAGCGGGAACGGAACCGAAAATTCTTAAATTGGGAGATACTAATATATATAATGTATGGATTTTACAGTTTAAAAAGGATGGAACCGAGTTGTTGAAAGCTGTCTTTGCCGATAGGAATAGCATAACGGCTGTGCCGGGAAGTAGTAGCACTACCTATGACCAGTTATTGATTCAATTAATGAAGGATGATATGCGTTTCAAGAACGAGACTAGTGAGTTTTATATCATCGTAAATGCGGAGGATATGAATGCGACGGAGGTTACCGCCAAGTTATTTGTAAAAGAAGGTGGTATCCCTACGTCCCTTTCTGTAACAGAATTGATGGCTAAAACGAAAAGTATTATTTATTCATCAGATGGCTCTCCAACAGGTACTAATATACTATCTTCGGGACCGACTAACTATACGAAGGATCCCTCTAGCTCAGAGGCTGACATGAGGTTGGTCGTATTATCCCGTATGTACAGGGCGTTCGCGAAAGTGACCGTGACCGTGAACTCTTCAGTGGCCTCTGGCAATTTTAAGTTAATTGATACGAAACCGGTTATTATGTCAAATGTACCTAAAGTAACCCGGCTATATGATGACGACTCGACATATCCAACGATTTCAAGTCCTTTATCTACTAATTTCTATACGGAGGAGATACCTGTATCCGGAATATCACTTGGTGATAAAGAAGGAGTTTTCTATATGGCGGAAAATATCCGGGGTACAGGTTTAGCTACCACGGCGCAAGAGAAGAATAAGAAGGATATGGGGCCGGGGACTGGCGGATCTTTGGAAGGATGCACTTATCTATTGGTAAGAGGGCAATATCAGTATCCTTTGGGTGGAGGAGCATACTCTTCGCCGATCGATGTAGAGTATAAATTCTATCTTGGGGGTGACTTAGTGACCGATTACAATGTCTATCGGGATTATCATTATAAGCTGACGGTGAATATCGCCGGCCCTAATAGTGCCGACCTCCGTGTAACGATAACAAACGGCAACGTGGCTGTCTTTGATGATGTGGACAATGTCGAGAATACCGTTAATTTTGGTGAAGAGAAATAGTATCCATTCTAAGGGCTGTGCAGGAATGCCTTGACGAATCTACCCTTTGGCATTCCTGCATGAACTATTTTAAATAAATGAGAATAACTTAGAGGCAATCGAGGAAATGAGCTTCTTGCATTTCTTGCCGATTGTCTCTTTTATTTGTATAGGAGGATTGTCTCTTAAAGCCATCACCTTATTTTTACTTCTTTGCCGGGAGGAAGAGCCGCGAACCAAATTATTCAACATATTATCGGAGGCCCTGTCTATTTTAGATACTGATATCCGGCCAAGATAGATCTCGGTAGTCCGTAGGGACATATGTCCTAAGGATTGGCTGATAATGCCGATTTCCGAATTCGCCTCCAGCATCATGGAAGCCCAGCTATGCCGCATCACATAGGTAGTGAATGGCTGTTCGAAGTGTAATTGCTCTCCCATTTTCTTTAAGTGGCGGTTCACTCTCCGAAGCGCAGACTGGGCCGTGACTTCTCCCTCTCCGCTGATTTTCTCGTGTAAGAAAGGGAATATCCACGGGTTATTGAAACGCCGATAAGAGAATATGATGTTCTTCATCTCGGGGGTGATCTTTACTTGCATCGCTACGCCAGTCTTGCTACGTACGTAGTGGATATAATCATCGTTTATATTGCTGTGTCGCAAATTAAAGACATCCACGAAGCACATACCTCTAGCGTAAAATAAGAAAAGAGCCAAGTGAAGGGCCGTACAGGCGTGTGGGTTCTTGGGCCGCTCAAGAGTCGCCAGATTTTGTAGGTCGAGGCTTGGCAAAGCCCTTTTCCGGGTGGGTGGGACCTTTATCTGCAGGCCGGAGAATGGGCTTTCTCTCGGAACATCCATTTGTTTATCTTGAGCGATCTTGTTGTACATTGTCTTTAGATTACGAATGTAGAAGTCCAAACTACCCGGTTTCAAGGGAGCCTGTTTCCCATCTTCCCCTTGCATCAACCATAAAAGATAGTGATGAAGAAAATCGGTCGTTAAGTCGACAAATGTAAACTCCGTTACTCTCGGACCTAAAAAGGTGGATAATTTATTCCATGCGCTTCGGTAATTCCCAGCGGTTCTTCCTTTCCCCTCATCGATTTTACTACTGATCAATTCTTCTATACATTCCTGTAGCAAAGGGGAGTTGTCTGTTGTTTCTATATTCATATGATTACTATTTATGGATATAGAATAACAAAAATAGAAAAGATTGGTTTTATCAAAACCTCCCCTTACCAATTGTGGTAGAGGAGGTTTTGTTTTATTTATAGTTTATTTGAAAGCTTTCTCACTAATTCCGTCTCCATCGAGCCTCAATCGCTCCATATAATCCGGAACGGTACGGCCTAACGCTTTATCTACGTATAGTTTAGCCAAGTATTGAGCGAGCATGAAGCCGTGACCTTGCAAACCGACGAATAGTCCGTTATCCGGATCGATAATGTAGCGAGGCTCTACATAATAACCGGACCATGTGGCTTGTACGGGTACTGTGGCTAACGATGGAATCCAATCGCAGAACACCTCGGAGATGATCTCCATGAAACGACGGGTATTAAACTTCAACTCATCAAAGTTGCTGATCTCCGCTTTAGCGTCGACAGCGGGGGAGGCGCAAGCGATAATCTGTCCGGTCTCGGCGAATTGCTGACCGTAGACAGCGGAGAAGTCGTTACGTTTCCGGCGGTCTATCAACATATCGAGGATATCCCCGTCTTTACCCAGATTCGGTAGGCGATGGGTAATCAACGCTTGGTGCTTGACCGGATAGAGGCCGGTGTAAAGGCCTAGCATGCGGGCGAAACGCTCGGCGCTATAACCGAGGGCGTTCACGAAATGATCGCATTCGTATTCGATGTATCGCTTATCATGCGTATATAATAAGACGTGATATTTTCCACCGTTTTTGTGTACTTCCACTAGGTGTGTGTCTTCCAAAACCTCACCTTGCCGCTCTTTGCCTTTGTTTCGTATAAAGTCTATCACACGCCCCGGGGTAGCTTGCCAACAATGCTGGGAGATTTGTGCGGCGAAATAGGTGTTTTGGTTCGTGTTGAAGTAGGGAGACACCTCTTTCTGGAAGTCTTTCTTGTCGATCAAATAAGCGTTGGACCAACCGCAGGAACGTTCCAGATCATTGTAGGTAGCCTCGTCGTGGGCGAACGTGATATAGCGTATCTCACGGTAATGGATATCGTATTCTTTTTGTGTCTCCTCGAATATCGTTTGGTTATTACGGGCGATCTCCGCTAATTCGGGGATCGAGAACGCTGGACGACCACCACCGATATTACGCCATGATGATCCTCGATCCGCATTAATAAGCACGGTCTTTTTACCGGCTTCCGCAAAATAACGGAATAATGCGCTACCACCTATACCTCCGCCGGCGATTAAGACTTCCGTCTTACGAACCTGCTTTCCGGAATCTACTTTATAGGTATCCGCTATCTGACGCTGCGGATACATTTCCCCTAGGACGAAGCGGGTAGATAGGGGAGCACGGGGGGTAGCGTCGCCTACCAGTTCGATACCTTTTTCCCTTAGTTTCATGCGTAGGCGGGGTATGCAGCGTTTTCCCCGGCATGGCCCCATTCCTAGGCGGGTGATATGTTTTACCTCGTCGACGGAGATATATTTACGATCCCCAATGGCGGAAAGTAGCTCGTCCAAAGATACGTCCTCGCAATGGCAAACATAGGTCTCCGACTCACACTCCGGCTCTTGCTTGAAGTCGATTTCCTCCGGATAGTTTTCTTTTACGATGAATCCTGTGATATTCAATAAGGCATCGTTTTCCATTCCTGCCGCTTTCACACGGGCCACGTTTGTTTTTGTCGGCTTCTTTAATACTTTCTCAATGATACCTTCGCCTTGTTTCTTCCCGTTATCATCGACGAGCCACACCTCGGCACCTTCTTCTACCTCGTATTCTACCGGTAAGAATAAGTTTTGCTTCCGGGTATCGTAGCCGAAAATAGCCAGCCCCGGACAATGGGATACGCATTGCATACAGCCGGTACATTTTTCGTAATCGATCTCGGGCGTTACGCTGGTGGAGCTTTTGGTGATCGCCTTTTGAGGACAAGCGAAAGAGCAAGGGTTACAAGCGAAACCGTATAGGCAATCCAAACGAACGAAAGGGCGTTGGGCTTGACGTTCGGGAGTGGGCCTTGGAGACTCTTCCTTGATGCGGATCGGATGTTGCTGGGAGTCGATGTATTCCTTAGATATTTGTAAGTAATCGTTGTAGTTGAAACGTACGCCTAGCTCTTGGGCGATCTCATAAGCGGCTTGCTTTCCTCTTAGTACGGCGGTAGTACCTTCTCCGATTCGTACGGCATCACCTACGCCGGCACAACGTTTTCCAAATGTATATTGGCCTTTGGTTAGCAATTGGTTGTCGGGAATCAATCCTGTACATATATTAATAACATCAATACCATCAATCACTTTCTCTGTTCCCGGGATTGGCTTGAAGTTCTCGCATTCGCAGACAACCGCGCCGGTGATACCTGTCCGATCCTGGTTTGGAATGGCTTTCAAAAGCATATGAGAGGTATAAATAGGTATGCCAAGGCGGCGAATTCGATTCGCTTGTACCGGAAATCCACCTTCATGGGGCATCGCCTCTAAAATAGCCTTGACTTTCGCTCCGGCTTGCATCAATTGGTAAGACGTTAGGTAACCTATATTACCGGCGCCTACTGTCAATATGTTTTTGCCGAGTAACGTGAATTCAGCGTTCATCATTTTCTGTACGACTGCCGCTGTATAAACTCCGGGCACATCATCATTCTCGAAGGTCGGCATAAAAGGAACCGCACCAGTAGCGACTATCAAGGCTTGAGCTTCTACATAAAAATTTTTATGGTTAAGCATGTCTTTTACGGCGATACGCTTATTTTGTAGGATATCCCAGACCGTAGAATGTAAGAAAATACCAGAGTGGTCGTCTCCGGCTAAAGTTTTCGCTATATCGAAACCACGCATACCGCCAAAGCGCCGCTCTTTCTCGAAAAAGAAAAATGCATGGGTTTGCATCAAGAATTGACCGCCAATCTTATCATTGCTATCGATTACGATGCTGTTCAAGCCTAGCTCTTTTAAGGTTTCCCTACAAGCTAATCCAGCGGGGCCGGCACCAATGATGGCCACATCGGTTCGATAGATCTCTACCGGTTCTTCTCTGGGTTCTATTTGGGAATCTGTCGTATAATTCTGTACTGTTATTTCCGATACTTCCTTTACATTGTCTACTTTCGTAATACAGATACGCTTTACTTCTCCGTCTACCAGCATTTCGCAGGCGCCACATTTACCGATACCGCAATTCAACGAACGGTTGCGGCCATTTACGCTATGACTGTGTACTGGATAGCCGGCCTGATGTAAGGCGGCGGCGATGGTAAAACCCTTCATTCCCGTTACGGGTTTGCCATTGAATAAAAAAGTGTGTTCTCCCTCTTGTGGAATTGTTAAAATAGGATGATTAACGATTCTTTCCATAATTGCTATTGATTTAATTGGGCTAAAATTACGGATATAATTGGATAAATGTCCTAATTTTACTTGAAATCTATTCATAAAAAAGCGATTATCCCTAAATATTTAGGAGTAATCGCCGTGTTTTACTTGAAATTTGTCGTTTTGGGTAACTGCTCCACCAACCATAGCGTCGGAAGCGCTTTCATTTAATGTTAATCCTAGTGCGCTAACGATAGGAACCGTTAGAAAAGTGTTCCTCATCCGCTTCCGCATTCATCCGGAAGGCAAAGAGCATTATCATAAACAATAATATAGAAAGTAACTTCTTAATCATGCCTCAAACCGATCAATCATCATTTTTATCTTTGTTTGTAAAACAATTTGCAGCTTGAAATGTTTTATATTCAAACAGTCGATAAAAAGAAAAGCTCTCAGCCTAAAAGAAATTACTGGTGAACCTTTTCAAACAATCTTCTGTTATACTATAAAATGACTCAGAAGTCACCTTGATAGTAGTCATCGTATAATAATTTGTTAGTAGTATTTGTTTTTTCATATAAGTAGAGTTTGTTATTTGTTTGGTCCGCATGTAGCTGTGAAGCTGGATGCGGATTTTTATTTGTTTCCGCATGGAATCCATATGTTAATGCTAAAATATAAGATGTTGTGTGTCATGATTATCTGTAGATAGGCGAAATTCGGCATATCCGTTGTTCTATATCTATTGATTACGTTAATATGAATAGATTGTTTAATTAAAAATCTTATCCGGATTCAGCGATCCAAGAGGTATATGTTGCGGAAAAGACTGAAGGTAAACTCTTTAAGGTGATTTTGGTAATCGAGGGCAAGGAGGCTATCGCTATCTTTAATGAAAAGGGAGAAGAGATGAAGTAGTTATTAATGAATAGGATAATCCAAGATAGAAATAAACTCTATATTTGTCCCAATAACCGTATGCAATGAGCGTCTACCACTTTTCAGGTAGGCGTTCTTTTTTCTTCTATTCCCATTCTCCCTTCCAAATGGGAGATCATTGTACTTCGACACTACACTGGCGATTCAAGTCCAGATTTTTTAATTAGCTTGAGAAAGAGACTGTTTTTTGAATTTCGCTATTCATTTATTGTTTATCAATAAATATTTATTACATTTGCAACGTCGTTTAAAATTAACATCATACGTCATGAAAAGAATTTCAACAGCATTTCTTCAAACAGTTATTGTTCTTATCGGTATTGTGGCACTTATTATTTTGATTTGGTTTCCCTTAACTGAGGGACGAGCCACACACCTAGATTTATTTAGTACTTACGCTGATCCATTTATCTTATATGGATATGGAGCGTCAATCGCTTTTTTTGTTGCGTTGTACAATGCTTTTAGGTTGCTCGGTTATATTGGGCAAAATAAAGTGTTTTCAACAAACTCTGTAAAGACTTTGAAGAACATAAAGCATTGTGCGATCTTACTAAGTATTTTAATCGTGGTGGCAGGACTATTTATAAGGTTGACCCATAATACAGAAGATGACCCCGCAGGTTTTCTTGCCATTTGTATCGTAACTACTTTTGCCGCTATCGTAGTTGCGACAGCCGTGGCTGTATTTGAAAAATTATTGCAAAATGCGATAGATATGAAATCAGAGAATGACTTAACAGTTTAATTATGCCTATTATTGTAAACTTAGATGTAATGATGGCAAAGCGGAAGATTTCTTTGAACGAACTTTCTGAAAGAGTTGGTTTGACATTATCTAACCTTTCTATCTTAAAAACGGGAAAGGCGAAAGCAATTCGTTTTAGTACCCTAGAGGCAATTTGTAGAGCATTAGACTGTCAGCCAAGCGACATTTTGGAATATGTAAATGATGAGAAAAAAACAACATAAGGAATCAACACTTTGATGTGGTTCAGTCTGCTTATTAGTATAATACAACTTTATGTAGTGCCTAACTCTTGTAAGAGTTTGTTATTTTTGATCCGCATGTAGCAGTGACGCTGGATGCGGATTTTTATTTTCTGTTTTATTTTGGCTATTGAAATTCATCAAAAGCATAAACATTATGATCTTTAATCTGGTTGTAATAATATAAGGTATTAGTTTAAGGCAATATATCCACTTCCGCTTCACCTGTGAAGGCCGAGCGGTTTGGTTTTCTAACTTTACTTCATGGCGTTTAAATCCTGTTCATGCAAGACTTAAGCGCCATTTTTCTGTACTTTCCCTTGAAAACTTTATGGGATCTACTCGGTATCTTTATTTTCAGTCTCTAGTTCCTTGATCTCTTTATTCAGAAAGACAGACAGAACTGTTCTCAGCACGACTATTCCACCTAAAATGGCCAATTCATTAAGTGTTGGTTCCAATACTGTTTTTAAGATATCTGACGCTATCAAAAATTCTAGTCCGAGAAGTAAGTATGTACCGAATACAGCTCTTAGTTTTCTTATGTTAGTAATGGAATAATTACCAGTAAGTCGCTTAAGTTCATTTCTGAAAAATGAGATGACTCCGATTAATGCACCATAGGTGACAATCAGAAGGCTTGTCACACTTATTATTGTCGCTAAGGTATTTAAAAAACCAGTAAGCATAAATAGACCATTTACAACCATAACATAAAAGGCCTATAGAATGTTTGTTGGAAGGCTCGCAGGTATGGTAGGTTTTCGGACTCACACTTTTACACGTATAGGATCAATCATGGATAAAAAACAACCCGGTAGTACAAAACTTGCCGGGTTGCTGTCTGTGTTATTCCAGAACGTCAAAAAATCCCCAATATTTTCACTTGCAACAAAATGCGCATCAAACATAATCTTTATTATTTGAATATCAAAACAAATCTATTAAATATTTTTCTTTTAAGCCTATTTTTATTGTTGTAGGACCATCTGATTTCTTTTTAAGGAAACTACTTCCTATCTAATGGCAATGAACTTCAATGATCTCATTTAGATTAGTGGTATATAATTTAGAGATGTGTTCATTTTCCATTTTTGCTATTTTATGTAAAAGAATTAAAGATGAAAATCTGTCTATATGATTTGTTTATTTGATTAAATATATTATATTTGTAGTAATAAAAATAAAGATTATGGAAGACCTTGAATTAATATCATTGTTGAATGAGTGTAATAAGATGAGTGTTTTTGAAGTGAGTAATTATCTTTTAGGAAAAATGGATTATTTGTCACGTATAAAAAGTGATAAGTCAAATAAGATACTAAAGTATATAGAGTCTTTTGTCTGGATGATAAATCACGCGGGTAACCGTAGGCCAAGTTATGTCTCTGATAAAGATTATGAATTGATGCAAAAATCATTTGCGATTATTTATAGGAATAGTATTATCCATTGAGTAGAATCGAAAGTCTTTTTTAACTTTAGGCAAATGACTCTAGGCTAAATTCTTTTGATTTAGCCTAGAGTCATTGATAGTGTCGTAGAATCTTTAATGATTACAAACCTTTGTAATATCTACCGTGAAACCATTTTCGACAGGCATGAATTTCCCCTTTTGTTTCAGAAATACGATTAACTCATCCGTATCCATATTTTCTGCCGAACAAGTATAGAAACGCTGATCCTCACCAAAAGTCTTAACGATCGCTTCTTTTAAAGAAGCTTCTGAATAACTATTACCCTCCATCATATGAAGGACTTCGTGTGCATGTAACTGTTCCATAAATCAAATTACTTAATTATCGGATACAAAAATAAGGGGTTTATCCGTATAAAGGTGTAACAAATGTGACATCCTTTCAACTTTAGGCTTTTCTAAACAAAAATTAATCAAACCTGTTTAAATGATAGGACGTCTTATTTTTTAATAACTAAAATATATCACAATATGAAACGTATATTCTTCATGACATTGTTTGTCGCATTAACGACAATCACATATAGTCAAACGGATGATAAAGGATATGAGGAAGGCAAATGGGTACTGAAAGGTGTGACAGGTTTGAACTTGTCGCAAACGGCGATGTCGAATTGGTCGGCTGGCGGTGAGAACTCTGTTGCCGGAAATGCGTATCTGAATGGGACATTAACACATAAAAGCGGTGACTGGTTATGGGTAACCAATCTCGCTCTCGATTACGGATTATCAAAGACTAAATCGCAGGGAATGAGGAAAAGTACCGATAATATAACCCTGTCTACCCAATTAGGATATTCCACCAATAATGTATGGTATTATACGTTGATGGGAGATTTAAACACCCAGTTTGCCAAAGGATATAATTATCCGGATAAGACACATTATATATCGAACTTCTTTGCGCCGGCGTATTCGAATATCTCCGTAGGTATGGAATATCGTCCCAAAAGCAATTATTCGGTTTATCTTTCTCCGGCTTCCACGAAGATGACTTTCGTGGAGGATGATTACCTTTCCGAGTTAGGAGCTTTCGGGGTCGATCCGGGAGATCGCTTCAGAATGGAATGGGGAGCTTACCTGAAAGCTCGTGCGGAATTAATCGTGATGGAAAACGTGAACTTGATTACTACAGCTGACTTTTTTACTCCTTATAGCGATCAATTCGGAAATATCGATGTCAATTGGGATGTATTGATAAGCATGAAGATTAATAAATTCCTGTCCGCTACACTCAATACGACGCTTAAATATGATAACGACGTGAAAACTTTTGAGGATAATGGAGAGAAACGGGGGGCGAAGGTCCAGTTCAAGGAAATATTAGGCATAGGTGTCGCCTATAATTTTTAAGTGGCATTTACTTGCAGAAAATTCATAGTTATGACTACTTTCACTCATAGCTATGAATTTTTTTATAACTATGACTTTTTCTTGTAGTAATGATAACGCTCCAACACTTCCCGCACGTAATTATATGTTTCTGAGCCACGCAAGTATCCATGCTTGCAAACAGGATCGTTATAATACTCGGGATCATTTTTCAAACGAATATATTCCGCTACATTATTATCCCATTTATTGGGATCTTTTCCATATTTTCGGGCCAATCGCTGCGCATCGTAAATATGTCCGATCCCAGCGTTGTAAGCCGCTAGGGTAAACTTGACTTTTTCTTCAGGATCCGTAATCTCAGAAAAACCTTGACGGAAGCGCCGTAAACAATCTACTCCCGTACGGATTCCCGTATCCGGATCTTTCAATTCATGCGGGGTGACACCTAATGCCTTCGCCGTATTTGGCATGATTCCCATAAGCCCCTCGGCACCGGCCCACGATACAACCGTAGGATTGAAATGAGACTCTTGATAGGAAATAGACGCCAGCAGCTGCCAATCCCATCCGATGTTTTTCGCATGTTTCTTGAAAAAAGGGTCATACGGGGAAATATGTCCATTCTTTACCTCCGGAATATCTGCGGTAAAAGGTCGCTTGCTTAATTCAAAGTACCGCTTAGTAACTGCCTTGAAAGAATGTTTACCCGTTTTATCGGAAGCCCATTCATCGATGGCCTTCGCCAAGTCCGGACTACTTTTCCTTACCACCCATGAAGAGCGTTGGGGAAAACTAACCTTTAGGTCGACATTGATATTCCAATAATAAGTCTTGTTTAGGCGGGCGGTGTTATCATCGCTGATCGTATAGGGAATTTCGCCCAAGGAGACCATCTCGATAAGATCTTCGGTAGCAATGGAGTCATTTTCCACTTTTTGGATATGGATTCCTCCGCCGAGTTCCTCATCCAAGTTCTTCAGTCGTTCGGAGTATTTGGTGTTAGGCTTTACGTAAACATTCTTATCGATTAATTGAGTGACATCGGTAAGAAGCTTATCGCCTTTATTGGCCCGTTGTATCAATACTTGACTGGAGATATCCTCCCGGCCGCAATAAATGACCTCTTGTTTCAGCTTGTTATTGATTGGGATAGGGTAGGCTACAACATCGGCCTCACCGGCTTCAAGCATCTCGATCAGGCGGGCAGGATTCTCGGCGACCTTGATGTTTAATTTCAAACCTTGGCTCTTGGCAAAATCGTTTATCAGATCGTATTCGTAACCCATGGGTTGCATCTTATATTGGAAGTAGGAGGTAGAACTGTATAAAGTCACCGCCGTGATCTCGCCTTCCGCTTTCAGTTGCGGTAAATCCACGAAAACGGAAACGTCCTCTTTCTCCTCTTGTTTGTTACCGTTGCAACCATACAAGAAGAACAAAAAGAGCAGAAAGGGGACGTATTTCCTATACATTATATTATATGTTTATTTTTTCTCAAGCAAAACCACGTTCTCCACATGATGTGTATGAGGAAACATATCGACCGGACGGACTTTCTTGACGGAGTATTTCACGCTCAACAAACTCAAATCGCGGGCTTGCGTAGCAGGATTGCAGCTAACGTAAACGATACGTTCCGGCTCGGCGAAGAGAATAGTGTTGATCACATCATCATGCATACCGGCACGTGGTGGATCGGTAATAATAACATCCGGACGTCCGTGTTGGTTTATGAAATCCTGCGTAAGGATATCTTTCATATCACCGGCATAAAAAAGCGTGTTCTCTATATGGTTCAAGGCGGAATTCACTTTTGCGTCCTCGATAGCCTCCGGTACGTATTCGATGCCGATAACCTTCTTTGCTTGACGAGAGACGAAATTAGCGATCGTACCTGTCCCGGTATATAAATCGTACACCATCTCATTTCCGGTAAGACCCGCAAATTCTCTAGCCACTTTATATAGATTATAAGCCTGTTCACTGTTTGTCTGATAGAAAGACTTAGGACCTACCTTGAATTGAAGCCCCTCCATCTCCTCGATGATATGATCTTTTCCCTTGAATACGAGAACTTCTTGGTCGGTGATCGTGTCATTACATTTGCCGTTGATGACGTACATCAAGGACGTGATTTCCGGGAATCGTTCCGCCAGATGAGATAATAACGCTTCCCTGCGCTCTACATCCTCATGGAAGAAAACCAATACGACCATCAAATCCCCAGTGGATGCCGTACGGATCATCAACGTACGAACGAATCCCTCTTGGTTCCGTAAATCGAAGAAAGGATATCCCTCATGAGATAGGCAATATTCCTTGACGCAAAGACGGATCTTGTTCGATATAGCATCTTGCAACCAACATTTATGGATGTCCAATACCTTATCGAACATCCCCGGTATATGAAACCCGACACCATTCATGCAATCGAAAGAGGCACCGGACTGGATCTCTTCCTCCGTAAGCCATTTCTTGTTTGAGAAAGTAAACTCAAGCTTGTTCCGGTAGAAAGTCGTGCGCTCGGAACCTAAGATCGGAAGTTTCTCTTCCATTTCGACTTTCCCGATGCGGGTAAGATTATCGTAGACCTGTTTTTGCTTATAGTAAAGTTGTTCCTCATAGGGAAGATGTTGCCACTTGCAACCTCCACAGACACCGAAGTGCTCACAAAACGGCTCCGCACGTTTGGCCGAGTACTCATGGAAATATACAGGTTTCCCCTCCGCATAACTATTCTTCTTACGGGTCAGTTGAATATCAACCACGTCTCCCGGAGCGACGAAGGGTACAAATACCACCATATCGTTCACTCTCGCGATAGCCTTGCCCTCGGCGGCTACGTCCGTAATGGTTACCTTTTCTAATATAGGCAACTGTTTCTTCTTTCTTGCCAATGTCGTTAAGTTTTAAATTCGCTTCGCAAAAATACTTACAATTCCGCTAAGAACAAAGAGCTTCGTTCTATATACTTAAATGAGTCCGGCAAACAGTTCTCGTTATTCTATCAAGATTGATGAAGATATGATTATGGACAGAAAGGGATGTATAGTATGTGTTTATAAATCAATATATTGCAGTTTCTTAAAATTTCTTATAAGGAAAACTTTTGTTTTGCTATAGAAAAACTTTAGTTCCACTAGGGAGAAACTTTAGTTTCATGCTGTAGAAACTAAAGTTTCTTCAGCAAAAAACTCCTGAGTCTTCCTATTGGAAATAAATAGACAAATAAAAGAAAAAGATCATATATTATATGTAAGGGGCAAAGAGATAGGCGGGAAATCCGATGGGAAATGGAAGCGTCAACAAACTTCCGCACGCAAATGTAAGCATTTGCTGGATATAAATGGTAAAGAATAGTTGTAAAACATGTAAAAATCTTTAACGCTATTCGTGCTTGCAAAGTAGAAATAGCATATATTTGCAGCATTGCAAAGTTGAGATAGCAATATAACAGTTGAAATCAACAAAACTAGAATCTAAATTCAATACTGTCGAATATGGAAAGAAAAAGAGTTTACACGTTCGGAAATGGAAAAGCCGAAGGTAAGGCAGATATGAGAAATCTGCTGGGTGGTAAAGGCGCTAACCTTGCCGAGATGAATCTGATTGGTGTACCGGTTCCTCCGGGATTCACGATTACAACAGAAGTTTGTATAGAGTATTACGAGTTAGGCAAAGATAAAGTCGTAGAGTTGCTGAAAGCGGATGTTGAGAAGGCGATCGCTAATATCGAAACGTTAATGAACTCTAAGTTCGGTGATGTTGCCAATCCTCTGTTAGTTTCAGTTCGCTCCGGTGCCCGTGCGTCCATGCCAGGTATGATGGATACGATATTGAACCTTGGCTTGAACGACGAGGTAGTGGAAGGCTTGTCTCGTAAGACGGGCAACGCTCGTTTCGCTTGGGATTCCTATCGTCGTTTCGTTCAAATGTACGGAGATGTCGTATTAGGCATGAAACCGACAAGCAAAGAGGATATCGATCCGTTTGAGGCGATCATCGAGGAAGTAAAGAAAGCGAAAGGCGTTAAGTTAGATAACGAGCTTGACGTTGAAGACTTGAAAACATTGGTCTCTAAATTTAAGGCAGCCGTTAAGGCCCAGACCGGACAGGATTTCCCGACTTGCGCTTATGAGCAATTGTGGGGCGCTATCTGTGCCGTGTTCAATAGCTGGATGAATGAGCGTGCTATCCTGTATCGTAAGATGGAAGGTATTCCAGACGAGTGGGGAACGGCGGTTAGCGTACAAGCCATGGTATTCGGTAATATGGGCGATACTTCCGCTACAGGCGTTTGTTTCTCTCGTGACGCGGGTAATGGTGAGGACTTGTTTAATGGCGAGTACTTGATTAACGCTCAAGGTGAGGATGTTGTAGCAGGTATCCGTACCCCGCAACAGATCACGAAGATCGGTTCACAACGTTGGGCTGAACGTGCCGGAATCTCAGAAGAAGAACGTATCGCTAAATATCCGTCCATGGAAGAAGCCATGCCGGAAATCTATAAGCAATTAGACGCTATCCAAGAGAAATTGGAAGATCATTATCGGGATATGCAAGATATGGAATTTACCGTACAAGAGGGTAAACTTTGGTTCTTGCAAACCCGTAACGGTAAACGTACCGGTGCCGCTATGGTGAAAATCGCTATCGACTTATTGCATCAAGGTATGATTGATGAGAAAACAGCGTTGAACCGTATCGAGCCGAATAAATTAGATGAGTTGCTTCACCCTGTATTCGATAAAAAAGCCGAGAAACTGGCGAAAGTGTGGGTAAAAGGTTTGCCGGCTTCACCGGGTGCCGCTACCGGACAGATCGTATTCTTCGCTGATGATGCCGCTAAATGGCATGCCGATGGCAAAAAGGTTGTCATGGTCCGTATTGAGACTTCTCCGGAAGACTTGGCCGGTATGGCTGTCGCAGAAGGTATCCTTACCGCTCGTGGAGGTATGACATCTCATGCCGCTGTTGTAGCTCGTGGTATGGGGAAGTGCTGCGTATCCGGTGCTGGTGCCTTGAACATCGATTATAAGAATAAGACTGTAGACGTTGATGGCGTGACTTTGAAAGAAGGTGATTATATCTCTATCAATGGTACGACCGGAGAAGTCTATGTCGGACAGGTTGAGACAAAAGCCGCTGAGTTATCAGGTGATTTCGAGGAGTTAATGGCTTTAGCCGATAAATATACAAAATTACAAGTTCGTACAAACGCTGATACGCCTCACGACGCTTCGATCGCTCGTAGCTTCGGTGCCGTTGGTATTGGCCTTTGCCGTACGGAGCATATGTTCTTCGAGGGTGAGAAGATCAAAGCTATGCGTGAGATGATCTTGGCCGAGGACGCTGAAGGTCGTAAGAAAGCGTTGGCGAAGATCCTTCCTTATCAGAAAGAGGACTTTAAGGGTATCTTCAAGGCTATGGCCGGATGTCCTGTTACCGTTCGTTTGCTCGATCCTCCTTTGCATGAGTTCGTTCCTCACGATTTGAAAGGTCAAGAGGAAATGGCTGAGACTATGGGCGTGTCCGTTAAGGAGATCCAAAAACGTGTGGAATCTCTTTGCGAGCATAACCCGATGTTGGGTCACCGTGGTTGCCGTCTAGGTAATACATATCCGGAAATTACGGAAATGCAGACTCGGGCCATTTTAGGTGCCGCTTTGGATTTGAAGAAAGAAGGTATTGAGGCTAAACCGGAAATCATGGTACCATTAACAGGTATCTTATATGAATTCAAGGAACAAGAGAAGGTGATCCGTACCGCGGCCGAAGAGCTATTCAAGGAAGTTGGCGATCGTATCGAATTCAAGGTAGGTACGATGATCGAGATTCCTCGTGCGGCATTGACAGCGGATCGTATCGCTTCCAGCGCTGAATTCTTCTCATTCGGAACGAATGACTTGACTCAGATGACATTTGGTTACTCTCGTGACGATATCGCTTCCTTCTTACCGGTTTACTTAGAGAAGAAGATTTTGAAGGTCGATCCGTTCCAAGTACTAGACCAAAATGGTGTAGGACAGCTGGTTCGTATGGCAACTGAGAAAGGTCGTGCCATCCGTCCGGATTTGAAATGTGGTATTTGCGGCGAGCATGGTGGTGAGCCTTCTTCCGTTAAGTTCTGCCATAAAGTTGGCTTGAATTACGTATCATGTTCACCTTTTAGAGTGCCCATCGCTCGTATCGCGGCGGCGCAAGCGGCTCTAGAAGACTAATCAAGGGGTTGATTTTTAATAGTTTAAGCACACGATAGACAGGAGGGTGGATTGAGTGATCAATCTACCCTCTATTTTTTTATAGTCATATGGTATAATCTTATATATCAGGATATTGAAGTGGTGGGGAAGGCAACAAAACGAACGATTAATTCATTCGTTTTTTATGGCTAAACCCTCTTTTTGCATAAATATAATGAGAACGGATATATATGAAAACGACATTAGGCATAGAGTTCGAGCCTTTTTTTCCTCAGATAAGTCATCGTGCCAAGATCGGCTGCGCAAAGTATGATTTGTCCACTGGGGAAGGAGTGGCGATGGAACAATGGTATCTGAATATGGGTGAAGTTCCGGGAACTCCATTGAGCCAGATAGTAGGCATATATTCCAATGTCAAGCCAGAAGACCGTGAATGCTTGAAAACTTCCTTGAGCCGACTTGTCCATGGAGAAACTGATCATGATCAAGGGGAAGTCCGGGTCAGGGATGGCGAGGGATGGAAATGGGTTCGTCTGGATATAATGGAGGCGGGTCTGGAGAAATCAAGCCCCATCCTATTACTGATGAATTATGATATATCTGAACTGAAAGCGATGGAAGAACGAATGCTGAAGGCCGAGAAATCAGAGCGTTTGAAATCCTCCTTTTTGGCAAACATCAGCCATGAGATCCGCATGCCATTAAACGCTATTGTCGGATTCTCTTCTCTTTTAGGGGATGAAGAGGATGGTGAGCTAAGACAAGAGTATATTAATCTTATTCAGACCAATAATGAGTTATTATTGGGTATCGTTAATGATGTATTGGATCTGGCTAAGCTCGAGTCTGGTACCATGACCTTTGATTTCATGGAATTTGATCTAAGACAACTTATTGTAGAAACGGTAGCTTCTTTCCAGATCAAAGTACCGAGAGGGGTAGCTTTGACCTATCCGGAATCTTTGGATTCCTTTTTATTACGCTCCGACCGTATCCGTTTGAAACAAGTTCTTGGCAATTTTATAACAAACGCAATTAAGTACACCTCTATAGGTAGCATCATCTTGTCATATCAAGCCATGGAGAACGAGGTTCTTTTATCCGTGACCGATACGGGGGAAGGAATGTCGGAGGAAATAAAACTTCATGTGTTCGATCGTTTTTATAAAGGACGAAACCAAAAGCAAGGCATAGGGCTTGGACTTTCTATCTGCCAAAATATAATTGAAAGGCTGGGAGGGCGTATCGGTGTCTCTTCTGAGCAGGGAAAAGGCTCTTGTTTTTGGTGCACTTTACCAATCTTTCCCCCAAAAGATACCTATTAAATAAAGAAAATACCGTATATTTGTTTTTGAAAGAGAAACGAAAAAACAATTTCTACGTATGGAGCGGTATTTAATTATAAAAACAAGGGATGAGTTGTTGCGCATTAAGATTGGTCAGATCCTTTATTTTGAAGCAGACAGGAACTATACGAAACTATTGTTGTCAAATGGCATCCAATTTACCTTCGCTATAAATATCGGAAAAATAGAAGAGATCTTAGAGAAGCAGGTCGCTGGTTGTAACAAGATATTAATGCGTGTCGGAAAAAGTCATATCATAAATAAAAATCATATCTTACAAATAAATCTCCCTAAGCAGCGTTTATTATTATTGACGGAAGAGGGTAAGCCTAAAGAGTTGGTAATATCCAAGGATCCGTTGAAAGTGCTGAAAGATAATCTTGAGAAGGAGATGGGAAAGCCTCAAGAGGAAGAGGAAAAGGAATAAGACTATGATTATAAAGATAGGAAAAGCAAAAGACAACGATTTTATTGCAAACGATCCTCATGTAAGCCGCCATCATGCCCGTCTGATACGTGAGGATGGTGGCAACTTATTATTGGAGGATACGGGATCTACTAACGGTACGTTCGTGAATGGAGCCCAGATCGTAAAGAAACGTGTTACTCCTACGGATCATATTCGCTTGGGGGATAGCTATGTCTTAAATCTTTCCGAGGTGCTTAAATACAATAATGATTATAGCGATGAATTTGCCGCATTGAAAAAAGTCTACGATGATTATATTCAAGCAAAAGTTAAGATTCAATCCTCTAATCAGTTTAAGACCAGATTATTTCAATCCTTACCATTTGCTTTGCCCGGAATAGTGGGGGTCGTGATAGGCTTCTTAGGGAAAGGTAGCCCGGAACTATTCGGCATCAGCCTCCTGATAACGATTTGTGCCCCTACGGTAGGAATCTATCTAGGAGCCAAGCAGTCGGCCAAGATTCCCCAGCAATTGCAGGATATCGCCAATCAATTTAAGATAGACTATGTTTGTCCGAAATGTGGGACATTCTTAGGTGAGATCCCTTGGGAATCATTGAAAAACCGAAAGCAATGCCCAGTTTCTTCCTGTAAGGCCAAATGGGTGAGAGAATGAGCCTTTTCTTTTCGTATAGTAAAACAGCCTCTTTTGTACATGAAACCCAAATGTTTGATTATAAGAGAGAATAACAAGTTTATTAATCCATTGCTTTTTGTACTTTTGTTTTCGGAATATTAATATATTAGGAACAAAGGTTATGCAAGAAGAGGAATATACATTCGTAACTTTAGACGGCAATGACGTCATGCCAGCGGATGCTGTCATAATAGACGTGGAAGGAGGAGGTGTCGACCTAGGCGATGCCATAGTTATAGACGATAGTAGCATCGAGTCTTTCGATCATTCAGACTTTATAACCTTGGCGGACGATACGGTTATGCTTTCCGATACAGATATGATGGATCTGTACTCTACGGATATGGATGGCGCAGATATTTCGTTTATCGTATGATCGCGGTTAAATGTCCACATTGCCATGTAGGATTAAAGGTAGACGAGGGGAAGATTCCCCTCGGCATTACCTCCTTTAAGTGTCCGAAATGCAAAGAGCCTATTCCTTTGTCCTTATTATCCGAGAAAAGTAATCATCAGGAAGTCGATTCCGATACGATTTTAGTGACACCTGTCAAGACTGGAATCGGCAGACTGACGGTTCTTCCAGACGGCGATACACCTGAACAAGCGTTTCCTCTTCACGAAGGGAAGGTTGTCATTGGCCGGAAGTCGAACGCCTCACAAGCTACGATGCCAATTATCACGGCTGATCGCACGATGAGTCGCGAGCATATTTGCATTGAGGTGAAAAAAGATTCAAAAGGTGGATATAAACATTTCCTTACCGACAATAATAGTAAAAACCATACGTTATATAATAACAGTTACCTAGAGAATGGCGAGGTGGTCGTGCTCAATGATAATGACGAGATTATTATTGGTCGCACCGTCTTACGTTTTAATGAATAAAACTCATTTGTTATGATTATAACGATCGGTAAGCCATGTGCTATTACGGAAAAAGGAGGCAGATCGAATAACGAGGATTCCATTTACCCGCTTCCCGAACAAGTGACCCTTGACCAAAAATTGTTTATGGTTTGCGATGGTGTGGGTGGAGCCGAGAAAGGGGAGGTAGCCAGCTCATTAGCTTGCGAGTCCATACAAACTTTCTTTTCTACGTTCCTAAAGGATGATCCCACGCCTGAGTTTATCCATAAAGCCGTACATTATGCGGAAGTCTGTTTCGACTCCTATGTTCAAGAGCATCCGGAAGCGATGGGTATGGCTACTACGCTCACCATGGCCTATATCGCTTCTTCCGGAATCGTATTGGCTCATATCGGAGATAGCCGGATCTATCATCTGAGGAAGGGGGAGATTTTATATCAAACAGAAGATCATTCATTGGTAAATTCATTGGTTAAATTAGGTAAGATCACTCCGGAAGAAGCGTTAACCCACCCCCAGCGGAATGTGATTATCCGGGCTATACAAGGCACTCATACTCCAACAGAAGCGGACATTATTACCTTGAACGATATTCAACCCGACGATTTCCTCTTTCTTTGTACGGACGGGGTTCTTGAAAGACTGAAGAATGAAAAGATCGCAGAGATATTTAATGGTCGTTTATCTGTTCCGGAAATAAAGGACGCCCTCATGGAAGCCTGTGACGGCAAGACCCGGGATAACTTTTCTTTTTATATCATACCTATTCAAAAAGTGGAAGATAGCATGGGTTTTAAGCAAAATATTCTCTCTTTTCTTTATTCTTTTATATAAATAACGTACTTTTGGCAGATTAAATGGAATTATTCAAGGTTATGAATCTGCCAGACGGACATCTTCTTCAAAACGGAAAATACAGACTTACTCATGTGGTTGGTCAAGGTGGTTTTGGCATAACCTACAGAGGAGTTTGGTACACAGAAGTTAAAGGATCTTTAGGTACCGTAAAGACGGAGGTCCCTATCTGTGTCAAGGAATATTTCTTCAAGGATTATTGTTATAGAGAACCCGGTTCTCAAGCCGTAAAAGTACATTCGGAGACGGGAAAGGTCTTATTTAACAAGTTCAAGGAAAAACTGATCAAAGAGGCAAAGATCCTATCGGAAGTTCACCATCCCTATATAGTAAACGTGTTGGAGGTTTTCGAGGAAAACAATACGGCTTATATTGCCATGGAGTATATTTCCGGCTTCTCGCTAAAATATATGCTTGAGAAAAACGGGATATTGCCCGAAGCTACGGTCCTTAAATATGTACGGCAAATTGGCGAGGCGTTACAATTCGTTCATGATAAGAGTATCTTGCATCTGGATATCAAGCCTAGCAATATCTTGATCGATAAGAACGGGAACGCCCGCTTGATCGATTTCGGAGTCAGCAAACGTTACGATATCGAGCAGGAAGAGACCAGCACTACGATGTTAACCCTTTCTAAAGGATTCGCATCCATAGAGCAATACGATAACGAAGGAACACAAGTGTTCTCGCCCCGTCCGGATATTTATTCCTTGGGAGCCACGATGTATAATCTGTTAACGGGAACAATCCCTACAGAATCTATACTACGTGCCGCACGTCCTTTGCGAAACCCCTCTGAAATCAATGCGGCGATCAGCCCGAAAACAGAGGCTGTTATCATAAAAGCGATGCAAATCATTCCTGCGGATCGCTTTGAGACGGTGGGCGAGATGTTGGCGTCTTTGGATTTTTCTCAAGCGGAAAAGGAAGTTCAGGTTGTCCCAAGTCCATCTCTCGAGATTGTGAATGAGGAAACAACGGTGGTTTATTCATCACCTGTAGATTCTAAATTAGTAGGATCGGATGATGAAGAGACTGTTGTCAATGTGGCTAATCCACCTACCGTGGAGCCAATAACAGAAAAGAATAATTCCAGAAAGAAAATAATTCCTATCGGAATCGCTATATTTGTCGTTGTAGGATCCGCTACAGCTCTTTTAGTGCATAGCAATAGGCCCACAAAAGAGGTTGTCGAGAGTATTGATTTACCTTCAGCTGTGGAGCCGGATAGCAATGTCTCAAAAGAAGTAGAAATGCCAGATCACCCAGTTTTACATACGGAACCTCCTATCTCTGAGATAAAGGAAGCGGAGAAACAAGAGCCTCAAGTGGAAGAGAAACGACCTATGGAAACAGAGCATACGATAGAAGAGAATGTTCTCCCGGATCAGCCATCGGAAAATGAGATGAATGAGAAATATAACTCGTTAATCGCCTCCGGTAAGGAAAAAATGGCCAAAGCTGATTATTCGGGAGCTAAGAAAGATTTGTCGGAAGCAAAGGATACGAAACTTACGGAAGAGGTAGTCCGGTTGATCATCGCTTGCGATGAGAAAACCGAGGAGAAACGTATAGCGGACAAAAAGGCCCTGTATGAGGAGAAAATGGCTTTCGGACGATATAAGATCGTACGTAAGAAGTCAAATAACAGATACGGGGCGATCGATTCGAAAGCCGAGGAACGTATTCCTTGCAAATACCTAAGTGTCGGTATCGCGGATAACGGCCGGGCATTCGAACGGGAAGACAATTTGTTTGATATTTATAATTCTGACGGATCATTGATTAGCGAAGGCCTTACTTATTATTGATTGTAATATTATGAACAACTAAACATGTATTTACCTATTATATGAAAAGACTTTGGATATTGATGATATGTGCGGTATTTCCCCTCGGACTGCTGGCGCAACAGCGTACGGAATACAACCGTAAGGGAGATGAAGCGATGAAACGTCTTGATTATAGTGACGCTAAAATGTGGTACGAGGAAGGCGTATCGCAATGCGACGCATACAGTATTGATCAGCTGACTACGATTTGGCTTTCCAACGAGCGAATGCGGCCTTCCATGCGTAGCTTGATGAATAAATGTTTAAACTGCCTGACGGTCAAAGCTACGGAAGATGATCCGGATGCCATCTCTAAATTAATCATTTATTATTCGGAAGGTATCGGAACCCCTAAAAGTGAGGAGCTAGCAACCTATTGGAAAGAATACCAAGAGATGTTGTTAAAGCCGGCGGAACCCGAGGCACAACCGATAGATTCTGCGGCGGTATCCCCTAAGAAACGAATGGAGTTTTTTGCGGGATACTCGTATTCGATCGAATCTCCTTATGGAATCACGGTAGGAGGTATGGGGCAACGCTTCGGTTGGTATGTCCGTTTCAAGACGAATATGTCTTTTATGAATTATACGGACGAATGTAATAACCAAGGGCAGATTATTAAGTTCTCTAATTCGGAAGGGGAATCTTATGAGCTTAATACAGGCAAATCCTCGAAGACAAATAGTATAGCCGGAACGGCCGGTTTAATCGTAAAATGCTTTCCGTGGTTATATGCCTCCGTTGGTTTGGGATATGGTGAAAGAGCTTTACTACATTCGTTCACGACCCATTCCTATGAAAACTACGATAGTACACGAGAGGTATGGTGCCGGAATATTGATTCCTCATACAAAGGGGTCGCTGCCGAGGTTGACTTGATGATGAAAATAACGAACTCTGTATTTATTAGCGTTGGATGCAATACGGTTAATTTTAAGTACTTGGATCTAAACGCTGGCTTAGGTGTATTCTTTTAATATTGATTATTTATGAAACATATATACTCACTCTTCTCTATTCTATTTGCGGCTTTATTAATGGCCGGATGCGTGAATGATCCGGATATAGATGGTGGCATTCGAAACGCTAAAAAACCGTCTGTTAAGACAGACGAGATATTGAAGTCCACGGCTAGTTCCGTGACAGTATCGGGGGAGGTCTTACAAGAAAACGGCGCTCCCGTGACAGAGGCCGGTTTTTGTTGGAGCACGGAATCTACCTTTACTGTGATAGAGAAAAATAAAAAAGCCGTATCCAAGCGTAAGGTAAAATATGAGGCTACGATCGAGGGCTTAACCAATGATCTGGATTACTATATCCGGGCCTATGCGATCAATGCGGTAGATACCGCTTATGGAGAGATTTTACCTTTTAAGACGAAAGATGGATTAGGAAGCGTTAAGACCTTATTGCCAGTCAACGTGATGTCTACTTCCGTTCAATGTGGAGGTATGATAACCAAACAAGGGGAAGCCGAAATCGAGGAAAGGGGTATTTACTTAATGCTGAATCCGGAGCCTTCAGCATCCGACTCTACGATTCGTATAGACATGGAAGCCGATTCGTTCTATTGTACGATCTCCGATTTAAAACCGGAAACTACCTATTACGTTAGAGCTTACGCAAAAAGTAAATATGGTGAGTATAACGGGGCGAAAGTCGAGACCTTTAAGACCACGAATGGTCGTCCTGTATTAGATGATAACAAATTCAAGAAAATAGCGACAGAGTTTACCTATGCGGAGTTCTCCATGGAAATAATAAGCGAGGGAGATTCTCCGATCACGGCATGTGGTTTCTGCTTTAGTGCTGATAAATCGCCGACAATAGAAAATGGGGATACGATTATTTGCGGAGCGGGTATCGGAGAATTTGCCGGGAAAATCTATGATATGCAACAGCAGAAAGGGTATTACGTACGTGCTTATGCGACAAACGCTTTAGGTACTACCTATAGCGCAGGCGAAGGTATCCATACGATTCTGGAAAGTGAGTTGCCTACAGTCAATACGAAGGAGGTGTCTACTATTAAAAACGGTACCGCATGGGTAGGAGGAGAGGTCTTAGCCGAAGGTGCCTCACCGGTTACAGAGGCTGGTGTATGTTGGGGAACTAGTCCTAGTCCGGCCTTTGGTAATTGTGAAGGAGCGGTAGCTCTTTCTTCCGGTACACAAGCGTTTACGGGTACGATAAAGGAATTGAGAGGAGACACGAGCTATTATTTAAGGGCTTACGCTAAAAATAAGAATGGTATCGCTTACGGAGAGGAAGTTCGCTTCCAAACTCCGGATATATTTGGAGCAGGGGCAAGGTTTGAGGGAGCTTTCCGGATACCGGGATCTACCTCTTTCTGTACCTTGGCTAATAGCACGGGATTCTTGTTAGGCGGTGACACGGGTAGGGAATACACCGATGAGTTTTGGGGATATATGACCTCTAAGAAAGAATGGTTGCCCTTAAGGTCTCAGCCTGAGAAATTATCGGGCCAAGTATGTTTCAGCATCGGATTTGGCCTATGGACTTTTGGTGGTTTGGATAACACGGGAAAGATATGTGACAGTTTATATGTATACTCCACATCCGATAATTCTTGGAGCGCCGTACAAACAGACCAGCAACGGCCTAAAGGTATGTATCGGGCGGCATGTTGCAGAATGGAAGATCAAGCGTTCCTCATAGGTGGACGTAGAGGTAACGAACTAATCGATGAAGTCTGGACTTATGAACCGAGCGCTTTCGTTTGGAGCAAGAAATCTAATTTCCCGATTAAACAATACGGCGGAATATCCGTTGTAATTGGTGACCGTATATATGCCGGACTGGGGATTATTAATAAAGCGGATCCTTCTTTGGAATATACGACACAGTTTTGGTCTACAGACAAGAACGCTGTAGCTTGGGAAAAGGAGGCTTCGTTCCCCGGAAGGATGCTTTTATGTGCTATCGCTTATGGTAATTATGTATATGGCGTAGACGGGGACGGTTATATTTGGCGCTATGATCCGGACTCTCAGAACTGGAGCCAGAAATCCCAGTTACCAGCGGCTAACAGGTCTGTACATTGCATGTATGTCTTGGATAATTATATCTATATCGGTTTGGGCAATGCCTCTAACTCATTAATCAGTTACGATCCTACTTGGGATAATTAAAGATGAATAGAACAGCGATTTTAGAACAGATACAGAAGAACGTAGAACGGCTGTCGGCTCCTGATCTACCGGAATACAAATATATCCCGTTGCATCAGAAGCCATCGCCTTCAGTCGCTACGTTGCATGAGATCATGCGCCTATTACGTACGGTTATCTTCCCCGGATTCTTTGGTACGGAACAAGAGGCTCAATTAGGCTCTATCCAATATTATACGGGAGTCTATTTGGAAAAGATCTATGATCTCTTACAAGAGCAAATATATAATGGACTTTGTTTTGAGGTAGAGCGTTGTTGTGATTCCAAGGACCGGGCTTCCGAGATCTCGATCGCTTTTATTAACCGGATTCCTCATATCAAATATTTACTGTCCACCGATGTAAAGGCCATCTTGGATGGTGATCCGGCAGCCAAGAGCGTGAGTGAGATTATATTCTGTTATCCGGCGGTCTATGCGCTTTTACATCAACGGGTCGCTCATGAATTATTCGAGCTAGGCGTACCGGTACTCCCGCGTATCATTACGGAAATGGCACACTCGCAAACCGGGATCGACATTCATCCCGGGGCGCAGATCGGAGAATATTTCAGTATCGATCATGGAACGGGTATTGTCGTGGGACAAACCGCCATTATCGGAAACCATGTCCGCCTTTATCAAGGTGTGACGTTAGGAGCCAAGAGTTTTACGCTGGACGAGGAAGGACTTCCGATAGATTTGCCCCGTCACCCGATCATCGAGGATTATGTGACCATTTATTCCAACGCATCCATATTAGGACGGATCACTATTGGCCGAGGATCTATTATCGGGGGTAACATCTGGCTCACCCATAGTGTACCTCCCAATTCCAAGATATCTCAATCACGTGTCGAAGAAAAATTCACGGAAATATGATATTATTTGAAAGAGATTCCGTATGTTTGTGCAAATGACATTACGGTGTTTTCCTTAAATAATAGAATATGACCATGAACAAAGTAAAGACATTAGATGATCTCAAGAAAATGCGTGAATCTCTTCGTGCGTCTTTGGATCTGCGTGAAAAAAGCAATACCCCTGATCAGCTCGTACAAATTAAGGTTTCTATGGCCACTTGCGGTATAGCTGCCGGAGCCAAGGAGATAATGAGTTATTTTATCGAGGTTTTAGACCGGCAGAGAATCGATGCGTTGGTAACTCAAACCGGATGCATGGGCTATTGTTATGCGGAACCGACTATCGAAATCAAGCTTCCGGGTCAGGAACCGTTGGTATTCGGTTATGTCGATAAGGCAAAAGTAGAAGAGATCATAGATAAGTATATCCGTAAGGGTATCTTGGTAGACGGCATCATTCCTGTAACTTACACCACCGTAAAACCCGAATAAGAAATTTAATATCTTACATAAATGGCACAATACACGAATTATATATTGGTGTGCGGTGGCACAGGTTGCCGTGCATCACAAAGCGAGCAGATCATCGAGAATCTGAGAGCCGCCGTCGAGCAATACGGATTAGAGGATACACAAGTGATCCGTACCGGATGCTTCGGTTTCTGCGAGAAGGGTCCGGTAGTTAAGATGATCCCCGATAACACTTTTTACGTACAAGTTCAACCATCGGATGCGGACGAGATCGTACGGGAGCATTTGGTAAAAGGCCGTAAAGTGGAACGGTTACTTTATATGAATCCGGAAACCCGTGAGCTGGTTCCGGACTCCAAGCATATCGGATTCTATAAGAAACAGCTACGAATCGCCCTTCGAAATTGTGGCTTTATCAACCCGGAGAATATCGATGAGTATATCGCTCGTGACGGCTATGTAGCGTTAGGAAAAGCCCTTGTGGAAATGACTCCCGAGGAAGTAATCAAGGAAATCATGGATAGTGGTTTACGGGGTCGTGGGGGCGGTGGTTTCCCGACAGGCTTGAAATGGCAGATTACCCGTAAGGTACAAGCGCCTCAAAAATACGTGGTTTGTAATGCGGACGAGGGCGACCCGGGCGCTTTTATGGATCGCTCCATATTGGAGGGCGACCCGCATTCGATTGTGGAGGCTATGGCGATTAATGGATATTGTACGGGAGCTAACAAAGGTTTGGTATATATCCGTGCCGAATATCCGCTAGCCGTGGAACGTTTGAAAATAGCCATACGGCAAGCGAAAGAATATGGATTGCTGGGCGAGAATATATTTGGGACTGATTTCTCATTCGATATCGAGATCCGGTACGGTGCCGGAGCTTTTGTTTGTGGAGAGGAGACCGCTTTGATCCACAGTATGGAAGGTTTGCGAGGCGAGGCTACCGTAAAGCCGCCGTTCCCTAGTGAACACGGGTATAAAGGTTGTCCGACCAATGTAAATAACGTAGAGACTTATGCGAATATCCCGGTGATCTTGTTAAGAGGCGCTAAATGGTTCAGTAGTATCGGAACGGAGAAAAGCAAAGGAACAAAGGTGTTCGCCTTGGCGGGAAAGGTAAACAATGTGGGGCTGATCGAGGTTCCTATGGGTACGACTTTGCGTGAGGTTATCTTTGGAATTGGGGGAGGTATCAAGGATGGAAAGAAGTTTAAGGCTGTGCAAACCGGTGGCCCGTCAGGAGGTTGCTTGACAGAAAAGCATCTAGATCTTCCTATCGATTATGATAATTTGCTTGCCGCTGGTTCCATGATGGGTTCCGGAGGTATGATCGTCATGGACGAGGATGATTGTATGGTAGCCATGGCTAAGTTCTATCTGGACTTTACGGTCGAGGAATCTTGCGGTAAATGCGCACCGTGCCGTATCGGTAATAAACGCTTACATGAAATATTGCAGAAAATTACGAGTGGAAACGGAACCGAAGAGGATTTGACCCGTCTAAGGAATCTGGCGATGGTGATTAAGGATACCGCTTTATGCGGCTTGGGACAGACTTCTCCGAATCCGGTTTTATCTACGATGGATAATTTCTACGATGAATATCTGGCGCATGTCCGGGAGCATCGTTGTCCGTCTCATCAATGCCGGGAACTTACTCAATATTTCATCAATCCGGAGAAATGTAAAGGATGTACGCTCTGTGCCCGTGTTTGTCCGGTGCATGCAATTACAGGTGGACGGAAAATTCCTCATATTATCGATCCGCAAGCTTGTATCCGTTGCGGTACCTGTATGGAGAAGTGTAAGTTCGGAGCGATTTATGTCCACTAAATTCATTTACAATCATGGAAACAATTAAATTAATCATAGATAATAAAGAGGTGGAAGTGCCGAGAGGAACCACCATTTTAGATGCGGCAAAAAGTGTAGGTATTCATATCCCGACACTCTGTTATATGAAACTGGAGGACTTGCACTACGAGAATAATCCGGGAGCTTGCCGTATTTGTGTCGTAGAGATCGAGGGACGTAGAAATTTAGCCCCATCCTGTAAAATGGAATGTACGGAAGGTATGGTCGTACGGACACATACCCCTCGGGTAATGAATGCCCGCAGGACGGTGATGGAGCTGATCCTCTCGAATCATCCGGCGGAATGCCTGACATGTAGTAGCAACGGACATTGCGAGTTACAAAAGATCGCGCACGACCTAGGAATCCGCGAGATCCGGTATAAGGGAGAAATGTCTACATTTACGATAGATCGTTCCCCTTCTATTGTCCGGAACATGAACAAATGCATCATGTGCCGCCGTTGTGAGACCATGTGCAATACGATACAGACGGTTGGCGCCTTGACTGCCGTGAACCGTGGATTTAACGCGGCCGTATCGACAGCTTTCGAACGGGATATGGCCGGAAGTACCTGTTCTTATTGTGGACAATGCGTATCCGTCTGTCCTGTAAACGCGCTTAGCGGACGTAATACGCAACAGCCGGTCTTGGACGCTTTGGCCGATCCTACTAAAATTGTTATCGCCCAGACAGCGCCGGCGGTTCGCACAGCGTTGGGACGTGATTTCGGGTATGAGCCGGGTACATTGGTTACAGGCAAGATGGTTTCAGCTTTGCGTCAATTGGGTTTTGATTATGTATTTGATACGGACTTTGCCGCCGACTTGACCATTATGGAAGAGGGAACGGAATTATTACATCGCCTAGGTAGTTACTTGAATGGAGACAAAGAAGTGAAAATACCGTTAATGACGAGTTGTTGTCCGGGCTGGGTTAGCTTTGTGGAACAACATTTCCCCGAGTTACGGGATAATTTATCTACAGCCAAGAGCCCGCAGCAAATGTTCGGAGCGATCGCCAAGAGCTATTTCGCCGAGAAGTTGGGAGTGGACCGTAAGGATTTGGTAGTCGTATCTATCATGCCTTGTTTGGCGAAGAAGTATGAGGCTAGCCGCCCGGAGTTTAGCGTGGAAGGTAATCCCGATGTAGATTATTCGATATATACCCGTGAGTTAGCCCGTTTAATCCGTTATGCGAATATAGATTTCAATGAACTGCCGGATGGTGAGTTCGATCGTCCGTTGGGTGAATCTACCGGAGCGAGCGTGATCTTCGGTACTACCGGCGGTGTTATCGAGGCCGCTTGCCGTACTGCTTATGAATTATATACGAAGAAAAATCTGGATAAAGTGGACTTCGAGGAGTTACGCGGGCTGGAAGGTATTCGTAGCGCTACCATCGATTTTAATGGGACTCCGGTAAAGATCGGTATCGCTCATGGTCTGGGGAATGCCCGCAAATTGATCGAGGAGGTGAAGAACGGTACCTCTCCTTATCATGCGATCGAGGTGATGGCTTGTCCGGGAGGCTGTATCGGCGGTGGCGGACAACCGTTCCACCGAGGCCGTATGGAGGTACTTCGCCGGCGTGCTGCCGCTCTTTACCGGGAAGACGCTAACAAACCGCTTCGCAAGAGCCATGAGAATCCGTATATCCAGCAATTATACAGCGAGTATTTGGGAGAGCCTTGCGGACCGAAAGCCCACAAATTACTGCATACACATTACATAGATCGTAAGGAAGTAATCGGTATGTATATAGAAACTGAAAAAAGTAAATAAGCCATGAATGAGATACATTTGCCTAAAACAAAAGTAGCGGAGCTACATGCGATATGCGCTGAACGCAACAACGATCCCGGGGAGTTGATCAATATCTTGCACGCCGCCCAAGGCTTGTTCGGATATTTACCACCGGAAGTCCAACAGGTTATCGCCGCTGAATTGAATATCCCGGTCTCAAGGGTATATGGCGTAGTTACTTTTTACTCATTCTTTACGATGACCCCCAAGGGGAAATACCCCATCTCGGTTTGTCTGGGAACGGCCTGTTACGTGCGTGGCGCGGAAAATGTTCTGGAAGAAATGCAACGTCAATTGGAAATAAAGGTAGGAGAGACTACACCGGACGGTTTGTTCTCCTTGGATTGCTTACGCTGTGTCGGTGCTTGCGGATTGGCTCCGGTGGTCATGATCGGCGGGAAGGTCTATGGAAGGGTTACTCCCGAGAAGGTACGGGATATACTTTCCGACTACTATCTGAAAGAACAATAGGATATAAAAACACAAGCGGTCACATAAGATTTTACGTGACCGCTTGTATAAAATAATGCGAATAATCGTATTTTCAGAAACGACTGATCGAACCGCCCCCCCCGGAGCTTCCACCTCCCCAAGAGCCACCGCCGCCGCCTCCGCTAAAACCTCCGAAACCACCACCGCCCCCCATAATAATAGGGCCACCTCCTCCTCGGTGTATGCGGTCGATGGTACGATTTTTTTTCTCTGTATACCCGCAACTCTTACAGCGGTATACATCTTCGGCCAGACCTTCCGAGAAACGAGTCGCTTCCCGGATCACCTGCTGCCCCATATACACAAAGGTTTTCTTTCCACAACGGGGGCATGCCTTCGGACGATACTTTAAGTATGCGATAAACGCCGAGAAACCGATCATCCCGATAATCCCCACCACGAATATCCACATAAAATCATCATCGGACGAGGAAGAAGAACGGTTGCCAGTCATGCCTGCCCGTTCATAGTCGCTGGACATTAAATACTTGGTAACCGCCATGACTCCTTTCAACATGCCGGCGCTATAATCCCCGGCCTTTAGATCGGGCATCATATACCGCTGCTGGAGCCGGTAGCAAATCGCGTCGGGTAAGACACCCTCGATGCCATATCCCGTCTCGAAAACGACCGAACGTTGGGAAGGTTCCGTCACCAACTGGATCAATAAACCATTATCCTTGCTCTTTTGTCCCAATCCCCAATGTTTGAATAAATCCGTAGCGAACATCCGGGCATCCTGATCCCCGATGCTATTCACGGCAACGACAGCTACCTCGATACCGAGACTATCTTCCACTACATTTAATAATTGATTGATACGTGCCGCGTCATCCGGGGTAATGATACCATCCGGATTACTGACATGGTTCAACCGGTTGGAAAGACGCACGTTCGGAATGGTCTCGATCGAATAATCCTTTGCCGCGAAAATAGAAGAGGCAAAACCAACCAGCAATAAACTGATCCATAAAAGGCTTACCGGACACTTGCGCCTAGATCTTATATTCTTTATCTCACTCATTCAGCGAATGGCTATTAGAATTCTACCTTAGGAGCCTTTTCCGCACCGGATTCAGCGGCGAAATAAGCTTTCGATTGGAAGCCGAACATTCCGGACAAAATATTGTTCGGGAATTGGCGAATATAGGTATTATAAGACTGAGCTACCTCATTAAAACGTTTACGCTCTACTGAGATACGATTTTCGGTCCCTTCCAATTGCGCTTGAAGCTCCATAAAGTTTTGATTCGCTTTTAAGTCTGGATAACGCTCTAAAACAAGCATCAAACGGGAGAGGGCATTTCCTAACTCACCCTGTGCGGACTGGAATTTCTTCAAGGATTCCTCAGTAAGGTTAGAAGGATCAATCGTAGTCTTCGTCGCCTCGGCACGAGCGTTGACCACACCTTCTAAAGTCTCTTTCTCATGCGCGGCGTATCCTTTTACCGTATTTACCAGATTCGGGATCAAATCCATACGGCGTTGATATTGGTTCTCAACTTGGCTCCATGCGGTTTTCACGCCTTCGTCTTGAGTTACCATATTATTATACACGCCTTTCACCCAAAAGAATAATATCGCTACGATAGCGATGATAATCCATACAACTTTGTTCTTAAACATCTTTGCCTTATAATTTATTGATTATACATAATGAGACAAAGCTATATAAAAAAATCGGATTATCCACATAGCGATTGGCGGCTGCTTATAACTGCGATTGTTAGCTGCTTATAATGGGCATTGTAACATCCTTATATTGCCCATTGTTAGAACCTCATACTGGGCATTATAGGAAGGAGCTTGCCGCGATGCTGCGGATGGAAGCCCACCGCATAGATTCTATTTATCTTCCCATAGATAAAACTGATCAATGAAATCCAAGGCTTTTAGGGTACATGTAAGTGAATTGTTCTATATTTGCACTTAATAAATCTAAATAAATATAGTTATGCGTAAAACAATTTATGCTAAAATGACGGCATTACCGGTAGGACTCTGCGCTTTAGCCTTTGCGGTTACCTCGTGCGGTTCTTCCGAATACAAGAAATTTGCCGACAATGAAGGTAAGCAAGTGGCCTCTATCCTGCGGGAAAACGACTGTTTGGCCTGCCACTCTGAAAATGCGCCTCTGCCATTTTACGGTAATTTACCGTTGATCGGTCCCGTAGTACAGGCAGACATGAAGGAGGCCGTTCACTATGTGGACTTGACTGCTATGGTGGAAGCCTTGGAGAACGGGCAGCCCGTTTCAGAGGTTGATTTGGCGAAGGTGGAGAATACGGCCCTAAGCGGCTCTATGCCCCCGGCTAAGTATTCCCATATGCCGATGCACTGGGGAACCAGCCTTGACGACAATGAGAAAGCGGTGATCATTTCATGGGCGAAGAATGTCCGTAAAGATCGTTTCACGACCGAAACCGTAGCGGAAGAATTTAAGAATGAGCCTCTTCAGCCTCTAATGAAGAGCTTGCCTACAGATCCGGCGAAGGTAGAGTTGGGTTTTGCTCTGTATCATGATACTCGTTTGTCTGCGGACAATACGATCTCTTGCGCTACTTGCCACGGATTGAACACAGGTGGTGTAGACCGTAAGCAATATTCGGAAGGTATTAATGGACAGTTCGGTGGTGTTAACGCTCCGACCGTATATAATGCGGCGCTTAATTTCGTTCAATTTTGGGACGGACGTGCGGCAGACCTAAAAGAGCAAGCGGCTGGTCCTCCATTGAACCCAGTGGAAATGGGTTGTACCTCATTCGACCAGATTTGCGAGGCTTTAGCGCAAGATAAGGATTTCACGAAGAAATTCACGGAAGTGTATCCGGAAGGTTATTCTCAATCTACGATCACGGACGCTATCGCTGAGTTTGAGAAGACCTTGCTTACGCCGAGTCGTTTCGACAAATACTTGATGGGAGATAAAAACGCGCTTACAGCGGAAGAATTAGAGGGCTATCAACTATTCAAGGACAATAAATGCGCTACTTGCCACGTTGGTGTAAATGTCGGTGGTCAATCTTACGAGTTCATGGGTATCAAGAACAGCTATTTCGATTACCGGAATACAGGGTTGACGGACGGTGATAACGGACGCTATGCCGTGACTAAGAAAGAATCCGATCGTCATAAGTTCAAAACCCCGACACTTCGTAACGTGATGCTGACTTATCCGTACATGCACGACGGAACCGTAGCCTCCGTGGAGGATGCGATCCGTATCATGCATGAGTTCCAGATCGGAAAGGAGATCAATGATGTAGAAGTTGAAAAAATCGTTGTTTTTCTAGGAACTTTGAACGGAGAATATAATGGAAAAATGCTTCAATAATTGATTAAAAAAGGTACATGTCCTTCCGCTTGTTCTACATATTACTTATATTTGCCGCAGTTAAGTGTGGAGAAGGAATATGGGCACAGGAGGAAGGACTTGCTTCGTATTACCATCATCGTTTCCACGGCAGGAAATCATCCAGTGGAAGGGTTCATGATAAAGAAGAATTAGTCGCCGCGCATCGTACGTATCCTTTTGGTACTTTTTTAAGAGTCACGAACTTGGAGAATATGAAAAGTACCATTGTATGCGTAACGGATCGTGGACCTCGTTATAGAAAACGAATCATTGATGTATCAGCGAGCGCCGCCGAGATATTGGATTTTATCGATAAAGGTGTCGCTAAGGTACGGATAGAAGTCGTTCCCGGCCCCTTAGACCTCCGCTATCTGGACTTGATCTATCCTAAGATTCCTTATCTGGATATAGATTATTTACGTCCGGATCCACCTTATAGGGTGAAATTCACGAAATAAATTTAATATAATGAAGCAAATACTTATCACCGGGGGCGCCGGCTTTATCGGTTCTCATTTATGTGCCCGTCTTTTAGAAGAAGGAAATGAAGTAATTTGTCTGGATAACTATTTTACGGGAAGTAAGGAGAATGTGATTCCTCTGCTGAAAAATCCACATTTCGAGTTGATCAGGCATGATGTTTCTATACCGTTCCAAGCCGAGGTCGATGAGATTTATAATTTGGCATGTCCCGCATCTCCAGTTTATTATCAAATAGATCCGATACAGACGATCAAGACATCCGTGTTAGGAGCGGTCAATATGTTAGGTCTGGCAAAACGGGTGAACGCTAAGATATTACAAGCATCTACCAGTGAGGTGTATGGAGATCCCATGATACACCCGCAGCCGGAAAGCTATTGGGGAAATGTCAACCTGATAGGGCCTCGCTCTTGTTATGACGAGGGCAAGCGTTGCGCCGAGACCTTATTTATGGATTACCATCGCCAAAACAAGGTTCGCATTAAAATCATCCGCATCTTTAATACGTATGGGCCTAATATGAGTACGAACGATGGCCGTGTCGTCTCTAATTTCATTATACAGGCATTACAAAATAAGGACATTACGATTTATGGGGATGGAAACCAAACTCGTAGTTTCCAATATGTAGACGATTTGATCGAGGGGATGATTCGTATGATGAATACCTCGGATGATTTTATCGGTCCGGTAAATATCGGAAATCCGGGAGAGTTCTCGATGAACGAGTTGGCCAAGATCGTGATCCGTTTGACAAACTCCTCCTCTAAGATCGTATACCGCCCGTTGCCGGGAGACGATCCCAAGCAACGTAAGCCCGATATTACGTTGGCCAAAGAGAAATTAGATGGGTGGGAACCTACGGTTTGTTTGGAGGAAGGATTAAAGAAAACGATATTATACTTTAAATCTCTCTAATAAATTTCTAATTTGGCCTAAGAGTATTCTAACTAAATATTCATAAGCGATAAAAGAGTGACTTCTACCTTTGCGTAAAATTTAACGCAAATGAACAGACGAGTCACTCTTTTACTTTTTTTATCTCTTCTTTTCTCTGGGGCGAAAGCCTCTGTTGTCTCCCTCTCCTTGAAAGAGTCCGAGCAACGTTTCTCTGAGCACAATCTGGAAGTGATAGCCGAACGGTATAATATCGATATAGCCGAGGCCCAAGTAGTACAGGCCAAACTTTTCGAGAATCCCGTGGTCTCTTTGGAGCAAAATGTTTATAACCGGTTGAACGGACATTACTTTGATTTCGGGAAACAAGGGGAAACGATCGTAGAGGTGGAACAGTTGATCTATATCGCCGGACAGCGAAACAAACGTGTCCGTTTGGAGAAGATCCATAAGGAAATGGCCCTTTACCAATTCGAAGAGGTATTGAGAACCCTCCGGAGCGAGTTGAAGGAGAAATTCATAGCGCTTTATTTCACCCGGAAATCCCAATCTATTTACGATCGTGAGATTGATTCATTGGCTCATCTGTTGGTGGTTCTCAAGGAGCAGAATGAGAAAGGGAATGTTTCTTTATTAGAGAAGTCCCGTATCGAGGCCCTATTACTCTCTTTACGGCAAGAGCGGAATGATATCGCCAACCAAGTTATCTCCCTTCAAGGAGACATGCGGCTTTTACTAGGAATATCCGGCAATGATACCTTCGAGCCGATATTCGATGAGTCTGTGTTGAACCAGATCGATATGGACTCCGTTCCTTTCTCTGAATTGACCTCTTTATTATACGAACGTCCGGATCTTAAGTTGGCGCAAGCAAGCGTCAAGGCTTCGGAGGCGGACGTGAGATTACAACGTTCCCTCGCTTTCCCGGAAGTGAGCGTAAAGGGTACGTATGATAAGGCGGGTAACTTTATCAATGATTATTGGGCGATCGGCTTGAGCGTCTCTCTCCCTATATTTAACCGGAATCAAGGGAATATCAGGGCGGCGAAAATATCCGTCGCTCAAAAGGCCCATAAGGAAGAATACGCACGCCGCCAGGCCGAGAATGAATTATTCACCAGCTATGGCCGATTGGAAAAGGCGATTCAGCTTTATCGTTCCTCGAACTATGGATTGGAGAAGGATTTCGCCTTGATTATCGAAGGCGTGAACTTGAATTTCCAAAAACGGAATATCAGTCTCCTTGAGTTTATCGATTATTATGAGACCTACAAAACAACCTGCTTGCAACTTTACCAAACTCAAAAAGAAGTGTTACTGGCCTTGGAGGAGGTAAATACCGTAACGGGTAGCCATGTATTCAACTATTAAAAGCAAATCAAATGATATGAATAAGCATCTAATCACATGCATCCTTTTAGTACCCTTGGTATGTTCCTGCGGAAAACAGGCGACCACCTCGGTCGATACCCGGGAACCTTTACTATTAAATGACAGTTTACAGGAGATTATAACACTGGATACGGTTCGTGACACACCATTAACCAACGAGTTATTGCTCAATGGCCGTGTCAGTTTCAATCCAGAGCGAGTGGCCCATGTGTATCCGATATTTGGTGGAAATGTCACCTCCGTTCATGCGGAAGTTGGCGATTACGTATGGAAAGGGGATGTCCTAGCGGTGATCCGGAGCGGAGAGATCGCTGATATCGACAAGCAGCGAAAGGAGGCCGAGCATCAACTGGCTATCGCTAACCGTAACTTGGAGGCTACCCAAGATATGGCCCGGAGCGGTATGGCTTCCGACCGGGACTTCCTGCAAGCCCAGCAAGAGCAAGCCGATGCCGAGGCCGAGACCAAACGTATCCAAGAAATGTATTCCATTTATAACATAACAGACCCATCTACCTATGTGGTGAAAGCGCCGGTCTCCGGCTTTATCATCGATAAGAATATAAACCGGGATATGCAGATCCGTTCTGATCAAGGGGAGGAGATGTTTACCATTTCCGGTCTCGACGATGTCTGGGTGATGGCCGATGTCTATGAGGGAGATATCAGCAAGGTAAAAGAGGGGGCTACCGTTCGTATCACCACTTTGGCCTATAAGGATATGGAGTTTACGGGAACGATCGATAAGGTCTATCATATGCTAGACCGAGAAAGTAAGACCATGAGCGTAAGAGTCAAATTAAGGAACGAGAAGTATATGCTTAAACCCGGAATGTTTACGAACGTATATGTACAGAGCGCGGTAAAAGGAGAAAGTATGCCTTGCGTAAACGCCCATGCCGTGATTTTCGAGGATGGTAAAGAATACGTTGTCTATGTCTCGAAGGAGGGATATTTGCAAATGCGTGAGATCTCGGTGTATAAGCAAACCGAGAAGTTCTGTTACCTGCGATCCGGCTTGAAGGATGGGGATCGGATCGTAGATCGGAACGCTCTCTTGGTGTATAACGAATTAAAGTAACCAGACGATATGCACACATTCATAGATAATATCATAACGTTCTCCCTCCGGAACAAATTCTTTATCTTCTTCTGTACCACGATCACCGTAATCGCCGGTATCACCAGCTTTATCCATACGCCGATCGACGCGTTTCCGGATGTGACGAATACGAAGGTGACGATTATCACCCAATGGCCGGGCAGGAGCGCCGAGGAGATCGAGAAGTTTATCACAATCCCGATCGAGATCGCCATGAACCCGGTACAGAAAAAGACGGATATCCGGAGCACAACCCTTTTCGGTCTTTCCGTCATCAACGTGATGTTCGAAGATAAGGTGGATGATTTCTTCGCCCGCCAGCAAGTTTATAATCTCTTGAACGACGCCGACCTGCCGGAAGGGGTCACGCCGGAAGTGCAGCCCTTATATGGTCCGACCGGCGAGATCTTCCGCTATACATTACGTAGCGATAAGCGTTCCGTCCGGGAATTGAAGACCTTGCAGGATTGGGTGATCGAGCGGAAGTTGCGGGCCGTACCCGGTGTAGCGGATATCGTCAGCTTCGGAGGAGAGGTAAAGACATTCGAGGTTAGCGTCAACCCGAATCAACTGATCAGTTACGGGGTAACAACCTTGGAACTTTATGACGCTATCGCGAAAAGTAATATCAACGTAGGCGGCGACGTGATCACGAAAAGCTCGCAAGCCTATGTCGTGCGGGGTATTGGCTTGATTAACGATATAAAAGAGATCGAGAATATCGTCGTAAAGAATATCAATGGCACGCCAATCCTTGTCAAGCACTTGGCTACCGTACACGAATCCAGTCTTCCCCGCCTAGGGCAAGTGGGCCGCATGGAGGAAGATGATGTCGTACAAGGCATCGTTGTCATGCGAAAAGGGGAGAACCCCGGCGAGGTAATCACCGCCTTGAAGGATAAGATCAAGGATATCCAACAAAACACCTTGCCGGAAGACGTGCGAATCGTATCGTTCTACGATCGTGAGAATCTGGTAGATCTGGCGGTCAAGACCGTAACACATAATCTGGCGGAAGGTATTCTGCTGGTAACTTTCATCGTATTAATCTTCATGGCGGATTGGCGTACGACGGTGATCGTGTCGATCATTATCCCGTTGGCACTCCTCTTCGCCTTTATTTGTCTCCGGGCGATGGGGATGAGCGCCAACCTCTTATCTATGGGAGCGATCGACTTCGGTATTATTATCGATGGCGCCGTCGTGATGGTGGAGGGGCTTTTCGTGGCATTGGACCGGAAAGCCCGTGAAGTAGGCATGCCCGCTTTCAATTTGATGAGTAAGATGGGTATTATCCGTCATACGGCGAAGGACCGTGCGAAAGCGGTTTTCTTCTCTAAGCTGATTATCATCACCGCCTTGGTCCCGATCTTCTCTTTCCAGAAGGTGGAAGGAAAGATGTTCAGCCCGCTCGCTTATACCTTGGGGTTCGCCTTGTTGGGAGCGTTGATCTTTACGTTGACATTGGTACCCGTCCTATCTTCCATGCTATTAAAGAAAGAGGTGCGTGAGAAACATAATCCGTTCCTCGCGTGGATCAATCGGAAGTCGATCGGTATTTTCGACTGGTGCCACACCCGTAAGAAGCGGACGATCACGTTCGCCACGCTGGTAGCTGCCATAGGTATCTGGTGCTTCACCTTGTTGGGCAGCGAGTTTCTCCCGCAACTGAACGAGGGCTCTATTTATATCCGTGCGACCTTACCGCAAAGTATATCTTTGGATGAATCCGTTACGTTGGCCAACCAGATGCGCCGGAAGCTGGCGGCTTATCCGGAGGTTCGTCAGGTCTTGTCGCAAACCGGCCGGCCGAACGATGGCACGGATGCGACAGGTTTCTACAACATCGAGTTCCATGTGGATATATATCCCGAGAAAGAGTGGGAAAGCGAACGCTCGAAAGCGGGTCTGATCGAGAAGATGCAAGAGGATCTGGCGATCTATCCGGGCGTGGATTTTAACTTCTCGCAGCCTATCTCGGACAATGTAGAGGAAGCGGCCAGCGGCGTGAAGGGTTCCATCGCCGTGAAGGTCTTCGGTAAGAACCTGTACGAGTCGGAGAAGAAGGCGGTAGAGGTTTTCAAGGTCTTGGAGACCGTAGACGGTATCGAGGATCTGGGCGTTATCCGGAATATCGGCCAGCCGGAGCTGCGGATCGAGTTGAACGAGTCTCGTTTAGCCCGCTACGGCGTGGCCAAGGAGGACGTGCAATCCATTATCGAGATGGCGATAGGAGGTAAGAGCGCCTCCCTGCTTTATGAGGACGAGCGTAAGTTCAATATCATGGTCCGCTACGAATCCGCTTTCCGCCGTAGCGAGAATGAGATAGGCAAGATACTGGTTCCGGCAAAGGATGGTTCCATGATTCCTATCCGCGAGCTGGCGGATATCCATACGATTACCGGCCCGTTGATTATCTACCGGGATAACCACGCTCGTTTCTGCGCCGTGAAATTCTCGGTCCGGGGCCGCGACATGGGTAGCGCCGTGGCTGAAGCCCAGCGAAAAGTGGAGAGGCAGGTAAAGCTCCCCGAAGGCTATACCTTGAAATGGACTGGAGATTTCGAGAACCAACAACGGGCTACCAAACGCTTGGCCCAAGTCGTCCCCGTAAGTATAGCGATCATCTTCGTGATCCTATTCGTCCTTTTCGGCAACGCCCGGGATGCCGGACTGGTCTTATTGAACGTGCCTTACGCCGCCGTCGGAGGTATCTTGGCCCTATTAATCACGAATTTCAACTTCTCGATCTCAGCGGGTATCGGCTTTATCGCCCTCTTCGGTATCTGTATACAGAATGGCGTGATCATGATATCGGACATCAAGAATAACCTGCGGGAGAGGCATCCTCTGGAAGATTCGATCAAGATGAGCGTGAAATCAAGGGTACGTTCCGTATTAATGACCGCCTCCATGGCCGCTATCGGCCTGCTTCCGGCCGCCTTGAGCCACGGTATCGGATCGGAAAGCCAGCGTCCTTTGGCGATCGTGATCATTGGCGGATTAATAGGGGCCACGTTCTTCACCCTCTTTGTCTTTCCGTTGATGGTGGAGGCTTTTTATCGACGAATGCTTTATGATAAGAACGGTAAATTAGTGCAACGTAGGTTGTAATTGCTATATTTGTAGCAAGAAAGTCCGGAACTATTAGGGAGGGCGACTGGAGTTATTATGCGAAAGGATTATACTTACTGATCTTTTCACGGCTGTGAAAAGATCATATCACAGAGGTGAAACGATCGTATCACAACCGTGAAAAGAACGTTTCACCTCTGTGATACGATTAGCATCACCCTAAGTACGCATTACTAATGATGGACATTCTTATTAATACATACGATACAATGGCGAAGATATTATTAGTAGAAGACGAGGTAAACATCGCCTCTTTTATAGAAAGAGGCTTGCGGGAGTTCGGGCATGAGGTATATGTCGCTTACGACGGTGCCACCGGTTGGGAACTGACACAGAAGAACGATTTCCAATTGCTGATTCTGGATATTATAATGCCGAAGATGAATGGCCTGCAACTTTGCAAACAGTACCGGCAACGGTTCGGTTACCATGCCCCCGTGATCATGCTGACCGCCTTGGGAACCACCGAGGATATTGTTAGCGGGCTGGATGCCGGGGCGGATGATTATCTGGTAAAACCTTTCAGCTTCCAAGAACTCGAGGCCCGCATAAAGGCGTTATTACGTCGATCGGGAAACGAATCCGTCCATATGGCTCTCCGGTGCGGGGATCTGGTCTTAGATCCTCCAAGCCATCGGGCTATACGGAATGGGCAGGTCATCGATTTGACCGTAAAGGAATATAGGCTCTTGGAATATTTCATACAGAACCAAGGAACGGCCTTGAGCCGGATGAACTTGCTAAAGAATGTCTGGGACAAGGATTTCGATACCAATACGAACGTGGTCGATGTTTACGTGAATTATTTGCGCACGAAGATAGACAAAGACTTCGAACCTAAGCTAATCCATACCGTGGTGGGTGTGGGCTATATGATGGAAGCATGAAGACAGGAAACAAGATCGCTCTCTTTTACTCGGCCATTACCATAGGCGTGATAGCCGTCGTGACGCTTGTCTTCTATTTGGTTTCCACGAGCTATATCTCTCGCCTGTACTATTCTTACCTGACGGAAAAAGCCTATGCCACGGCACAGAAGCATTGGGAGAAGGACGAGACCGACGACGAGAGCTATGCCCGTATCCAACAGCGTTACGAGGAAACCCTTCCCGTCGCTACCGAGATATTGCTGAACGCCGATAGCTTGGAGACCCGGCAAGTGCTGTCCCGTTATCTGGACGCCACGCAGGTGAGATCTCTATACCAAGAGGATATCGTTCACTTCAAGCACGATACGCAAATGGGAGCGGCTTTGTATTATCCCGACAACGAGGGGAATTTCATCGTGATTGTCCTTTCCGGGAATCAGTATGGGATGGATATCCAGCATCGGATCGGCTGGCTGTTGCTGGGATTGATATTGGTTAGCTCGGTATTGATCTATTTTGTCGGCAGACTATACGCGACCCGGATGGTAGACCGGATCGACGCTGCTTACCAAAGTGAGAAAGCGTTTATCAGCAACGCCTCGCATGAGTTGAACAATCCGCTGACAGCCATTCAAGGCGAATGCGAGATCAGCCTGCTGAAAGAGCGCTCCCCGGAGGAATACCAAGCGGCATTAAGACGTATCGCCACGGAGACGAGCCGTATCATACAATTGATCAAACACCTGCTGTTCCTGTCGCACGGGGATAAGGAGATCCAGAAAAGCGCGATGGAGACGATCTTCCTAGCGGACTTCTTGATGCAGTTCTCCTCGGCCCGGATCTCGTTCTCCCCGGATAATTTCTCTTATATGATCAGTGCCAATCCCTATTTATTGAAGATAGCGATCAAGAATATCTTGAGCAACGCCTGTAAGTATTCGGACGATAAACCGGTAGAGATGCGGCTTCGAGGCAGTATCTTGACCATATCCGACCGAGGTATCGGCATTCCTCCCGAGGAATTGAAACGAATCTTCCAACCCTTTTACAGGGCGAGCAATACCCGGGAATACGCCGGGCATGGTGTCGGGCTAAGCCTCTCGCTACGCATATTGAGCACCTATGGGGCGAAGGTGAATATTACTTCTGATCTAGGGGTTGGGACGAGCGTGGAGATCGACTTTGGGTAGCCGTCAGATATTCTTTAGCCGGACCTGTTATTTCGACAGACTCCGGCGTTACCCCTACCGCCTCTTCCGAAGATATAAGTCCGCGATCTACCAAGCGATCCAGTATTACCCTGTAAAAATCCTCATAATACGGCTTCAACCGCAACCCGTCGAAGCAATAGCGGACCTGTTTGGGCTTGGGGATAATGCTGGCCATAAAAATACACTCGGCAAGGTTTAACTGGGAAGGTTCCTTCGCGAAATAATAACGTGAGGCCTCGGCGGCTCCATAAATCATGGGGCCCCATTCGGCGATGTTCAGATAAACCTCAAACATCCGCTCTTTAGAGGTCAGATGATCGCTCTCGATCAGCCATACGATTAACATTTCCTCCAGCTTGCGGGCGATCGTCTTATTACGGCTCAAGAATACATTCTTCACCAATTGCATGCTGAGCGTACTGCCGCCACGGGCGAAACGTCGTTCCTTGATATCCTGTATCAACGATTCCCGGATAGCGCTTGGAATAAAACCGTTGTGATAAAAGAAGCCGGCATCCTCACTCTGCATGATCGCTAAAGGAAGATAACGGGATACGGCGTTGAACGGGCGGAAAGAGGGATTCGCCGGACCGATCTCGAAAGAGCGTACCGGCTCGCCTTGCTCATAGACAGTATATTCAAATGGCTCATTCATCTTCCGCAAATCCGTATTCCCATAGGCAAGGATCTGGAAGTCCTTCGCTTTCAAAGTAGATTCCAAGATCAAGCTGTCTACCTGTCCGAAATCCAGATCCAATCGAAAATGATAGGAGAGGGTACCTTTTGTTCTCAGGCCTTCCAGATTGTAGAATAAGCCTTTAGGCAGGGAGGAGAACAGTTGATCCGCAGGGAAATCCCTTTTATTCACAGAGGCCATGATTTGCCAACTGGAATCTTTAACGATCTTCAGATAAGGATGGAAATCCAGATGATTAAACCGGATATCACTGACGCTATCTAATTCGATATAGTTCTTACCGATGTTTGTCCGGAAGTGTATAGAGCCTTTATCCAGTAAGACCGTGTCCGGAGATATACGCTCTTGGTGGATGGTAAGCCCGCTCACATAGGCGCTTCCGAGTAAGGATTGTATGTCTTCTTCTATTTTAGGTCCCTTAAGCTCGAAGGCCAAGGTGTCGAAACGTACCGATGCCCCCCAACGATATTCCAGAAAAGGAAGAGGAATCTTCGTATGCTCGTCGGCGTAGAGACGGGCTTTCACGAGTCGCTCCTTATCAGAGAGAGAGCCTTCGCAAATCCATTCGCTACGAACTCCATTCTCCGTGCTGTTTATATGCGTAGAGAATTGATTGTTAGCAAGATTGAGTTCGGGTATCTCTAGTATTAGTTCATCTCCTTTATTACTATAAGAAACACATAAATCATGTACCAAGGCATTTCCGGGCAATAAATTGAAAAGTAGACTAAGGGAGCGTTCAGCCTTGCGTGCGTAATCCCGTTCCTTATCATCTACAGCTGTTTCCACTGGCTCACCTGGGTGATTCGATGGTTTATAAAGGAAATCAAAATTAGCTCTCTCTCCCTTCTTAATAAAATGAATATGCAAATTATCCGCTTGTACACTCTCTATGGAAGGGGTAAGTAGCAATAATCTGCCAAGCTCCAGTTTCGCTTGAAGCCTGTCCGCATGTATCAACGTATCAGCGTCAACCGGGATAACGGTCAATCCCTCCATACGTACGGTACTCAGCCCCATCAACCGGATCTTATCATAGCGTATGTCAAGATGATGCCTTTCGGCAAGTTTACTCAATTTATGTCCCGCATACGCCCCTAAGATCAGGTCGATGCCCCAAAATGCCATAAACAAGAGAAAGCCAATAAAAATAAGAACTGCTATAAAAGATCTTTTATGGGATTGATTCATGCTCATCTATATTGTTACCCAGCGGACAAAAGTACTATAATTAAACGAATGGATTTCTTTTTCGATAAACAATCAAGGACTTAATTTAGTTATATTAAAAAACTAAAGTTATATGGCGTATAAGATCGCGTTTTTTGGTGCTAAACCCTACGACATCGCTTCTTTCGATAAGATCAATGAGCGGTATGAGTTCGATATTCGTTACTATAAAGGACATTTGAATATCAATAATGTCGTCTTAACCCAAGGGGTAGACGCAGTATGTATTTTCGTAAACGACACGGCTGATGCCGCCGTAATAGACGCTTTGGTTGCCAATGGTGTGAAATTGTTGGCGCTTCGTTGCGCCGGTTTTAATAATGTGGATTTGAATGCCGCCAGGGGGAAATTACCGGTCGTACGCGTACCGGCCTACTCACCCTATGCGGTCGCTGAATATACGTTGGCCTTGATGTTATCGTTAAACCGTAAGATACACCGGGCATACTGGCGTACGAGAGATGGCAACTTCTCCTTGAATGGCTTGATGGGATTTGATATGCATGGCAAGACCGCCGGTATTATCGGTACCGGAAAGATCGCCAAGATATTGATTCATATCTTAAAAGGATTGGGGATGCGTGTATTGGCAAACGACCTGTATCCGGATGAGAAATTCGCCAAGGAGGAAGGGATCACCTATGTCTCTTTAGACGAGTTATACAAAGAGTCCGATATCATTTCCTTGCATTGCCCGTTGACTGACCAGACCCGTTATCTGATCAACGACGATTCGATCGCCAAGATGAAAGACGGCGTAATGATTATCAATACGGGACGCGGGTTACTGATTCATACCAACGCCTTGATCGAGGGATTGAAGACCAAGAAAGTGTCTGCCGCCGGATTGGATGTCTACGAGGAGGAGGGAGACTATTTCTACGAGGATAAATCGGATAAGATTATCGATGATGATGTCTTGGCCCGTCTGCTCTCATTCAACAATGTGATCGTTACTTCCCATCAGGCGTTTTTCACGAAAGAGGCTCTGCATAATATCGCCGAGACTACCTTGCGGAACATCAAGGATTTCGAGGAAGGCCGTCCCTTAGTGAACGAAGTGACCAAGTAAATTCTAAAAAGGAACTATTATTTATCGCTGATTTATTATATTTTTGTGGCCATTGCTTGGTGGGAACCCAGCAATGGCTTTTTTAATTCAGAGGTATATATATGGAAATAGATAGTCAGACAGGTTTGGTGTTGGAAGGTGGCGGAATGCGTGCCATATTTACGGTGGGAGTATTGGATTATTTTATGGATCATGATATTTGGTTTCCTTATACGATCGGAGTATCGGCGGGCGCGAGTAACGGAATCTCGTATGCTTCCCGCCAGCGGGGACGCTCCCGTTTTAGCAATATCGACCTATTGAAGAAATATAATTACATAGGTCTTCGTCATTTCTTACGGGGAAGGGGATATATCGATCTGAATTTCTTGTTTTATGTCTATCCGGATTTGTATTATCCGTTGGATTACGATACCTATTTCAAGTCCAAGGATCGGTTCGTTATGGTCACGAGCAATTGCTTGACGGGTAAAGCGGAATATTTCGAGGAGAAGAAAGATAAGAAACGTTTGGTGGATATCTGTAAAGCATCTTGCACATTACCGATCCTCTGTCCAATTACGTATGTAGACGGGATACCGATGGTCGACGGAGGCGTATGCGACGCTATCCCTATCCGACGGGCTATCGCTGACGGCTTCTCCAAGAACGTCATCATCCTTACCCGTAACAAAGGCTATCGGAAAGAAGAGAAAGATTTTTACCTTCCCGGCTTTATTTATAACAAATACCCGGCGATCCGGGAACAGTTGCGACTACGATACCGGCAGTACAACGAGGTCTTGGATTACATAGACCAACTGGAGGCCGAAGGAAAAGCCTTCATCATCCGTCCGCAAAACCCAATTAAAGTCGGCCGTACCGGAAGCGACACAAAGAAACTGGAAGAACTATATGAGGAAGGCTACGAATGCGGAAGACAAATCACTCAATTGTAGAGACGGGGCATGCCCCGTCTCATCCCCTCAAAACAGTATTTTATTTACAACCTTGCAAATCCTTACTTAACCGCATAGCGCAGAAATTAGGACCGCACATCGTACAGTACTCTCCATCCGTAACAGCACTCTCCTTATAATACTGTAAAGCCCTTTCCGGGTCCAAGGACAAATTGAACTGGTCTTTCCAGCGGAAATCAAAACGGGCCTTGCTCAACGCGTTATCACGTACTTGAGCGCCGGGATGCCCTTTCGCCAAGTCAGCGGCATGCGCCGCTATCTTATAAGCGACCACCCCATTACGCACGTCTTCCTTATTCGGCAATCCCAAATGTTCCTTCGGCGTAACATAGCAGATCATAGCCGTCCCATGCCAAGCGATTTGCGCACCACCAATAGCCGACGTGATATGATCGTATCCAGGAGCGATATCGGTCGTCAACGGGCCCAGCGTATAGAACGGCGCTCCATGGCAGGCATACTGTTGTTCCTTCATATTCTCATGGATCTTATTCATGGGAACATGGCCCGGGCCTTCGATAATCACTTGTACGAACTGCTCCCAAGCTATTTTCGTCAGTTCTCCCATCGTGTGAAGCTCGGCGAATTGCGCCGCATCGTTCGCGTCATAGATAGAACCCGGACGAAGCCCGTCTCCGATAGAGACCGCCACGTCATATGCCTTTAGTATCTCGCAGATTTCGGCGAAATGTGTGTACAGGAAGTTTTCCTCGTCATGAAGCTGCATCCATTTGGCCATGATCGATCCACCTCTGGAGACAATCCCCGTCAGGCGAGTCGCCGTCAGCTCCACATGTTTACGCAACAAACCTGCGTGGATCGTGAAATAATCCACGCCCTGTTCCGCCTGCTCGATCAACGTATCCCGATAGATCTCCCAAGAAAGGTCCTCTACCTTACCATTCACCTTCTCCAAGGCTTGATAAATAGGAACCGTACCCATCGGAACCGGGCAGTTACGGATAATCCACTCGCGCGTCTCATGGATATTATCGCCGGTAGAGAGATCCATCAACGTGTCTCCGCCCCATTTACAACTCCATATCGCCTTCTCGATCTCCTCGTCGATACCGGAGGAAAGAGCGGAGTTGCCGATATTGGTATTGATCTTTACCAAGAACTTCTTACCGATAATCATCGGCTCGGCTTCCGGGTGATTGATATTCGCCGGGATGATCGCGCGACCGGCGGCGATTTCCTTGCGGACGAACTCCGGCGTGATATAAGACTTCAGTCCCAAAGCCTCGATTTGCTGGTTCTCACGAATCGCCGCGTACTCCATTTCCGGAGTGATAATGCGCTTCTTCGCATAATACATCTGGGTGATATTCTTACCCTCTTTAGCCCGGAAAGGCAAGTATCGCTTGGGGAAACGCAGGGAATCCAGACTCGCGTCCGCCAATCGCTCACGGCCATAAGCGGAAGTCAATTCCGGCAATTGAACCACATCTTTACGCTTACCGTACCACTCCTCACGTATACGAGGAAGTCCTTTAGCGATATCAATCGATATCTTGGGGTCGGAATACGGGCCGCTCGTATCGTAAACGATTACCGGATTGTTCTTCTTGAAGATTCGCTCTCCATGCTCATCCAAGGTTACCGTGTCCAACAATTTAATCTTACGCATACCAACCTTGATCTTATTGATCTCGCCCGGGACATAAATCTTTTCCGAGGACGGATAGGAAATACGCATATTCTTTTTAGTAGCCATATGTATTTAGTTTAGTACTTATTGATTTCCTCTATAAACCGGCGGGTTTCCTCCACGGGATCGGGGGCATTGATAATCGCGCCCGAAACAGCGATTCCGGTTATACCCGTCTCCATCAAAGGGCCTACGTCTTCCAACGTAATACCACCTATCGCAAAGATAGGAATATCAATGCCAGCCTCCTTACATTGAACGATAATTTTACGATAACCTTCCAGACCTAAGATGGGACTCAAATTCTTCTTGGTACCCGTAAAGCGATACGGCCCTAGTCCGATATACGAGGCGCCTCGTTCTACGGCCAGCCGGATATCCTCGAACGTGTTAGCCGTAGCCCCGATATAGAAGATGGCATTGGAATCCAACTTGTCTTTCAGTACTTCCCAAGCGATATCCAAGGGAATGTCATTCTTACCTAGATGACAAGCCGTAGCGCCACATGTCACGGCGGCTTCCAGATCATCGTTTACGCAGAAATCCACGATTCGCTCACATTCGTCCGCGCAGATAGTGGCACATTTACGTACGGTATCCTCATAGATCCCGTCTTTCATACGCAATTGTATCCACGAACATCCTCCTTGGATTGCCATGCGTACCTCGTCGCATTCCGTATATTTAGGTGTACGATGCGTTATAAACATCAAGCGGTTACTCCCACCAAAAGGAGGGCGTAATCCGGTTGTTCTCCGACCGACTCTTCCATTCTCATCATATCCGAAATAATAATTTAAGGCCATACTTGTAATCGTTTGAATTGTTTTATGAGTTGATCCGCAACAAGAAGGGAGGGATCGTTTCCCCAAAGGGCCCCGAGAACGGCGACACCGCCGAAGGGGATATCTCTTAATTTCGTTATTGTTTGTGAGCAGATTCCTCCCAAGGCGATCACCTTATCATCGATGATGCCCTTCGCATTTCGCAATCCATCTAAGGGGAATCCGCTACCATATCCTTCTTTGGATATACTCTGAAAGATCGGACTAAGGAATACATAGTCGCATACCGGTTTATACTCGATAATCTCTTCCAGACTATGGCAAGAACGACTTATACTGCCTTTATATAAAGGTGGAGCTTCCGGGTTCCTCTTGTTCAAATGGACTCCTCCTAAAGCCCTTTCTTCTGCCAAGGTAAACCAATCATGAAGAACGATCCTGTCGTAATAAGCCGGAGAGATTTTATCCAATAAGCCCTCCAATTCATCACGTTTACAATCCGGTTTACGTAGATGTAAACGAGACATTCCTTCCGCGAATAGAAGTTCGATCAAAGAAGCTTCATCCGCGAAAAAATAAGGTGTAGTAATTACGACCAGCTTATTCATGATTCCATCGGATTTTATGAAGGGCAGAGGGTGAGAAGAAGTGGTTTACAGGTCCGTGCCCTTTTCCCATGCATACATTTGCCCCGTGAACGAGCGCGTTATTCATATATTCCTTGGCTAATCGTACGGCTTCCACCAATGAATGGCCGAGTGCCATATAAGCGGCGATGGCGGACGATAGCGTACAGCCCGTTCCATGGGTATTGAAGGTCTCCACTGTTGGCGAGACCAGACAAATCGGATTATTCTCATTGATAAATAACCGATCCACCGTTTCTACTCCGGGAATATGCCCCCCTTTGATCAATATAGCGTTACATCCTTTTTCCTGCAATTTCCGGGCGGCACATAAGATATCCGCCTCGTTATTGATTTTTATACCGGAAAGATATTCCGTCTCGGGAATATTCGGAGTAAGCAGTGTCGCTTTAGGGAACAACTCATCCATGATGGTTCGGATGGCGTCATCCTCCAATAATTTACTTCCGCTCGTGGATATCATCACCGGATCTAAAATGATAGAAGTTCGTCGGAAGGAAGGTAAAGTCTCAGATACAACCTTTACGGCATCCTTGTTATGTAGCATCCCTATTTTTATGGCATCTACGATGAAGTCCTCAAGAATAGCTTCGATTTGTCCTCTCAAAATCTCGGGAGAGATCGCTTGGATCCCTCGCACCCCCTGTGTGTTTTGAGCGGTTATAGCCGTTATCGCCGAGGCTCCAAAAACACCCAGCGAGGAAAAAGTCTTAATATCCGCTTGTATTCCGGCACCACCGCCACTATCAGAGCCCGCGATCGTTAAAGCTACCGGATAACGGTACGTTTCATTTTTATCCATTTAACATTCGTTTTTCTTACGGCGGCATTACCCGCATCAAGTAGTAAGGGTATGATCTCAGCCCATATAGTATGGCACCCCTTCGATGACGCAAACTTAGTGAAAAAAATCGATATTAAGATATTTCCGGCTTTCAAACGATAATTTTAACGCAAGGTTATACTTCCATAGATCGTAGACGGGAGCCTTCTGGTTTTAGAAGGCTTCCGTCATATTCATATAAACCGCCATCCCTTTTTGGTTCGGGTCTTTGCCTACGTCTAGGCGGAAGTTCTTGCCGGGTTGCATTTGGATACGTAAGCCTACGCCGTAGTTGAACTTCCATTTATTCCAGTCTACGATAGGAGCGTTTCCGATCGTACCCGTGCCGACCCAGCCAACAAAACCACACTTCGCCCAGAAATTACCGCTCTTATATTTCTCCACGCTGCCGAACATATGACGATACTCCAGAATCCCATACGCCATGGTCTTGTCACGGTACTTGCCCCAATAGTATCCGCGAAGATCGAAAGGAGAGCCAAACGAAGGAAGCTCCGTAAAAGGAACGTTTCCCACACCGATTTGTGTCTTGGCGATCCATGCCAAGGTGCTACGAGGACGAAATACTTGCTGGAACTGGCGGTATTCTAACTCGAACATCTCATAATTATATGCACCGCCTAAATACTTTCCATACACTTTAGCGATCGCGCTTAGTAACATACCGGAACTTGGGGTCGCCACGTCATTTCGTGTATCGTATTGAATCAAGCCGCCGACACCGATATTGACATAATCTCGTTTGAACTTATTGAAATAAGGATCTTCGGCCATCACCGGGTTGATATCATCTGATTTGCTGAAATTAATATCAAAAAGAGGACCCGTATATAAATGAGGCCTAACTTCCCATACGAAACGGGGATATAGTTGGAAAGAACTCTTATGGAATTTCGTTGTCGAGTCGCTCTTCTCGATTTGCTCGATCGTCTCATAGCCTTTCCCGAAATAATGCGAAGGTTCGTTCCGATAACCGTAACTGATATAAATACGGAAGCGATTCTCGTTGAAGAATAAGGTGCCGGCACCGGCAAAAACGAACGTCCCGTTTAAGGTGATGTTAAATCCCGCAGGGATAAACGATCGTTGGGATATCGTATCATTCTTGTTTAAGCGAAAGCTAGCCAAAACCGCGCCACCTACGCCAAAGGAGGCTTCCGGCGTGTAAGACGGTCCGCCAAGGATAGACCACCAGATCCTTTTGTTGGCCCGTATGGAGTCTTTATGTAATTGTTTATGATAACGTTGTATTTGCTTTTCGGTCATAGGCTTACCGTCCAGCATCAGCACTTCTTTTGGAATCGTGTCATTGGAAATACCTTGCGCCTTTACGGAAAAGGCGAATAGAAGGCAGGCCATATAAATTAAAAGATATCTAAACATTATTTTAATCAATATTTAGAGGGCAAAAGTACGAAATCCTCCTAATATGTATTCTTAAAGAATCCCTAATAAAAAAGAATAAACAGCTAAAAAGAAATGCTATTACAGTCTGGGGGGTGTAGAGACGTAGCGTGCGTGCTGCGTCTCTACAGCTAAGATTGGTACAAGACCTTGCCCTCTTCGGATATTAACAGCAAGGTTAGTTCGCCGTCGGGAAGGATAGGAGCGCAATACGATTTACATTTTTGTAAAAGTAATGGGAAGAAACGATTTTGTTCTTTTTCCGCAAGAAGCTCCCATAATTCACGGGCCAACGTAATCCGATTGATTGCATCTACGGTCGCCTCCTCGCATTTTGCTTCTTTCGCTACATCTTGAAGGAAGCCTTTGTTCATGACGACTTTTTTGCTGTGTGTATCCAGGAAACCTTCCGCAAGTTTCACCGCCTTGCCGATCATGATACCTAAGATAACCTGCTTGAAACCTAAATCGGCAGCGATCTTTAGCGTCTCTCCGATAAAGTTCCCATAATGGACGAATGATTGTGGAGGCAAAGAAGCGTATAAGCTCCGAAGGTAGCGTTCACTCTTCGCCCCGGAATTAATAACCAACGTCTCGCAACCTATCGCTTTGGCGACACTGGCTTCTTTCCGTATCGAGGCGATAAAAGCGTCCGATGAGAAAGGACGCACGATTCCGGATGTCCCGATAATGGAGATTCCCCCGATAATTCCAAGTTTCGGATTGAAGGTACGTTTCGCCAACTCCTCGCCACCGGGAACCGAGACCGTGACAATAGCGACGGAATCGGGTGAGGGCAGGAGTGGAATCAGCTCTTGCCGGATCATCTTACGGGGCGTGGCGTTTATAGCCGGGCCGCCGACTTTCAAGCCGAGTCCCGGAAGAGTCACGGTTCCGACTCCTTCACCTGCTTGGAAGATGACTCTTCCCGTATCGTCGCTTTCTGTTTCTTGACAATATTCTTCTTGTGCCATTACCGTGGCACGCTTGTGCCATCGGCTTGGCACAGCTGTGCCATCACCGTGGCACGACTCTGCCACGGCGATGGCACAACCGGATGCATCGAGAGATAATTGAACAGTAACCCGGATCCGGCTATGATTCGTCACGTCCGGATCATCCCCAGACTCCTTGATCACGGTACAGGTGGCGGAACACCCGGCCCATTCGGTATAGGCTACCGGCAACGTTATCTGTTCTCCCGAGGGTAATGTTATCTGGCTTTCTGTTTGTTCCTTCCTTGATAATAAGGCCAATAAAGCGGCTTTTGCGGCGGCGGTAGCACAAGCTCCGGTCGTATATCCGCTTTTCAAGGGAAAGAATTCGGGTAATAGGCGTTCGATTTGTTTGCGCAATCCGTCTTCACCATACACTCGGTAGAAAGTTTCCGGTAATGCGGGACGCTTCACGACAAATACTGGTATTCCGAATTGGCGGGCAGCGTTCACTTTATCCGTAAAATAGCCGGAGAAACCACTTTCCTTTGTCAAGATCGCATCCGGATGGAGTTGCTCCAACAACTTTAACTCATCCTCACCTTCTCGATAGAAAACCAGACGTTCTTGGGGGAAGCCCTGCTTCTCGGCCAACGACAAAGATTCCTCCCGCTCCAATATACGGAACCAAGTGGTATGCGATCGCCAATAAGGGCGGAGCGGGGCAAGGGTGTTCACGCCACTGAGGGCAAGTAGCCGTTGGATACCTTTGTTTTCCATTTGGTGAATTGCGTCTGCATAACTATCGCACCAAATCAAGTCCTCATCACGAGGTGGATACCGACGTTCGTAACGGATCACCGGAATCTGTAAACATTTCGATACTTTTTCGATCGTTTGGTGTAACACTTGAGCGAAAGGGTGTGCCGCATCAATCAATAGCTTAATCGCGTGGTCACGACAAAAACACTCCATTTCCTCCGCATTCATGGCTCCGGTCAAACGGATTCCATGCGCGCATTCAATGGATTGCAAAGTTCCTTTCGTAGAATAGTAATAGGTAGCGGCTGCCTCGTCCGCTACCCGCACAGCTACACGGCCTTCTGTCGTTCCTCCAAGGATCAGTATCATTACTTACGGAAAAGATGTTTGAATTCATCCGCATATAAGCGGGATAGACCCTTGCGATTATCGATGGCATCCCCGACGACAAGTAATGTTGTCAGTGTAAGATGATTCTCTTTTACGATTTTCGCGAGATCTTTCAGTTGCCCACGGTAGATCCGCTCGTCTTTCCATGTCAATTTATAGCAAGCGGCTACCGGAGTGGTTGGAGCGTAATGTCGCGATAATTCCTCTTGGACCTTCTCTACGACACCGGCGCTTAAGAAGATACACATCGTACTTTGGCTTTGAGCCAGTTTGTGCAGTTGCTCTTTCTCAGGCATGGGCGTACGTCCTTCGCCACGAGTGAGGATGATCGTTTGTACTTTCTCCGGAATCGTGAACTGGGAATAAAGAGCGGCGGCGGCGGCTTGGAAAGAGGAAATACCCGGAGTGATATGATAATCCATCCCGTATTGATCAAAGTAATTCATTTGCTCTTGAATAGCTCCATAGATGCAAGGATCGCCCGTGTGCAAACGAACGACAAACAATCCTTTATCATAAAACTCTTTCATCAACGCAAACTGTTCTTCCAGATTCATATCCGCCGAGCTTCGCACTGTAGCGCCTGCCTTCGCGCATAAGGTAAGTTCTTTCGGGACGAGGCTTCCTGCATACAGGATCAAATCCGCTTTCTCCAACATTTGCCGTCCGCGGATAGAGATCAAGTCCGGATCGCCGGGACCGGCTCCTACGATCTCGATATGTCCCTTGCGGCAGGCCGCCCGATCTAACGCTACGGCAAAGGTATATTCATTTCCTTTCCCTAAATCCGCTTTTTGCTTCTCGACCAAAAGCGGACCACCATGAGCCGCATAAATGGCGGAAGCTTCCGATACACTTGGGGATTCGGTTACCTCCAGTACCTTCTCCGAGGGATTGGGTACCGGGATATCTTTCAGCTCCTCCGATGTATAGGTGTGGAAAGGGCATTCCATAACTCCATAAGCCAGTAATGTCAGCACCGGTTCGCATTTCTTTAAATCGATTGTATTTACATCCGCCAAAGCTTCCGGATATAGGCGTTTATCACGCAATACATCTTTAATATGTTCGTAAACGACCGTAGGATCGCCTTGCATATCCTTGCGGCAACCCATTCCTAGGTGGAGGACTTTCGGTATATAGGTGATCGTAGGGATGGATGTATCGTATTGTTTGGGACTGACGATCATCAATAACTCATAGTCTTGCTGCGGTATCGCCTCGAAGGAATAAAAGATAGAGACATGAGACGGGACCGTACGCTCCAAATAATCCGTTCCTTTATCTCGTATATCAAGGAGTAGCGCTGTCGGTTTTCCATTGACAAAAGTGGAGATGGCGGCATTGCTATCTTTGGCGATCAAGGTCCAATCGTATTTCTTCCCTAATGTATCGAGCGCCCATAGGTTTGCGTTGTCGCTTTGTGTCGTAATAATCGCTTCGGCTCCTAATAGGTTCGCTAACTCTTTGGAAAGATCGTTCGCTCCACCGATATGTCCGGATAAGACAGGAATCACGTATTTGCCGGTACTATCTATACAAACCACGGCCGGATCGGTATGTTTATCTTCCGCGAAGGGAGCGATACTGCGTACGCAAATTCCCATCGCTCCAATAAATACCAAACTACTGGATTCGTGAAAAACCTCTTTTGAGAAAGAGCCGAATGGTAAGATCTTCGCCTCGGGATAAGAAGCAAGAATTCGCTCAGCAAGCCCCCGGCTGCTATCGGATATTGGAATAATTGATATTGTACTCATAATTTATAAATAACATTCACGGTAATCGTATTAAAATCATCAATCGTGATACGGGTTTGGGCGGATATCCGAAGACCGGTTTGGCGGACCGCTTCCTCTAAAAGCGCTTTGCTTTCGTCGGATACGGAGTTGAAGACGATGACACCGTTCTCTTTCATCTTTTTGGAAACTACCATAAGGATCTCCACTAATTTCCCGCCATGTCCGCCGATAAAGATTGCATCCGGAGCCTCCAACGCTGATAAATCCACCGATAAGAAATCTCCGATTATAGCCTCGATACCCGGAGTCCCAAAACGACGGCAATTCTCAGTCATTAACTTTCGTCCCTCTTCCCGGATCTCAAAACTCGTGATATGCAAATGCGGGAACAGCAATTTAGCCTCTATCGAGACAGAACCCGTGCAAAAGCCGATATCCCAAAAACGTTCCCGGTTTCTCAGATCCAGCATGCTTAAAGATAACAAACGGATCGGCATTTTGGTTATCATCTTCTCCCGTCCGTTCAAATGCTCGAACGCGGAATCCGGCAGGCCGAATTTACGGGAATGCCCGTCACGCTCTTTCTTTAGGATCAAGCAATTCGGATGAACGAAATTATTCATTGCCGCGGCTTGTATACTGAATTGGCGGATGCTCTGCCGTTCGGTATTTCCTAACCGTTCTCCCACGAACATGGTATAATTATCATAGCCGTATTCCAGCATCCGGCGAGCGATAGTCGTAGGCGTATGTTCCCGATCCGTGAGCACGCCTATCTTAGACGCACTTTCGATCAAGGCACGATCGAACTCGTGCCAAGGCCGTCCGGTAAGGGAGACGATCCGCATATCGTGGTAAGGCATCAATAGATTTTGTGCCAAGAGTTGCAAGGAATTAAATGACGGGTACAGGCGGATTTGCGCATCCGGCAATCGGTTTTGAATCGTAACGGCGAATCCGAAAAACAAAGGATCTCCGGAAGCGAATACAACGATGCTTTCCCGACCGTCGTACGAACGATAGCGATCGAAGACCTCGTCCAACGGGACTTTTATATCGATCCAGTCCGCTTTCTCGGGCAAGAGCGAACGTACGATCTCATGATGCCGCACGCCTCCGGAGAACACCCGGTGGGACGAGATTATCTCCAATATCTCCGGCGGAAAGTATTGCCGCATATTATCATCCAGCCCTATGACATAAAATCGGTTCATACGTCTCTTCCCGGCTTTAATTGTTCTGCGTCATTAAAACAAAGGATGGCATTCACTAGCGTAGCCGCTAAATTACTACCTCCTTTACGACCTTCCACGATTAGTTTCGGTATACCGATAAAAGGTTTCACCATATGTTTGGATTCCTGCACATGTACGAAACCTACCGGAGCCGCGATAATGCCAGCTGGAGTGGCTTTACCTTTACGTATTAAATCGCATAATTCCATAAGGGCGGTCGGGGCGTTCCCGAAGACAAACAGAGCGGTCGGATGCTCTTCCACGGCCCGACGAATACCGGCTTGGGTACGGGTAATTCCTTTGCTCGAAGCCATCTCAGCGACCCGCTCGTCTTGAAGGTAGCATTTCACTTCGACACCCAGACGTTGCAGAGCTCCCTTACGAATGCCGGAAGCAGCCATCGTTACATCGGTGATGATCGTAGGAACTTCCCCGCCGCTGATCTTATTATATAATGTAGAGACAGCATCCGGGTCGGCATAAAGGATATTTTCCATATCGAAATCGGCCGTCGTATGAATGGCATGAAGCAATGCCCATTTCTTATCCAACGGGATCTCTTGGTTTTTCAATTCCTTCTCGATCGTACGGAAACTACGGATCATGATGTCCTGTCCGATACCCGTATCCATTTTCTTTTGTTTGATCTCGCCATAATATCCCCGGGGAGTGATCATATGATTCCCGGAAAGATATGTTTGTGAGTTTCCGATCAAGACTACCGTAAACATATCGATCTGCTCGGGGTCCAGATCTGCGAGCGTAGTGACGAATACTTCTTGCTCCTCCCGTCCGGCCTGACGTACATAACCGACCGGAGTCTCCGGCTTGCGTTCTTGCAGGAACAATTCTTTTAAGCGATAGAGTTGCCAATAACGTCCCTCGCTTTTTGGATTATAGATCGCCGTAACAAAATCGGCCATGGCCGCCGCGTGAATCCGTTTCTCGATCAGTTCCCAAGGAGTCATCAAGTCTGAGAGGGAAATCACACAGAAATCATGTCCGATAGGAGCGCCAAGCAAGGACGCAGCTTTCTGGAAAGCGCTGATGCCCGGATACGACTCGATCTCGATCTCGCTTCCGGATTCTTTCTTCATCTCATAAATCAGAGGAGTCATGCCATAAATACCGGCGTCACCGGAACTGATCACGCAAACAGTCTTTCCCTCGTTGGCATAAGCGAAAGCTTGCTCGGCACGAGCTTGCTCACGTTTCATACCTGTATCTATACATTCCGTTCCCTCACGAAGCAAGTGGGTGATAAAACGGAAATAATATTTATATCCTATGATGACATCCGAGCTTTGGATAGCGGCCAAAACCGCAGGCGTTATATCGGCCTCGCTACCGGGGCCGATTCCGGCGACTATAATCTTGCCTTTATTCATTCAAATCTATTTTATAATACAATGTTCTCAATAAATATAATACAAATATACAGGCTTTACTTCTTTCTTCTCGCTTTTCGCCTGATATATTTTATCGCAAGCCATACACCGGATAAGGAAACGAACGTGCCTCCCAACATGGTTCCCCACATCACGATATTCCATAAGACCGGATGATCTACCAAGAATTTCAGATTCAAGCTATGCAATGCCGGATACATCCAATGGTTCCAACGAGACGGCGTATTTACATAACGGTATTGTCCATTACGGGGATTAATGTAATAACAACTATTATCCACGTCTTGAATAGATACTTTCCAGACCGGGAGTTCTAAATTCCTTTTTCGTGAGATATAATACGTATCATAAGCATCCAACAGTTTGATATCAGCCGTGGTCCCGATACCATGTATCTGAGACAATACGGAACGGATTTCTTCCGGTCGCAGGTTCAATAAAGATATCCCGTCACTCTTATTTGCGTTCACGACAATATCCTTCGTGTCTGTTTGTACGATGTAAAAGGGTATATCACCAAAACTACTCCATTCCAATTGACGGATCTGGCCGGGATAGGCTTGTATGACCGCCCTGTAATCCAACGGATAATCGAGTGGGGAAGGAGCCATCTTCCGCAGTTCTTGAACCGGGTTTATATCGAGCTTGGCTTTCAACCCCCAATCCTGTACACGAGCTAAAGACATCATACCACTAAAGCAGAAGGTGAGGACGAATAAACCGAATAACACCCCAAGAATATGATGCCATTTATACCAGAACTTCTTATAAGGGGAAATCAAATGACGTCTCCTCGCTAACCGGAAATCCCGTATTCCTAAATAGATCCCGGCGATACACATAACGCACCCGATTCCGGATAACCAGACAACTACCTTTATCCATAATTCAGCGTCTTGCCGCAAGGAAGTGAAATAGACCCAATGAGGGATCGCCCCGAGCCAAGCCCAGAAACGACTGTTTTTATCCGTATATTGCAAAACCTCCCCGGATTTAGAGGATATGTATAATTCATGTCGTTCCGGATCGGCGAAATGGAATTTATAGATCGGAAATTCCTCTTTTAAACGACCGAATGGAATCCATTGGTCCAAGGTGTACAAGGAATCTACCTTCGCTATGGAAGAGGTATTCCATAGTGATGCCACACGTTGGATATGATTCCAGTCGATTACGGGTAATCTTTCCGTCGAGTCGGCAGGAATATCATAGCTCCCTTTCTCCGTCCGGAGATGAAAAACAGTTTGTCCCAAATAGCTGTTTAAGGTAACATGGTTTATCCGCTCGTTCTGCGGTAAACGTTTCTCTATCTGGTCTAACGAAGGAAGATTCTCCGGAGAGAGAATATCCATCTTCGCCCGTTTATCGGCCCGGTCCGCTCGCGGGAACGTATGGTAGATCATTACCAATCCCGATAGGAACCAAACGAGGAACAGGATACTGAGTGCCGTGCCCAGTATCCTGTGTATAAATTGCATGATCTTTGTCAATAGATTCATGAGCGTATGTTCTATATATTATAATGTATAGGAGATAGCCACTTGGAAATTACGAGGCATGCTTGGCACCATCTGTTGTCCGAGCGCTTGGTTATAATAATTGTTGTCAAACAAGTTATTCAAGTTGAATGTAAGGTGAATATTGTTGTTCAACAAATAAGACATACCGAAATCGGTTACCCAATACGGATCGAACCAAGAGTTGTTAGATGTATTACGGTATACTTTACCGGTATAACTGCTACTCAAGTGAAATTCCAGATTCTTCAAGACACCCCGAGGGATGGTATAACTGCCGTATGCGTAGAAAGTCTGGTTCGGTACGTTGCTCTGCCAGTTTCCTTCTTGGCTATTCAATTGTTGCTTTGTCTCATCCGGGTTATTGCCATAGATAGCCTCGATCAATTCCGGATCCTTTATTTCTTTCATCTCCCGGATCTTGGAGTCGTTCAATCCATAACCGATCGTCAGCGCTAAGGTGCTTACCGGAGAAAGAGTGACATCAAAATCAAAACCTTTGGAATCTTGTACACCCACCTGTCCGATTACACTCATCGTGGTAGTCTCGCCGTTTACTTCCTCTTGATAGTTGTTGGTCAACGTAGCCGTACTGTTCATCTTCCGGATATAGAACAAGCTGGCATTGGCGCTTAATATATTGTTCAATTGATATTTAAGACCCACCTCGGCTTGGTATCCTTTCTCCGGCTTAAATACTTCCTCATTGCGAGCAGGCTCGAAACGATTTCCATCACCTCCTACATAAATGACGTTATCTTGATAGAACGTACGGATCGGCTTGAAGAAAGAGGCGAAAGACGCATAAATGGATGTATTCGGATGGGGCAGATAGACCGCTCCGAAACGATAAGTCAACGCCTTATTCTTTATCATATTGAAGCTTGAATGCTCCTCATACTCACGTCGTCCGGTAGGAGTTGTAGCGCTGGCGGACATATAACGGAAAAAGTCGTAACGTAGAGCGGCTAATACCTTCCATTGCTCGTTGAACTCAACCATATCTTGAAGATAAAGGCTGTTGGAATAATGATGCGTAACCGTTGCTTTCGAGAATTTACTGGTCATATATCCCATGCTATGCGGATCATAAACGGATACATGCGAATAAAGGCCGGGACCCTGAACATCATCTCCTAAATTATAGCCCGAATAGCTGGTACGATTCAAGGCGACGAAAGAGTAACCTCCCATATACGTATGCTTTATCTCACCCGTCCTGAATTTACCGCTTAGCTCGAGCGTATTGGCTACCGTCTTGGCTATATGGGAGAAGCGAAGCGGGAAAGAAAGATATACACTGTCCAAACAGATATATTTTTTCTGGCCGTTTTTCATATAATAATGATCATAGATCGGATCATCACTTTCGAGATAGTCGAGGGCTTCCGTCCCAAAATAGTTGATATCGTCGTTATTGTAAGAAAGGCGATCTGTTAGTTTCGCGCCGTTCCAAAAAGTATGTGTGTATTGCGTCGATACGTTCCATGCGTGATTCTTCATAAAGTCGGACTCGTTATTGTAGCGAGCCTCACGGTCAAGTCCCGGTAGCATCTCATTTTTATGGAGATATAACTGTCCTGTTTGCACATTATATACATCATTTGCCATTAAATCGGGAAGACCGATCTCCGTCCCATAGAAGTCGCGGTTAAAACCTCCGCGAACATCTAATATGTCACGTTCCGTCATTTTAGCTTGCAATGCCAGATAACCGGAAAAGCGACGGTTGCCATTATCACGCCAGCCCTCTTGATCGGAAAAGTTGACATTGGCGTAATAATTGACCGGACCGACCAATTTACCGCCCATGCCAAGTGTCGCCTCTTTATTCTCGTAACTACCGTAGGCCAATCGAGCATTAACGCTCTGTTTCTCTGACGGGGATTTACGAACGATATTCAAGGTTCCACCTACGGCTGAATGTCCGTAAAGTACAGAAGCCGGTCCCTTTAATAATTCAATAGACTCGATACAGGATAGATCGGGTACGGGATAAGAGTTGTTTATTGCCGAACGTTCATCGCGGATACCGTCTATCATCATGATAGAATGATCGAAACCACGGATCGACAATTGTTGAAATGCGCCATAAGATGTCTGGAATCGTACGCCCGGCATAAAGCGTACCGCATCTTGGATATTACGGATACCTCGCAACTCCAAACTACTCGCCGTAATGCTATTAATTGAAATAGGAAGATATTTCATAGGTACGTCCAACTTCGTGATTTGTGGACGTGGCTTGCGTGCGGCGGTCGCTACGACTTCTTGAATATTGAATGTCGTATCGGCGAAATTCGTGTACTCATTCTTGTGTTGTGCCTGCATCGTACTGATACATAAGGCTGTCAACGGTAAGATTGTCAAAACTCTTTTCATATATTTAGCATTATAACTGTTTATTGTATGCATGTGAAATCCCTTTCGAAAGAAATTCCATTTTCCTTCGAATGAAAATTTAGTTTCTTTCGGAAGGAATTACTTTTTCTTCCGAAAGGAATAAAACATAGATTTGGAGAACTTTTTTAGTCCTTCTCTACCGCATAAGCTTTCTTCTTATCAACGATATCGATCATCTTATGTTTAGCCATGAAACGGGCATGTTCGATGAAGATCTTCTGAATATCCGGATTCTGTCCCAGACCTTCCATAAATACGCTTACCTCGTAGCCTTTCTTTTCCAGTTCCTCTTTCCAATCACCGGCGATATCGTTTTTCGCATGGTCTCCGGCGACAAACATAAATGGCATCAACAAGACTTTCTTCGTTCCATTGGCCTTTACTTGGGCTACCATCGTATCAAAAGTAGGATAGCCCTCGATGGTTCCTACGGAATAATCCTTGAATCCCTTCTCCTTCAACATATAATCCAACATGGCATATTGAGCCGTCGCCGGAGTATAAGTGCCATGGCCTACCAATAAAGTAGCGCCTTCTTTCGCCCCATTTTTTGTGATAGCGACGATTACCGCCTCATAATCCTCCGGTGTATACAATAAAGGATTACCGATACGAATCTCCTTGAAAGAAGATTTCATGGTGGCAACATCCTTACGTAAGGATTCCATCTCGATACCTTCGATTATATTCGTGGATTGGATCAAGACATGTGTATAACCATCAGTCTTTAATTTTTCCAAGGCCTCGATCGGGTTCAGTTTCTCTACGCCACGAGCTTTTAAGCGGCGCATTACAATGCGAGAAGTCCATGCCTCACGCAACTCAACATCTTTGAAAGCTTCTTTCGCTTTTTGATTGATCGCGTCGATTGTCAAGGCACGGGTATCATCATGGGTTGTTCCAAAATGTACCATCAATAAAGCGGCCTTATCGCCCGGTTGTAAAGAGGCGAATAAATCGGATGCTACAAAATTCTCGCCATCGTGCGCACGACAAACTAGGCTGATGACCAGCAAGAAGAAAGATAGTAAGTGTTTCCTCATCATATGAATATATTAATAATTAGATTACATATCAATCCCACGGAGACAACGTATTATTACGTCTCCAACATCTTTTAGATATAGGTGATATTTCTATCCTCTTAATTACTCCTGACCCCGGGAGGAATTAATCATTACTTCGCTTGGCAGGTTTCCTGACTGGCTCGGAAAGCAACCTTCCCATCTTTCTTAAGACAGTGGCATAGCAGAACGCTTTCCTTTTCAAGAGCTTCACAGTAGCGGGCACTGTTCCGGATTCTAACCGGATTCCCTTTTATAGAGTTGTCGGTAGACAAACTCTATCACCTAAGCGGTCGCAAATTTATATAAATAATCCCGAAAAGTAACAACATCTTTCAAAGAATCCCTGTTCCAATAGCATCTTTTTTGTTTAACATCAAATAAATAGATATGGAATGGATAACTAATTTACTTCAACATTATCCGGAGCTAGCTATTTTCATAACCTTAGCTCTCGGTTTCTGGATTGGCAAGTTTAAGATAAAGAAGTTCACGCTGGGAACGGTTACCAGCGTATTATTGGTCGGTGTATTGATCGGGCAATTAAAAATCGATATAAGCGGACCGTTAAAGTCCGTCTTTTTCTTGATGTTCCTCTTCGCTGTAGGATATAGCGTTGGGCCACAGTTCTTCCGGGGATTGAAAAAGGAAGGTCTTCCTCAAATGCTTTTCGCCGCCGTCATGTGTATATTTTGTTTGATCGCTCCTTTTTTGTTAGCGAAACTTATGGGATATAACGCAGGCGAGGCCGCAGGATTATTGGCGGGCTCCCAGACGATGTCGGCAGTATTAGGAGTTGCCGAAGATACGATCGGACAGATGAATATTAGCGATACGGATAAAAGTGCTATGGTAAATGTAATGCCCGTGGCCTATGCGGTAACTTATATTTTCGGTACGGCAGGATCCGCATGGTTAGTGAGTGATATCGGGCCACGTCTTTTAGGAGGACTCGACTACGTGAAAAAAGCGTGTAAAGAGCTAGAGGCTAAAATGGGAAATAACGACGAGAGCGAGCAACCGGGCTTTATGCCTGCCGCCCGTCCGGTAACTTTCCGGGCCTATAAGATTAGTAATGAATGGTTCAAGGATGGCAAAAGCGTAAAGCAGTTGGAGGTGTATTTAGACCAATTGGGACGGCATTTGTTCGTGGAGCGTGTCCGTATTAATAATGTAGTAACCGATGTTAAACCGGATTTGGTTTTACATACCGGAAATGAGGTTGTCCTAAGCGGTCGCCGGGAATTCGTGATCGGAGAGGAGAACTGGATTGGCGACGAGGTCAATGACATTGAATTGCTCGATTTTCCGGCAGAGACGTTACCCGTACTAGTGATCCATAAGGAATACGTGGGGAAAAAGATCTGCTATTTACGCAATCAATCGTTCATGCATGGTGTTAGCATCAAGTCCGTAAGGCGTGCGGGTATCAATATCCCGGTCTTGGCCGCTACGGTGATAGATTCCGGTGATATGCTGGAATTGGTAGGCATGAAATCAGAGGTAAATAAAGCGGCGACGGCTTTAGGATATCCCGATCGCCCAACCAATCAGACCGATTTGATTTTCGTGGGTATCGGTATTTTCTTAGGGGGAATTTTAGGTTCGCTCGCGATTCATTTCGGGGGTGTCCCGATTAGCCTAAGTACGAGTGGAGGTGCTTTGATAGCCGGGCTCGTCTTTGGATGGCTTCGTTCTAAGCATCCGACCTTCGGGCGTATTCCGGAGCCTTCCGTCTGGATATTAAATAATTTGGGATTGAATATGTTTATCGCCGTAGTCGGTATCACGGCGGGTCCCAGTTTCGTGACCGGATTGAAGGAAGTCGGTATAAGTTTATTTATTATCGGTGCTTTAGCGACATCTATCCCGCTTATCATCGGTATTCTGATGGGACGTTACGTTTTTAAGTTCCACCCGGCTATTACTTTAGGTTGTACGGCGGGTTCACGTACGACAACTGCCGCATTAGGAGCGGTGGAAGATGCCGTAGGAAGTGAGACTCCAGCCTTAGGCTATACCGTTACCTATGCGGTGGGTAATACTTTATTAATCATCTGGGGTGTCGTTATTGTGCTAATCATGTAATATATATAATGTATGGACAAGAAGAAAATACATGTCACGAGAGAATATGAGAAAAAGATGTCGGAGATTAGCCCTTTCGAGCTAAAGAACATCTTGATAGAGTTAGCGGATGAGAGCGCTCGTAAAAGTACGCACATCATGCTGAACGCAGGAAGGGGAAATCCAAACTGGATCAGTACGGTTCCACGGGAGGCATTCTTCCTATTAGGGCAGTTCGCCTTGGAGGAATGCCAGCGGGAAACCGAATTGGCAGATGAGATGGCCGGAGCCGCAGGGGTTCCCAACCGCAAAAGGATCGCGTCTCGCTTCGTACAGTTTCTAAAGAAACATGCGCAATCTCCCGGCGCTACTTTATTGAAGGGTACCTATGAATATCTGGTCACGGAAAAAGGTGTAGATGAGAATGAGCTTGTATACGAATGGGCGGAAGGTGTCATTGGTGATCAATATCCGGTTCCCGATCGTATCTTGAAATATACGGAAATGCTCGTGCGGGATTATTTAGACCAAGAATTATGTGATAACCAGCCCCCTGAGGGAATATTCGACCTTTTCGCTACCGAGGGCGGAACTGCCGCCATGTGTTATATCTTCGATTCCTTGCAGCAGAATTTCTTGTTGAATAAGGGAGACAAGATCATTCTCTTCGCTCCGGTATTCACTCCTTATATAGAGATTCCGGAACAGGCTCGTTATCTTTTTAATGTCATAGAGATAAAAGCCTTGAAGATGACAAAAGACGGCTATCACACGTGGCAATATCAAGAAAAGGATTTAGATGTCCTGAAAGATCCTAGCGTGAAAGCCGCTTTCATAACAAACCCGAGCAACCCGCCTTCATACGGATTGACAAAAGCATTGATGAATAGGATCGTTGAGATCGTACGGAACGACAATCCCAACCTTATGATTATTACGGATGATGTGTATGCGACATTTATTCCGCATTTTCGCTCGATGATGGCCGAATTACCAAAGAATACGTTATGTGTCTATTCTTTCTCCAAATATTTCGGGGCAACCGGATGGAGATTGGCGGTAATCGCTTTACATCAAGATAATATTTACGACCGGATGATCCGTGAATTGCCAAGAGATAAACAGGAGCTTCTAAAAAAACGATATAGCAGTCTATCCTTACATCCCGAGGATATCCGCTTTATTGATCGTATGGTAGCCGATAGCCGTCAAGTAGCCTTGAATCATACGGCCGGTCTTTCCTTGCCACAACAAACACAAATGTCTCTGTTTGCGTCTTTCGCTCTATTAGATGCGGAAAATACCTATAAGAAAAGGATGCAGGATATGATCCACGAGCGTTTACACACATTGTGGGAAAGCACCGGATTCACCTTATTGGACGACCCTTTGCGTGCGGGATACTATAGTGAGATCGATATGCTTGTCTGGGCTAAGAAATTCTATGGGGATGATTTCGTGGAATATCTAAAAAAGAATTACGAACCTCTGGATGTCGTTTTCCGTCTGGCACAGGAAACTTCCTTGGTTTTACTGAACGGAGGAGGTTTTGATGCTCCCGAGTGGTCTATCCGCGCATCTTTAGCCAACCTTAAACGGGAAGATTATGTCCGGATTGGAGAGGGTATCGCATCTATTTTACATAGTTATGCTCAAAGATGGAAAGAAAGTCTCGATAAGTAGAAAAAACAGCTCCAAGGCTTGAACAAAACGGGCTAATGGTACGTTTTATTAATAAACGTGCGATTAGCCCGTTTTTCTAAGTTATCCGGGAGATTATAAATAACCTCTATAACCTCATAGAAATTATCGAACAAATTGTATTTCATTATATTATATATTTGTTGATAATAAAAACAAAGACTCATTGGCAGATGTCTTATTTATTACATTTTAGCTGGTTATAGATAAATATATTTGCGAAAAGGCTTACAATAAAAAACGAATATGAATATGGTGTACGACATTGACATGCTTAGAAATTTCTATGCGAATTTCCCCAGAAGAGTGGACACAGCCCGCGAACGTATCGGTGGTCGCCCGATGACCTTGGCCGAGAAAATCTTATATGCGCATCTATACGATGAAAGCTCGACTCGCCTTTTCAAAAGAGGTGAGGATTATGTGAATTTCCGTCCCGACCGTGTGGCTATGCAAGATGCCACCGCTCAGATGGCGCTTTTACAATTCATGAACGCCGGAAAAGAAAAATCCGCAGTACCGGCTACCGTGCATTGCGACCATTTGATCCAAGCGAATATGGGAGCCAAGACGGATATCGATACGGCTACCAAGAGCAATAGCGAGGTCTATGATTTCTTGAAATCGGTCTCCGATAAATATGGAATCGGTTTTTGGAAACCCGGAGCAGGCATTATCCATCAAGTGGTATTGGAAAATTATGCGTTTCCCGGCGGTATGATGGTAGGAACTGATTCACATACCCCGAATGCCGGAGGACTTGGAATGGTCGCTATCGGAGTAGGAGGAGCCGACGCCGTGGATGTCATGACCGGAATGGAATGGGAACTGAAGATGCCGAAACTAATTGGTGTTAAGTTAACTGGTAGTTTGAATGGTTGGGCCTCGCCGAAGGACGTGATTCTTAAGCTAGCGGGCATTTTAACCGTAAAAGGTGGAACGAACGCTATCATCGAGTATTTCGGTCCGGGCACCGCCTCCATCTCGGCGACCGGAAAAGCTACGATCTGTAATATGGGTGCCGAGGTAGGAGCGACTACTTCTTTATTCCCATTCGATAATACAATGGCTCAATATCTTCGTGCCACGGGACGTGACGAGGTAGCGAGCTGGGCCGAAGCTATTGGTGAATATCTGGAAGCGGATATGGACGTTCGTGCCGAGCCAGATAAGTTTTACGATCGTGTAATCGTTATTAACCTTTCCGAATTGGAGCCGCATATTAACGGTCCGTTCACGCCGGATGCAGCTACGCCTATCTCGGAGTTTGCCGCAAAAGTAAAAGCGAATGGCTATCCCCGAAAGATGGAGGTCGGATTAATCGGTTCCTGTACCAACTCTTCTTATCAAGATCTAAGCCGTGCGGCATCCATTGCTCGCCAAGCTTATGAGGATAAAATACCGGTAGCGGCACCCTTGATCATCAACCCGGGTTCCGAGCAAATCCGTTATACGGCGGAAAGAGATGGTATTATCGGTGATTTTGAACGGATTGGCGCAACCATTATGGCGAATGCCTGTGGTCCTTGTATCGGACAATGGAAACGTCATACGGATGATAATACCCGTAAGAATTCGATCGTTACATCATTCAATCGTAACTTCGCTAAACGTGCGGACGGTAATCCGAATACACATGCTTTTGTCGCTTCTCCGGAACTGACACTAGCCTTGACCATCGCAGGTGATCTATGTTTCAATCCTTTGACCGATACCTTGAAGACAGAGGATGGTAAGGTTGTGAAACTGAAAGAACCGAAAGGCACGGATTTTCCGCCGAAAGGTTTCGAGGTAAAGGATAACGGCTATCTGGCACCTACGGGTAAGAACGTAGTGGTGAACATCGATCCGGAATCCAATCGCCTACAGGTATTAAAGCCTTTCGCTCCTTGGAACGGAGAGGATTTCACGAATATGCCCCTTCTTATCAAGGCTGAAGGTAAATGTACGACGGATCATATCTCGATGGCCGGTCCATGGTTACGTTTCCGTGGGCATTTGGAAAATATATCGGATAATATGTTGATGGGAGCCGTAAACGCTTTCAATGGGAAGACAAACTCTGTATTGAATCAACTGAACAATGAATATGAAGCAGTTTCTGCCGTAGCGAAACAATACAAGGCAAATGGTATTTCCTCGATCGTCGTAGCGGAAGAAAACTATGGTGAAGGCTCTTCCCGGGAACATGCAGCCATGGAGCCTCGCTTCCTAAATGTAAAAGTGATCCTAGCCAAGAGTTTCGCCCGTATCCACGAAACAAACTTGAAGAAACAAGGAATGTTAGCACTGACTTTCGCCGATAAGGAGGATTATAGCAAGATCCGTGAGAATGACCATATCTCGATCATCGGATTGAAAGATTTTCAGCCGGGCAAACCGTTGACGGCCGTTCTTCTTCATGCGGATGGTACGCAAGAATCATTCCCGGTTAACCATACGTATAATGATTTACAAATTAAATGGTTCAAGGCGGGTTCCGCTTTAAATACAGCTCACTAAGACAAACAAAAAAATCTTGATATCATGAGTAAGATAACAAAGAAAGGTAATCATATTTTCGTTCCGGATCACGTGACGATCCCTTATATTGAAGGAGATGGCGTGGGGCATGAGATCACTCCCGTTAGCCAAAAGATAGTAAACGCTGCCATCAAGCAAGCTTACAACGGAACCCGTTCCATTGAATGGAAAGAGGTCTTAGCCGGCGAAAAGGCGTTTAAGCAAACCGGAAGTTGGCTTCCCGATGAGACTATGGAAGCATTCCGTGAATACATCGTCGGTATTAAGGGACCGTTGACAACTCCGATTGGTGGAGGTATCCGTTCATTAAATGTGGCCCTCCGTCAGACGTTGGATTTATATGTTTGTCTCCGTCCGGTTCGTTGGTTTAAAGGAGTCGTATCTCCGGTAAAGGAGCCGCAAAAAGTGAATATGTATATCTTCCGTGAGAATACAGAAGATATCTATGCCGGAATCGAATGGCAACAAGGGACTCCGGAGGCACAAAAGTTATTGAAGTTCCTCACCGAGGAAATGGGAGTGAAGAAAATACGTTTCCCGGAAACTTCCTCTTTCGGCATCAAGCCGGTTTCTGTGGAAGGTACGGAGCGTCTGGTGCGTGCCGCTATCGAATACGCGATATTGCATCAGTTACCGAGCGTGACTTTGGTACACAAAGGTAACATCATGAAATTCACGGAAGGTGGTTTCAAACTATGGGGATACGCTTTAGCGGAACGGGAGTTTGCGGATCTCACTTTCACATGGCCTCAATATGAGAAGATCAAGAAAGAGCAAGGCGAGGAAGCGGCCAATACCGCCTTAGTGGAAGCTTCAAAGGCCGGTAAAATCATTATCAAGGATGTCATAGCCGATGCTTTCTTGCAAAACACTCTATTAATTCCGGAAGAATATTCCGTGATCGCTACCTTGAACCTGAACGGCGATTATATCTCCGATCAATTAGCGGCAATGGTAGGTGGCATTGGCATTGCTCCCGGCGCTAATATCAACTATAACAGTGGTCATGCGATCTTCGAGGCAACACATGGAACCGCTCCGAATATCGCGGGAAAGAATCTCGTAAACCCCTCTTCCTTATTATTATCATCCGTGATGATGCTGGAATATATGGGATGGAGTGATGCAGCTAACCTGATTACATCCGCTATGGAGCAAGCTTTCTCCGCTGGAGAGGCCACTCATGACTTGGCTCGTTTTATGCCGAATGGCAAATCTCTCGGCACCAAAGAATTTGGTGATCGTATCATCTCTATTATCGAAACAATTAAATTAGTATAGTCATGTTGAAGAAAGAATATTTAATTTACAAATTGTCCGAGGCTGCCAGAGAGGCTTGCAAGATTGACAACGAACTTTTCCCGATGTATAATGTGAAACGTGGCCTTCGTAACGAGGATGGTAGCGGCGTGTTAGTAGGATTGACCCAAGTCGGTAATGTAGTAGGATACGAACGCTTGCCAGAGGGCGGTCTTAAAGCGATCCCCGGTAAGTTATTCTATAGAGGTTACGACGTAGAGGATTTAGCGCGTGATTTCATCAAGGAAAAACGGTTCGGTTTTGAGGAAGTGGCTTATTTATTACTTTCTGGTAAACTCCCCGATAAAGAGGAATTATCAGCCTTTAAAGAACTGTTGAACGATAATATGCCCTTGGAGCAAAAGACCAAGATGAATATTCTGGATCTGGAAGGACAGAACATCATGAATATATTGGCTCGTAGCGTATTGGAGATGTATACCTTCGACGCAAACCCGGACGACACCTCCCGAGATAACTTAATGCGCCAATCTATTGAATTGATCTCTAAGTTCCCGACGATTATCGCTTATGCCTACAATATTTATCGTCATAGCACACAGGGGCGTTCTTTACACATCCGTCATCCGCACGAGAACTTATCGATCGCAGAAAATTTCCTTCACATGCTGAAACGTGATTTCACGGATCTGGACGCACGTACGTTGGATTTGCTCTTGGTATTGCAAGCAGAACATGGTGGTGGTAATAACTCTACGTTCACGGTACGCGTCACTAGTTCTACGGGAACGGATACGTACTCATCTATCGCAGCTGGTATCGGCTCATTGAAAGGCCCGTTGCACGGAGGCGCCAATATTCAGGTAGTAGATATGTTCCATCATTTAAAAGAGAATATCGCGGATTGGAAGAACGTGGACGAGATCGATACTTATTTCATGCGGATGCTTAACAAAGAGGCTTATAACAAGACAGGCTTGATCTATGGTATCGGCCATGCGGTCTATACGATTTCCGATCCCCGTGCGGTCGTATTAAAGGAACTGGCTCGTGATCTGGCAAAAGAGAAAGGTCGCTCTGAGGAATTCGCCTTCCTTGAGTTATTAGAGGAAAGAGCGATCGAATGTTTCGCCAAGCATAAAGGAACTAAGAAACGGGTTTCCTCGAACGTGGACTTCTATTCCGGATTCGTTTATGAGATGATCGGTTTGCCACAGGAAATCTATACGCCCTTATTCGCCATGGCCCGAATCGTGGGTTGGACCGCTCACCGTATCGAGGAGTTGAACTTTGACGGAAAACGCATCATCCGTCCGGCTTACAAGAACGTTTTGGACGATAGGGAATATATCTCAATCAACGAGCGATAACACTAAAAAAATCATAGTTATGTTTTCTTTCATTCATAGTTATAAGTTGAAGGATTCATAACTATGATTTTTTAGCATGCTCAGGCTGATAATAATATCCTACATAAAACCCTTAAAATGTAAATTTCTCAAGTTTCATCGCACCTAATCCTTGCAATTTAGGAACCAACGTTACGAAATGCTCAGCTTTTTCGTGAGCTGATAAGGATTCAGCGTCTTTCCACGTCTCACAAATCATCAATACATCACTACGAGTAGAGCTCTCGAAAATATCATAAGCTATACAGCCATTGTCTTTCAAAGACTTTTCAACCAATTCTTTCGCTGTCTCCAATGCGGCTGGACGATTCTCCTCACTTACTTGAATAAATACATTTAGTCTAATCATACTCATAATTGTTTTAAGAATGTTACATACTTGATCAAAAGTACAGCACAAATATAGAAATAAACCCGTATATTTGTCATTCGAAACGTATAATTAACAGCATGAAGGAATCTGTTCGTATTCTTCGTTTCGCCATTGTAGGTTCTTCTAACGCTTTGATCACCGCATTGGTAATCTGGATATTAATGGATATTCTGGATTGTAATTACTTGTGGTCGAACATGGCTGGATATGTGGCTGCCTTGGTGAATAACTTCTTTTGGAGTAAATACTGGGTATTTTCTTCCGGAAAAGGTAATTTCTGGAAGGAGATTCCTTTATTCCTAATCGCTTTTGGTTGCGCTTACGCTACTCAATTCATATTCTTGCTTTTAATGGTGGAGGTGATCGATCTAAATGAATATCTGGGTCAGTTCCTTGGACTTTTCGTTTACGGAGCCGTTAATTTTATGATGAATAAGAGGCTTACTTTTAAGAGCTAGAATCCGATAAATCGTATCAAAGGAAGTGGTATAGTACGCCAGTAGTGGTGAAGGTCAACGCGACTACTCGCATAAGCCTTCACCACTACTGGTATTGACCATCGGGACTAGTCGCGTGAGCCATCGAGACTAATCGTGCTGAATCGCTAACGGGTAAGGCTCGTAAACTGCTTCCCGAGTCTGTAAAGATAGAAAGCTAGATGCGTAAAAGCGAATACGAATGAGATAATCAATAAGATTTTGCTCTCGCCCCATCCCACGGTTTGCTGGTGCCAAAGCCCCGTGATCACGCAAAGCACGGATAGGGTAATACCGATCATATCCAATGTGGTCTGTCCCGAGCGATGTTTCTGCATATGTTCCAGTTTGCTATGTTTGATTCCATAGCAGACATATATATCCAGACCGATTAACATCCATAATACCAAACGAATCCATGTATCAGCCGGGAGAAAAAGCATCATTACCAGACAAGTTATGATACCGGCGATAGGCACGAACGGAACCAACGGGGTCTTGAAAGATCGGGGAGCGTCCGGCATTGTCTTACGGACAATCAATACCCCGGCGCAAACTAGCGTAAAAGCGAACAAAGTCCCGATACTACACATCTCGCCCGCTACGCTCGCCGGAACGAAAGCTGCCAATGCACCGACCAATAACATAAACAGGAAATTACTTCGTGCCGGCGTGCGGAATTTCTCATGGATATGGGAAAATAGGGGAGGGAGCAGCCCATCCCGGCTCATACTCAAGAATACACGACTCTGTCCTAATAACGTTACCATGATAACCGAGCAATACCCCAGTAAAATAGCTATTACGATCGCCCGGTTCATCCAAGGGTAATCCGGACGAATCACACCAGAAGCATCCATTTGCCCCATATGATCGATAGCTATTGCCACAGGAGCGATTCCATTCTGGCCAGCAAACGCTGAGTAATGTACGACTCCGGTCATCACGTGGGCAAACAACATATATAATATAGTACAAACCACTAATGACATCAAGATCCCGATCGGCATATTCCGTTTCGGGTTCTTGGTTTCCTGCGCCGCCGTACTTACAGCGTCGAAACCGAGGAAAGCAAAGAATACGATAGCCGCCCCTCGTAGGATACCGGAGAAACCGAACTCGCCTAGGGTCCCCGTATTAGCGGGTATATAAGGCGTATAATTCTCCATACGGATATATTTCCATCCCAAGACTACGAACACCAAGACTACGGAGACTTTCAAGAATACGATAATCCCATTGAAGATAGAACTTCCTTCCGTCCCTCGTATCAACAAAATACTCATTAACACCACGATCACGAAAGCCGGGATATTCACGATACCGCCATCCCAAGGGCAAGCCGTCAAGGCTTGCGGTAAATGTACTCCGAATCCTTCCAGAAAAACGACCAAATACCGACTCCAACTTATGCTAACGGTCGTAGCGGCCACGCAATACTCGAGCACCAAATCCCAACCGATAATCCAAGCGACCAACTCACCCATCGTGGCATACGAATAGGTATATGCGCTACCTGCCACCGGGATCATGGATGCGAACTCGGCGTAACATAACCCGGCGAAACAACAGCCTAAGGCGGCGATAGCGAAAGATAAAGTAATGGCAGGCCCCGTATACCCGGCGGCCACCGCACCCGTAATGGAGAACAATCCGGCACCGATAATAACACCGACACCTAAGGCGATCAAACTCCACGGGCCAAGGATACGCTTCAGCGATTTACTGCCCGAATCATTTGCCTCGGTCATCAAATCCGCTAAAGGCTTCTTAATAAATAAACCCATCTGTATAGATTAAAAAATTAGTAATTGGGCGCAAAGGTAGGAATTTTTATTATGTTTGCCGAAAAGTAAAAGCAAGGACAGAAACAAACAAGAAAATAAATAGACAACTAAATAATGAAACAATTGATAGCCTGTTGCGGATTAGATTGCGAAAGTTGCGATGCCCGCATAGCCACAGTTAAGAATGATAATGAGCTAAGAGAAAAAACCGCCCAAAAGTGGAGTGCCATGAACAATGCGCCCGAAATTACAGCCGCAACTATAAACTGTATGGGGTGTCGTACGGACGGAGTGAAATTTGCGTATTGCAGTGATTATTGTGAAATACGCAAATGTGTATCCGGAAAAGGCTTTAATACATGTGGCGATTGTGATGAATTGGATAGTTGCCAGATAGTCGGTGCGGTCCTTCAGCATGCTCCCGACACAAGAGAAAATCTAATGTAGAAGCAAAAAAGATGAACCTCTAACATATCCGATCCTAATTCCGTATTGGCAGCCGTTCCCAAAGCCATTCAGGGATCAGTCTCCAGAGAAAGACAAGGATAGCGTATCTCCAATCGATGATCGCCCTTCTCTTTTTCCGGTCTATAGCGTTAGCGATACGCAAGGCGGCGTATTGGGGAGACATCAGCATAGGATAATTCCTGCCGTCTTTCAATAAATCCGTACGGACAAATCCCGGACGGATATCCGTAAATGTAATAGGCTGTTTCTCCATACGGGAAAGTTGGGCTAAAGCGTCTATATAAATATTTTGGTATCGTTTGGTAGCCGAGTAGGAGGGAGCGACACCTAATCCTTTGGTTCCGGCAATAGAGCTGATTACAGATATATGCCCGCCACCTTGACTGGAAAAATAACGATAGGCCGCTAGTACCATACGTGTAAAGCCTGTCACATTCGTCTGTATCGTAGCTTGTTCAATGGAAGTATCTAAGTTTTTATTCTGGTTGCCGATCCCTGAACTAAGCAGGAAGATGTCCATTCCTCCCAAATCACGGATTAATTCGTCTAAACGATCAGCGGCATCCTCGGCGGTCACGTCCAACTGCTTTATCTGGATATGCTCCGGATCTTGCTTACGAAACTCCTCCAACCGATCAACCCGACGACCAGCCAATCCCAGTTGATATCCTCGTTTCCAATAAATCTTAGCAACCTCATAGCCGATACCGGAGGTAGCGCCGATAATGATAATTCGTTTGACCATAATACTTGATACAATAAATTAACAATAAAGATAAACAAAATTCTCATACTAAGCTCTATCTTTGTCACCCATCTTTTAAATTTAACACATAAATCCATGAACAACGCAACAACACAGTCACATATCGTGTGGCTCGATGTAATACGAACCGTAGCTATGCTGATGGTTATTGGAGTACATTGTATAGATCCTTTTTATATCTCACCTACACTCGGAAGTTTACCGGAATATAAACATTGGGCCGCTGTTTACGGCTCTCTTTTACGGCCCTCCGTTCCTCTTTTCGTTATGATGACGGGACTTTTACTATTGCCTATACGGGAACAATCTTTAGGTGTTTTCTATAAAAAGAGAATATATAGGGTATTATTTCCTTTTTTGATATGGTCTGTATTATACAATATATTCCCTTGGGTTACAGGGCTATTAGGTTTGCCGAAAGAGATAATCGGTGAGTTTTTCTGCTATGTGCAAGGAAATGAGTCACAATCCTTATCCGACGCATTGAAAGACATCGCCATGATCCCGTTCAATTTCAGTTTTAAGGAAAACCATATGTGGTATATTTATTTACTCATCGGATTGTATCTGTATATGCCATTCTTCTCCGCATGGATCGAGAAGGCGGATCGTTCCAAAGAGAGGGTCTATTTAGGGATATGGTTCGTATCTCTTTTCTTGCCTTATATGTCTGCCTATATCAGCAAATATTTATACGGGGAAGCGACGTGGAATCAATTCGGCATGTTTTATTATTTCGCAGGATTCAACGGATATCTCCTATTAGGACATTACTTAAAACAAGGTAATAATTGGAATATTTGGAAAACCTTCGCTATTTGCGCAGCCATGTTTGTGGTTGGTTATGCCATAACCTATTGTGGATTCAGTTCGGCCGCAGCGAATCCCGAGGCAACAGAATTGGATATGGAGTTATTTTTCACCTTCTGTAGTCCGAATGTAGTCTTAATGACGGCAGCTGTATTTATTCTTCTTCAAAAGGTACGTATTCATAATACTCTCATAGCTAAAAAACTATCGAAAATATCCAAATATGGTTTCGGAATCTATATCGTACATTATTTTGTCGTAGGTCCGATCTTTATCTTGATCGGGAAGTTTGATTTACCGATACCTTTGCAAGTACCCATAATGGCACTTTTGATTTTCATAATCTCATGGGCGTTTACTTGGTTCATGTACCGTATATTAGGTGAACGAGCTAAATGGATCATGGGATGAAACTCTTTCGTATACTGCAACCCGCCTTGCCGTGTTACTGCACGCCTATTGTAGTAACACGGCTAAAATACCATAAAACTCCTTGCAATCCCCATCTGTTTCGTTATATTTGCTACAATTTATAAACTTGATAAAATAAAACGCTATGTCAGTAAAATCTTATATCGAATCCAATAAGGATCGTTTTCTTGAGGAATTGTTCTCTTTAATCCGCATTCCGTCAATCAGCGCCAAGCATGAGAATAAGCCGGACATGTTGACATGTGCCCAGCGTTGGACTGAGGTGCTGTTGTCTTCTGGTGCGGATAAGGCCGAGGTAATGCCTACGAAAGGCAATCCTGTCGTATACGCCGAGAAAATGGTATCTCCCAATGCTCCGACCGTATTGGTTTACGCTCATTACGACGTGATGCCCGCCGAACCTTTGGAATTGTGGAAGAGTGAACCTTTCGAGCCGGTGATCCGGGACGGACGCATTTGGGCCCGTGGAGCAGACGATGATAAGGGACAGGGTATGATTCAAGTAAAAGGTTTTGAGACAGCGATTAAAGAAGGCTTGTTACAGTGTAACGTGAAGTTTATTTTCGAAGGAGAGGAGGAGATAGGTTCTCCTAGCTTGGAAGATTTTTGCCGGGAACATAAAGAATTATTGAAAGCGGATGTAATCCTCGTTTCCGATACAAGCATGGTCAGCGCTGAAACACCGTCGCTCACGACAGGCTTACGTGGTTTGGCTTACTGGGAAATAGAAGTAACCGGACCGAACCGCGATTTGCATTCCGGTCATTTTGGCGGAGCCGTAGCGAATCCGATCAATGTACTTTGCAAATTGATGGCAGATATCACCGACGTGGATGGACGCATCACGATCCCGGGTTTTTATGACGACGTGGAGGATGTATCTCCCGCAGAACGGGAGATGATCGCCCAAATCCCATTCGACGAGGAAAAATATAAGAAAGCGATCGGGGTAGACGCTCTTTTCGGAGAGAAAGGCTATTCTACGCTAGAACGTAATAGTTGTCGGCCTTCTTTCGATATCTGTGGTATTTGGGGCGGATATACGGGGGAAGGAAGCAAAACTGTATTGCCTTCAAAGGCTTATGCCAAGGTTTCCACTCGTTTGGTTCCACACCAAGATCATGCCAAGATCTCCCAAATGTTTGAGGAGTATATAGCTCGTGTGACCCCACCTTATGTTAAAGTGAAAGTTACGCCCAGCCATGGCGGGCAAGGATATGTTTGTCCGATAGACTTGCCAGCTTATCAAGCGGCAGAAAAGGCTGTTGGCATCGCATTCGGGAAGAAACCGTTGGCGGTTCGTCGCGGAGGTAGCATTCCTATTATCTCTACATTCGAGCAGGTATTAGGTATCAAGACCGTACTGATGGGATTCGGCTTGGAGCAAAACGCGATCCATTCGCCCAACGAGAGTCAGGAGTTGGATATCTTCTTCAAGGGAATCGAGTCGGTAGCGGAATTCTACCGTTTATATAAATAAGAAGGAAGAAGATGAGTATATTAATAAAGAATGTCCTGTTTAACGATAGGACGATTGATATCTATATCGAAGGAAAAGAGATCAAGCAAATAGGAGAGGGCTTGTCTTTTCCTGCCGATAAGATACTGGATGGTAGCCGTAAAGCCGTCATTCCCGGTTTCGTGAACGCTCATACACATGCTGCCATGACTTTGTTCCGCGGCTTCGGCGATGATATGCCGCTTATGCCATGGCTTGAGCAAAAGATCTGGCCGAATGAGGCGAAAATGACCCGTGAGGATGTATATTGGGGAGCGAAATTAGCGTGCTTGGAAATGATAAAAAGTGGCACGACCACTTTCTTCGACATGTATCAACGCCCTCGTGTCACGGCCGATGTGACGGAGGAGATGGGATTGCGAGGTATCATAGCCGGCGTTTGCTTCGATGGTTTTGATAAAGAAGAGGCGGAGAAATGCAAACGCCATAACGAGCGACTGATCCAAGATGTGGATAACTACAGCAAACGGGTTCGCTTCTCGATCGGGCCGCACGCCATCTATACCGTTTCCGGTGAGCTTCTGAAATGGGCGCATCGGTTCGCTATGGAACATCAAATCCCGATCCATCTGCATCTAGCAGAGACAGAGGGGGAAGTGAAAGACTCTCTCGATAGATTCGGACTCACTCCTGTACGTTATTTATATAAGTTAGGTGTGCTTTCTCCACGTTTGATTATCGCTCACGGAATTTACATCGATGATGACGAGCTTCGCATGTTGGCCGATCACGAGGTGAAAGTCGTACATAACCCGGCCTCAAACATGAAACTGGCTTCCGGTATTCATTTTAAGTTTAAGGAAATGCGCCAATTGGGTATTACCGTGGGATTGGGAACGGACGGTTGTTCCTCTTCCAATAACTTGGATATGATCGAGGCGATGAAGCTGGCTTCCCTGTTAGGAAAAGCTTGGCGAAAGGATCCCGAAGCCTTGACCGCAAATGAGATGCTGCAAGCCGCTACTGCGGAAGGAGCCGCTATGTTCAGTTTAAAAGCCGGGCAGATCAAGGAAGGGTATTTAGCCGATCTATGTTTGATAGATCTCAACACCCCCGCTTTTACCCCGAACTTCAATTTCGTCTCAAATCTTGTATACGCCGCCAACGGCAGTTGCGTGGATACCGTTATCTGTGATGGTAAAATATTGATGGAGAATAAGAAGGTACCGGGAGAGGACGAGATTATGGAGAAAGCGACAGAGATAGCTTATAACTTGATGAAACGTTAAATTGATTAAATATGGAAATGATTAAAACCGAACAATATCGGGAAGCGGCCGCCTATTTAGCTAGCCGGATCGAAGGTAACCCGGAGACCGCCATTATCCTTGGTAGTGGCTTAGGCTCTTTAGCCGATCAAATAACAGATCCTATAGTGATACCTTATGCGGAGATCCCACATTTTATGAAATCTACCGCTACCGGGCATAAGGGGAATTTTATTTGTGGCAAACTAGGGGATAAGCAAGTCTTGGCTATGCAAGGCCGTTTTCATTACTATGAGGGCTACACAATGCAACAGGTCACTTTTCCCGTACGTGTAATGAAGCTCTTAGGAATCAAGAACCTTTTGGTCTCGAACGCCGCCGGAGGTATCAATAATACGTTCAAGGTAGGTGATCTGATGATCATCCGGGATCATATCAATATGATGCCGAACCCGCTGATCGGTCCGAACAATGAGGATTTCGGCACTCGTTTCCCGGATATGACCCGTGCTTATGATCGTGAATTTATCCGCTATGTGGAAGAAATAGCCGCCTCCCGATCTATCCCGTTAAAGAAAGGTGTATATGTAGGTTTGACAGGCCCTTCCTTCGAGACTCCTTCCGAGTACGCTTTCTATGGAAAAGTCGGGGGAGATGCGATCGGCATGAGTACGGTACCGGAAGTAATCGTGGCACGTCATGCGGGCTTGCGTGTATTCGGTATGTCTGTCATCACGAACGAAGGTTATCACTTCGCTGACGACTTTGTAAATGATGGTGCCGATGTTATCGTAGCGGCTAATAAAGCAGCATCTGTTATGACACAACTATTTACGGAATTGGTCAAAAAAATCCAATAAAAAAGTAACGCAAAGGCTTGGTGGTTTCAATGAAATCACTACCTTTGCACTCGCAATCGAGAACAAAGCGGTTGTATATGCGGAAGTAGCTCAGTTGGTAGAGCATAACCTTGCCAAGGTTAGGGTCGCGGGTTCGAGTCCCGTCTTCCGCTCTTTCTCGTATTGATTGCCCAGGTGGCGGAATTGGTAGACGCGCTCGTTTCAGGTGCGAGTGGTTTTGCGATCGTGCAGGTTCGAGTCCTGTTCTGGGCACCCTTCCTAAAATGCGCAGGTGGTGGAATTGGTAGACACGCTACTTTGAGGGGGTAGTGCCGGTTACGGCGTGTGAGTTCAAGTCTCATCCTGCGTACTTAAGTAAAAAAAGAAATAAGAGCATGATCTATTCAATTAGGTCATGCTTTTTTTGCGTGTCAAAATGACAGACGAATAAGATGGACGAACATAAAAAAAGCCGGACTCACGCCCGGCTTCTATATTCATAGACAAACTTATTCAGCATCTTTCTTTTTTATCGAAGTCGTGATTTTCTGCTCTTCCTTATCAAAGTCTACGATAATCGTATCGCCTTCACCTACTGAGGCACGGATAATCATCTCCGCCATCTCATCTTCCAGATACTTCTGGATCGCACGCTTCAACGGACGGGCACCGAACTGGATATCGTAGCCTTTTGTCGCAATGAAATCTTTTGCCTCGTCTGTGATCGACAACTCATAGCCCAGATTTGATACACGCTGATACAGACCCTGCAACTCAATATCGATAATCTTATGAATAGCGGCTTTATCAAGCTGATCGAACATAATGATATCATCCACACGGTTCAAGAACTCTGGAGCAAATGCTTTATTCAACGCTTTCTGGATCACGCTACGGGAGAAATCCTTATCCGGCTCACCAGCCATCTGAGTATTGAAACCAACGCCACGGCCGAAATCTTTCAATTGCCGGGTACCAATATTGGAAGTCATGATCAAGATCGTATTCTTGAAATCAATACGTCTACCCAGACTATCCGTCAAACGGCCTTCATCCAAGACTTGCAGCAGCAAGTTAAATACATCCGGATGCGCCTTCTCGATCTCGTCCAATAAGACCACCGAATAGGGCTTGCGACGTACTTTCTCTGTTAACTGGCCACCTTCCTCGTAACCAACGTATCCGGGAGGCGCTCCGATCAAACGGGAAACAGCGAATTTCTCCAAGTATTCACTCATATCGATACGTACCAAAGAATCCGCCGAATCAAATAGATATTCAGCAAGCTTCTTGGCCAAGTGAGTTTTACCTACACCCGTCGGTCCTAGGAACATAAAAGTTCCGATCGGCTTATTCGGATCTTTCAAGCCAACACGGTTACGTTGAATTGCCTTTACGATCTTTTGAACAGCATCATCCTGCCCGACCACCTTACTTTTCAATACGTCCGCCATTTCCAGAAGCTTGACATTCTCTGCCTTAGCGATACGTTGAACAGGTACACCGGACATCATGGCAACAACTTCAGCGACCTTCTCTTCATCAACGGTCTCCCGATGTTCTTGAAGCTCTTGTTCCCATTTAGCTTTCGCGGCCTCTAGTTGCAATAAATACTGACGCTCCTTATCGCGGAAACTTGCGGCTAATTCAAAGTTCTGAGATTTCACGGCCGCTAATTTCTCATTCTTCGTATCCTCGATCTTTGCCTCAAGCTCTTCGATACTTTTCGGAACAATGATATTAGATATATGTACACGGGAACCGGCCTCGTCTAAAGCATCGATCGCCTTATCCGGGAAATTACGGTCGCTGATATATCTTTCTGTCAATTTTACACACGCTTGTAAAGCATCTTCAGTATAGATCACGTTATGGTGCTCCTCATAACGAGGTTTGATATTACGCAAGATCTGCAAAGTTTCTTCCGCCGTAGTCGGATCAACGATCACTTTCTGGAAACGACGTTCCAACGCACCGTCTTTCTCGATATTCTTACGATATTCATCCAAAGTAGTAGCGCCAATGCATTGAATCTCACCACGAGCCAACGCAGGTTTCAGCATATTCGCCGCATCCATAGACCCGGAAGCGGAACCAGCGCCAACAATCGTATGAATCTCATCGATAAAGAGGATGATATTCGGGTTCTTCGATAACTCATTCAAGATAGCCTTAATACGTTCCTCGAATTGTCCGCGGTATTTCGTGCCGGCGACAATAGAAGCCATATCCAAGCTAATCACACGCTTATCGAATAACACCCGGGAAACCTTACGCTGAATAATGCGTAAAGCCAATCCCTCTACGATAGCCGACTTACCCACACCCGGCTCACCAATCAATACCGGATTATTTTTCTTCCTACGGCTTAATATCTGGGCCAAACGCTCGATCTCCTTCTCACGTCCCACAATCGGGTCTAGACGGTTTTCTGCGGCGGCACGTGTCATATCCGTTCCGAAGTTATCCAGAACAGGTGTATCATTAGGGGATTTCGGTTGAGCGGCTCCCGCTCCAGCACCGGAAGAGGGGCGAGATGCCTCACGACGAGAGGAGAAACCTTCGTCCTCGTCATCTTCGTCATCATCCGTATATCCGTCGCTGATCTCGTCGAATTCCTCCATATTGTTCAAACCGGTTCCGCTTACTAATATATTATATGCGGAACGATAAGTAATACCCGCATCGTTCAACACCTTGGCGGCTACATTAAACTCCTCTTTCAATATCGCCAATAGGAGATGTTCCGTATCGGTCTCATCTTCCTTGAATAAACGAGATTCCAGCATACTCATACGCAAGACACGTTCTGTAGTCTTACTTATAGCGATCTCATGCTGGACAGAATCCTCAGAATCGAATGTGTTCTTTATTTCTTGCTCAATCTTGCGTTTAATATCCATCGGATCGGTATGTAGCTCTCGCAAGACACGCATTGCCTCGCCTTCGCCTTCCCGAATGATGCCTAGCATCAAATGTTCCGGCCCGATATAGCTATTCTGGAGCCTAGCCGCTTCTTCACGGCTATACTCAATCACGTCAATCAATCTTTTCGAATAATTTTTCATACTATATTATATATGTACTGATTACGCAAAGTTACATAATCTATTCCAACTATCATCAAATTTCGTGCCATTATTCCTTAATAAGCCTTGAAAAGCCCAGAGGCGCAAAATTTCAAGACAAATTCTTTCGTAGTATACGGAAAAACCTTACCTTAGTGCAATTTTTCAGAGGTGAGATATTGAGTGTAATTAATATAAAACTAAATGGTTGATCAAGACAGAATTATTAAGATTAACATCGAAGAGGAAATGAAATCGGCATACATTGATTATTCAATGTCTGTCATTGTTTCACGTGCTCTTCCTGATGTTAGGGATGGCTTTAAGCCGGTTCACCGCCGTATTTTATTTGGAATGAATGAACTGGGTAACACATCCGACAAACCTTATAAAAAATCTGCGAGAATAGTTGGTGAAGTTTTAGGTAAATATCATCCACATGGCGACTTGTCTGTATATTTCGCCATGGTTCGTATGGCCCAGACATGGTCTATGCGTTATCCGTTAGTAGACGGACAAGGTAACTTCGGTTCAGTGGACGGTGATAGTCCTGCCGCTATGCGTTATACAGAGGCACGACTGAGTAAACTCGCCGAAGAAATGCTCCGGGATATCGATAAGGACACGGTAGATTTCCAGCTTAACTTCGATGATACGTTGAAGGAGCCGACCGTATTGCCGACTCGTGTTCCTAACTTACTTGTAAATGGTGGATCGGGTATCGCCGTTGGTATGGCTACGAATATGCCGACTCATAACTTGAGCGAGGTATTAGATGGTTGTATCGCTTATATCGATGCCAAGGGAGATATCGAGGTAGAAGGCTTAATGCAATATATCAAGGCTCCGGACTTCCCTACAGGCGCTACAATTTATGGCTACGCAGGCGTGAAAGACGCTTTCGAGACGGGTAGGGGACGTATCATCCTTCGCGGTAAAGCCGAGATTGAGGTGGAGAATAATCATGAGAAGATTATTATTACCGAGATTCCTTATTTGGTAAATAAGGCTGAGTTGATCAAGTATATCGCTGACCTGGTAAACGAGAAGCGTATCGATGGCATTTCCAATGTCAATGACGAGTCCGACCGTAGCGGTATGCGTATCGTAGTTGACGTGAAACGTGACGCAAACTCGAGTGTCGTGCTGAATAAATTGTATAAGCTTACGGCTCTGCAATCCTCATTCAGCGTCAATAATATCGCTTTGGTGAACGGCCGTCCGAGATTGCTTAACTTAAAAGACTTAATCAAGGCGTTTGTTGAGCACCGTCATGAGGTCGTTATCCGGCGTACAAAATATGAATTGAGGAAAGCGGAAGAGAGAGCTCATATATTGGAAGGCTTGATCATCGCTTCCGATAATATAGACGAGGTAATCGCGATTATCAAGTCTTCCAAGAGCCCGCAAGAGGCTATCGAGCGTTTGATCGAACGTTTTTCTTTATCTGAGCTTCAAGCACGTGCGATTGTCGAGATGAGACTTCGTCAGTTGACAGGTCTGGAACAAGACAAATTGCGTGCGGAATATGAGGAGATCGAGAAGTTGATCGCTTATTTGAATGAGATTCTGGAGAATGAGGACCTTTGTATGAAGGTTATCAAAGATGAATTATTGGAAATCAAGGATAAATTTGGCGACGAACGTAAGACGGATATCGTTTACGCCTCTGAGGAATTAAATCCGGAGGATTTCTATGCGGATGATGAGATGATCATTACCGTATCTCATATGGGATATATCAAACGTACCCCGTTAAGTGAGTTCCGTGCGCAAGGCCGTGGTGGTGTAGGAGCGAAGGGTTCCGAGACTAGAGACGAGGATTTCGTTGAGTATATCTATCCGGCATCCATGCACGCGACCTTATTATTCTTCACGGCAAAAGGTAAATGTTATTGGTTGAAGGTATTCGAGATTCCGGAAGGAGCTAAGAACGCTAAAGGACGTGCGATCCAGAATCTTCTGAATATCGAGCCGGATGATAAGGTACAAGCCTTTATACGTGTTAAGAAATTAACCACCGATACGGAATTCATTAATTCTCATTACCTATTATTCTGTACGAAGAAAGGTGTGATCAAAAAGACCTTGTTGGAGGCCTATTCCCGTCCTCGTCAAAACGGTGTGAACGCTATTACATTGCGTGAAGACGATGGCTTGATCCAAGTATGTATGACGAATGGCAACAACGAGGTGATCATAGCGAACCGTAACGGCCGGGCGATCCGTTTCCATGAAAGCGCGGTACGTGTAATGGGCCGTACGGCTTCCGGAGTGAAAGGTATGACTTTGGACGAGGATAATACCGATGAAGTCGTTGGTATGATCTGTATCAAGGACAAGGAAAAAGAGACCGTACTCGTCGTATCGGAGCAGGGATATGGAAAACGTTCCTCTATCGAGGATTATCGTATAACGAATCGTGGCGGTAAAGGCGTAAAAACCATTAATATCACGGAGAAGACTGGTAAATTAGTTGCCATCAAGAATGTTACGGACGAGAACGATTTAATGATTATCAATAAGTCGGGTATCGCTATCCGTATGAAAGTGGCCGATTTGAACGTAATAGGACGTGCTACTCAAGGTGTTCGTTTGATTAATCTAGAAAAGCGCAACGACGAAATCGCTTCTGTATGTAAAGTATTGTCTGAGAGTGAAGAGGAGATAGCCGAGCAAAAAGCGGAACAAGAAGCCAGACAAGAGAATGAGGGAAGAGAGTTGAGTGAGAATCAAGCTAGTCTAGGTACCGATGTTGATCTGCCGGAATCAGAGAAGGATAACGAGCTAGATAATAACGAAGAAATAACTGAATAATTTTAAACAAATAGAAATATTAATCTCAAAATTACTATCGCAATGAAACGAGTATTATTAACAGTGGCACTATGTGTCGCAGCATCGGTCTCTTTTGCACAGAAAAAAGCTGTAAATGAGGCTCAAAGTATAGCTAAGGGTTCAACTCCTGATTTCTCGGAAGCCAGAACTCTTATTAAAGGAGCTTTGGAAAATCCAGAAACAAAGGATGACGCTAAAACTTGGTATGTTGCCGGTTTTATCGAGGATCAACAGTTCAGCAACGAAAGAACTAAACAAGTCTTGGGCCAACAACCGGACGAGCCTGTTATGTACGAGGCATTGGGTAGTATTTTGCCATACTTTGAGAAAGCATATGAGTTAGATCAACTTCCTAATGAAAAAGGAAAAGTTAAACCTAAGTTCACGAAAGATATCAAAGGTATCCTAGGAGCAAACCACGTATATTACATCAATGGTGGTGCTTACTATTTCGATCAGAAAGATTATAACAAAGCTTACGATTTCTTCGAGCAATACCTGAAAATATCTGATATGCCGATGTTTAAAGGTGAGGCTGTCGCTGAAAGAGATTCAAACTTCATGACAGTTCAGTTCTATGCCGCTGTAGCAGCGACCCAACTTGGCGATTCTCAAAAAGCTATCGCAGCGTTAGAGCGTGCTAAAAATACGGATTATAGAGCAAGCGAGGTATATCAATACTTATGCTATGAGTATGAGCAAGCTAAAGATACCGTGAATTTAGAGAAGACTTTGGAAGAAGGTTTGAATAAATTCCCTGAGGAACAGTATTTCTTAATGAGCCTTATAAACAATTACATCTATTCTAATAGAAATGAGAAAGCTATTGAATATTTGAACACAGCTATCGCTAAGGATTCCAACAATCCACAGCTTTACGATGTAATGGGCCGTGTTTATGAGACTGGTTTGAAAGATTACGCTAAAGCTGAAGAGTATTTCAAGAAAGCATTGGCGATCAATCCTGACTATATCGAATCTCTCTCTAACTTAGGTCGTGTATATTATAACCAAGGTGTAAACAAGCAAGGTGAGGCTAATATGATCAACGACGCAAAACAATATCAAGAGGAATTAGGCAAAGCTAAGGAATTCTTTAAGCAAGCTCTTCCTTACTTTGAGAAAGCTCACCAAATGAAACCAGAAGAAAGAGAATATATGACCGCTTTAAGAGGTATTTACTACAACTTGAATATGGGTGATAAATTCGATGCTATTGAAGCAGAGATGAATAAGTAATTTCTTCTTTCAGAATAAATGGAACCGTCTAGTAATATAAGGTTACTAGGCGGTTTTTTATTTGTGTATCATGTATCGCAGAGTAGTCATTTTTTGATCGTTCATAATACTATTAAACATAATGGGAATTATAAAATTAATAGCAAGATAAGGATAAATTAGTGCATTCAAGCAAAGCTTGTAGCTGCTTTGAGTAAAGACACAGATCTTTTCACGGCTGTGAAACGTTTGTTTCATGGATGTGAAAAGATCGTATCACAGCTGTGAAAAGATCAGATCACCTATATGAAAAGATTAATTCAGCTTGACGCAACTATTTGATTCGCTATTAACTCCTTCAAATAAAGCATGACTTTCGGATGACTTAATGGCATGTCCTCTAGGATTTCTTTAAGCTCTCGCGTACTGATATCAAATGAAACCAGATCTGAATGATATGAGAAATGAATGTTTATGTCTGGATTACTGCCTATAAGCATAGCCATTGTACCCGCCAAATCTCCCCAAGGCGGACAATCAATATGAGATGAGACAAAACAAGCAACAACTACCGTACCTTTTCCCTGTATGGAAGATATTTCCACATTCCCGCCTGTTTGCTCCGCGTTTTGTATCAAGAAAGGTAAGCCTAGACCCACTTTTCGTGTCGTGCGAGTCGTATAAAACGGATTACGGATCAGAGAGACTGTTTCCGGATCCATACCACAGCCATTATCCGCGATACGAATACATATGGATGTGTCCTTTATCTGTATATCTATCTCTATGTCAGAAGCTTTTGCTCTGATACTATTAGCGGTTATATCCGTGATATGAAACGAGAGATTATCCATGAGAGGCGAAAATTAAGTGATTGTCTTTTTGATCAAAAGCCTTTCGTAAGCCATCGAAGGTTAATTCCTCCGTTTGCCAAATGGAGGGCTGAGTACCTATTTGTTCGGGGCAATGAGCATCCGAGGCTGAGTATTGAGTCTGCTCTTTCAAATACCCGTGAATAGACAATAACTTACTGTATCTTTGCTGATTATTATATTCAATAGCATCTAAAGATAAGCAGGGGTCTATAAAACCTAATTGACTGATCAAGCTGAATGACGGACGTTCTACATGGGCGGCTACAAATAGAGCATCCACCTTACGTGCTTGAGCGGCTATTTGGTTTACGCTTTGATCCAAGGCGGAGAGCAAAAGATAGGGTACTTCTCCTAGAATCTCATTCTCCGCATTCACCCAAACTTGATCGCCAAAACGTTCCGGATCATTTGGAATTGGAGGGAGATGCTCTTCTAAATATCGTTGGAATCGCTTACGGGATTCATCGGTCGGGAAATAAACCAGACAATGCGCTTCCTCACGGGTCGTAACTTCTACGCCCGCAAAGACCCTTAGTCCGAATCTCTCGCCAAGGGATTGAATCTCCGGGCATTGTAAGGTCGTATTATGGTCCGTAATGGCAATAGCATCCAAACCTTTCGCTAAGGAACGACGCACGATCTCCGATGGACTCATTTCCAGACTGCCGCATGGCGACAGGCAAGTATGGATATGTAAATCAGCTAAATACTGTTTCATCCATTCTCATTCTGTAATAAGCGGTAAATCATACCGGAAGCCTCGAACGCGGAACGTGTAGTTCCTAAAAGAGGGACAGCCTCTTCCCTACCTTTTTGTAAGGTCTCATCATCTGGAGAGGTTCCGTTCACGATCAATACCGCGGAGGCGTCTTTTAAAGTAGCCACGGCCAGTATATTCTGATGCGTTTGCATGGTAATCCATAGCATACCCTCCTCGATATGTCCCATGACATCACTTAGTAAATCGCTCGTATAGCCCCCGGTTATCTCTGTATCAAGGCCCTCTTCTCCACAAAATACAGTAAGATTCAACATCTTCACTAAATCACAAACCTTCATATTTAGCTCCTTTCTTATAACAATCCTTATTTAAACGATCTTTCCCCCATGTCTTCTCAACGATACGGAAGGCATGCTCTTGGTCTAGTTTACCGTGCTTCTCCATATTACGTTGCATAAATACGCAATCACTGAATTGAGCCTCGTGGCGTACGATATCCTCGGCCAAGCTTTGACAGTTCGGGCTGCCGCAAGCGCCACAATCGATTCCCGGTAGGTAGCACATCAATTTCCGCACTTGCTCCATTTTCTTCAGCATCTCATCGATCGTTCCATCGTACAACCGTTTGGGATTCGGTTGCACCGGACGGATCGTAATATGCTGCCTCAAATAGGATAAAGCCTCGAAATTATCGGCGGCGTATATCATCGGTACTTTATCCCGGTTCATGGATCGCTTCATGATACGCTCGGCCGTGAGGAAACGGTTCGCTACGGCTAATACACCTCCGGCACAGCTACGGTCGCAAGCCCTCAGTTCCAGAAAGTCCACGTTACGTACCTCGCTGGTCGTTTCCATTCGTTCCAAGAAATCGATCACATTATGGATCTCATCGATCGCGAGGCAACGACCGGAGAAATGTTTGGCCTCCCCTCCTGTCTGGCTCCATCGCATCTCTTTTTTCGTTAATGGCGGAGGAAGCTCACATTCCGGCTCATATCCTCTCGGGCGATTCTTAAGAATATGGTATACCTTATTATATAGGGTATCCATATTTATCACGCCTTTGATCGTAGATGAATAACCTTCCGCTCCCTTCAACGCCGCGATTTTCGCCGCGCAAGGCGTAACATAAAAGATACCGATCTCTTCCGAGGGAATACCTTGCCCTTCCAATATCTTATGATAATAAGTGGCCGAGGCGTTTACCGGCGCTTTCACCAATAAGATATTATCCACCAGCGCAGGGAAACGGACTTGTATCAACCGGACGATAGCGGGGCAAAAAGAACTGATCACCGGCTTTTCCTCGGCGTTTTCCATCTGCCGTACCATTTCCTTATGGATCATATCGGCGGTAAACTCTACTTGGAAAACATGGGTAAAGCCCAGTTCCATAACGGCGCTGATAATTTCCTTCTCGGTCGTGTACTTTGAGAACTGCCCGATAAATACCGTGGGCATCAACGCTACCCTGCATTTATAATCAAATATACGCTGGAAGTCATCCTGCTCCACATAGATAGCCTCTGTCGGGCACGATTTCAAGCACTCGCCGCAATCCACGCACCAATCCTTATGGATCAAAGCCTTACCATCCCGGATACGGATCGCTCCCGTAGGGCACTCTTTCATGCAATGCGTACAGCCTATACAGCGGTCATTGTCAATCTTCAAGGCATGATAAAAATTAGCTTCCTCCATGGTCTACGCTCCTTCTTTATTAAACCATGTGACCATACGTACCGTGGTACCTACGTCTACTTGGCTCTCGATCGTTAATTCATCTACGTTCTTCTTCATATTTGGAAGTCCCATTCCGGCACCAAATCCCATCTCACGCACGGCCTCGGATGCCGTCGAATACCCTTCACGCATAGCTAGCGATATATCCGGGATTCCGGGCCCTTCATCCTTCAGTTCCAAAGATATTTTATCAGCGTCCAATTCAGCGACAACCGTTCCTCTCCAAGCGTGAGCCACGATATTCACCTCCGCCTCATAAAGCGCCACGACCACCCGCTTAATGATCCGGGGATCGATAGCCAATTGCTTCAAGACCTTCTTTATCTGGCTAGACGCATAACCCGCCTTCGAGAAATTACCGCCCTCCAACTCAAACTTAAATAGCATATCTCACGACCTCCTTTCTTAATATATAGGAAGGAGCCCCGCGCTATAAAGCTCTCCGACCGTATGATACATAGAATGATCTGTCTCCAGAAGAACCATATTGTTCTCACGAGCCAGCTCCAGCATATCCGGGGTTACTTTCTTCCCCCGCACGAAAAGTATATAAGAAACTTCCGCCATCTCCGCGGTACGGATCGTTTGCAAATTACAAAGTCCTGTCACCAACAGCACATCGCCACAATCCAGCGTAAGCACGTCACTCATCAGATCGCTGGCAAAAGCGCACTGCACATCGTTCTCCCGTTTCTCTGAGCCACAGACGATGGAGGCATCGGTAAGTTCTTGAATTCTTTGAATCTTCATAAGGTACCAGAGGTTACATTTTACATGGGCTAATGTAAGAAATAATTTCGAATGTCGGCCTAGTATATTACATTAATTACTATCTTTGGTACACTAACAAAAAATAATCCTTATGTTCAGTAAAGAAACTTATATGGCCCGCCGGGCTAAGCTGAAACAAACCATAGGTTCCGGTTTGTTGCTATTCCTTGGAAACGACGAGAGTGGGATGAACTACGCCGATAATACGTATCACTTCCGTCAAGACTCTACCTTCTTGTATTTCTTCGGATTGCCATACGCCGGGTTATCCGCTATCATCGATATCGATAACGATAAGGAGATCATCTTTGGCGATGAGTTGACTATAGACGCGATTGTATGGATGGGTACGCAGCCCACCCTAAAAGAGAAGAGCGAGGCCGCAGGTATCAAGGAAGTCCGTCCTTTCAAGGAGATCGAGACTTACTTGAAGAATGCCCAGCAAAAAGGCCAGCCAATCCATTATCTGCCGACGTATCGTGCGGAACACCAGATCAAGTTATTCCAATGGTTGGGTATCGTACCCGGCGCGGAGAAACCTTCCGTGCCTTTCATCATGGGTGTCGTAAACCAACGGAATTACAAGAGCGAGGAAGAAATCGCCGAGATCGAGAAAGCTTGTATCGTAACCGCTGATATGCACCTGACTGCCATGCGTACCGTACGTCCGGGAATCCGGGAGTCGGATGTAGCGGCTGCCGTTGCGGAAGTCGCTTTCGCCAACAATTACCAGCTCTCCTTCCCTATCATCGCCACGATCAATGGGCAGACCTTGCACAACCATGATCATAGTCATATGATTAAGAGCGGCGATATGCTGTTATTGGACGCCGGTGCCGAGACTGAGATGGGATATGCCGGAGATATGTCATCCACCATCCCGGCCGACTCTAAGTTCACGACCCGTCAAAAAGACATCTATGATATTCAAGTAGCCGCCCATGAAGCTGCCGTAGCGGCTTTGCGCCCGGGTATTCCTTTCGTGGATGTATATGAGTTGTCTTGTAAAGTGATCATGGAGGGTTTAAAGGACCTTGGTTTCGTGAAAGGAGATCCGATGGAGGCCGTAAAAGCCGGTGCTCACGCCATGTTTATGCCTTGTGGCTTAGGCCATATGATGGGATTGGATGTACATGATATGGAGAATCTGGGAGAGGTATACGTTGGTTATGACGGACAGCCGAAGAGTACGGAATTCGGACGTAAGTCATTGCGCTTGGGACGTAAGCTGGAACCGGGTTTTGTCTTGACCATCGAGCCGGGTGTATACTTCATCCCTGAATTAATGGATTTATGGAGAGGCCAGAACAAGTTCACCGAATTCATCAATTACGAGAAGTTGTTTACATATAAGGATTTCAGTGGCATACGTAACGAGGAAGACTATCTGATTACCGAGAACGGCGCTCGTCTATTAGGAAAGAAGATCCCTTTGCGTACGGAAGAAGTGGAAGCTATTCGATAAATCCTATACATTATTATATATAAGCTTATGCAAAAGGGAGAGCCTTAAAACAGCTCTCCCTTTTTGGGCTAAACGATAAAGACAATGTATGAAACGATTTAAAAGCGGTATCCAATACTTAGAAAGAACGAATGCATAAAACGAATCCGAGGCATACTAAGCCTTTTCCCCTCTACAACGAAGTTTCGCCCTCCACTATATAAATCAAAATTCGAGAATATATACCCCAAAGAGAATATATACCGCTGGTCTATATAGAGGCTCAACATACTTTTAATATGATAAAATAACGATTTACCTCCCTTGTTCTTTATATGATCGAATTTTTGAGGTATCCATACCCCTGGAGTGTTTGGAACATAGCTTATATTAAACTCTTGATTGACAGGCAAAGGAATGGTTAATCCGGGTGAAACGACCAAAGAGAGTCCCGTATCCTTGTCTTTCCCGAATTTAAAAGCGGGAGTTACTAACTGGATGGCCGGACGTAACGCAAAGAAATGACAGCCCGGATTACTCTCATCTGAATCCCAGAACCACTGATTATCTCTTGAAAACCCCGTATAACTATCTTTCTCAATCGTATTACAGAAAAGCAACCCCATAGTAATTCCCACATAAGGAATCGGTAGATAAGTAACAGATGGCTCTACCTCCCATGCTGAATTATTATTCAAGGCACCGGAGAGTTCTACTTTCCACATATGGGATTTTTCTTCCTCTTGCGCCTGTCCCCCAAAGGTAAAGATCAAACAAATAAAGAAAAGTATAGATCTCATTATTTATAGGATGTTAGTTGTTCATTTACAGTAAAGACAGAGGACCTTCTCAATCACCCTATCCATTAGGGTTAATAAATCAAAAAGAGTTAATAATAAACACGGACTTAAAAAGAAAGCGTACATTTCCTTCTCAGACTATACATGATATTTCATCATCTCGAAACGAAAACTCGTGAATCGATAAAAAAAAGGCTGTCCCATCTTGAAGTGGAACAGCCCTCTTTGCTAAATAATACTGATTAAATTGCTTTCAGAATCTCGGTCAGTTTTTCCGGGGTGACGTTGGCGGCGATTATCACTCCTTCGTCGTTAATCAAGAAGTTCTTGAAACCTTTTCTTAAATCATACTTCTTGTACAACTCTGACTCTTTACCCAGTCCTTCGTGAAATTGCGTTGACAGATCCAACTTGTCAATCTTTACCGTCTCGGTAAAAATAGATTCTTTCTCATCCATAGAGATCGAACACATCGCGATTTTGTCCGGACCAAACTTGTTAACCTCATTCGCCAATTGCACGTTACGAGCCCGCGATTCCGCATCGTAAGCCGCCCAAAAGTTGAGCAATGTATAACGTCCTAATTGGTTGTGGAAACTGGCTTTAGCGTCGTTTCCCAAAAACTCTATTCTCGGAGCTAGATCACCGGGATTCACACCCTCGGTAAGTTTCGCCTTTTTCGAACCGGCAGACATTCCTAATAACGCTACCGATGCGATGAGAACATAAGCTCTTACCTTCATATTTTCAATTTTACGTTAAACTTAATCGGGGGAATCTCCCGGGGGACAAACTCCCGATTCCTGATTTTCAGGATCGTAAACAAGCATGTTTCTTTCGCTAAAGAGACACTTACTTGTCTTTAACGGGTGCAAATATAAAGCCAAATACTTCTTTCCACCAAATTATATAGCGATTTTCTGCAAATTAGCAAGCTTTTTTATATGTTTTAGCGCACACATCGACAAAAAATTAACTGTTTTGCAACATAAATTTAGAAGTAGAGTACCTTTTTCTCCCCGAGAGAACCGCAAAATCATCAAGAATCATTAGCTTCCCGCTCCCCTACCTTTAGACCGATAACAGGGAATCCTTAGCGATTTCATCTTTAAGTATAGATTATCCAACGGCTGTTGCATAATCATCTAACAGTTGGTGCATGATCTTCCAACAGCCGTTAGATGATCATGCACCAACTGAAAAATTAGCAATGCTTCAAGAGCAAACCGCTAATCCTTCTTGGAAAAGAGGCTAATAGCATTAAGAGATTCCCTTTAATCACCTTGTACTGCCATCTTGAAAAATAAAAGGAAAAAAATACCCTTCCCTCTTGTTTATTCAAAAACTTCCACTACATTTGCAGTGTACTATTAAACTAATACACTAAAGCAGCTAAACATATGATTACATTAAAAGAACTCTCATTCAGCTATAGCCGCAAAAAAGAGGTACTTGATCGTATCAATCTTGAGGTTGGATCGGGACACATCTGTGGCTTATTGGGAAAGAACGGTGAAGGAAAGACTACGCTTCTAAACCTTCTAAGCGGACAGATCTTTCCGGATCAAGGCTCTTGCCTCGTATTGGAGGAAATTCCTTCCGAGAGAAACGCTCGTTTCTTGCAACAGATCTTCTTATTGCCGGAGGAAATCTCCATGCCTGAGGTCACCGCCATAGAATATATAAAGATGTACGCGCCTTTTTATCCGACATTTAGGGACGATATCTGTAAGGCTTGCGTAGAATCGTTTGAGATCAATCTATCCGATCGCCTGTCGAAAATGTCTCAAGGACAACGGAAAAAGGTGGCGATAACCTTGGCGCTGGCCGCTCATACGCCCCTGCTTCTAATGGATGAACCAACAAATGGGCTGGACATTCCCTCGAAAGCGACATTCCGCAGACTGGTAGCCTCTTTGATAGATGACAATCAGACGGTTATTATCTCCACGCATCAGGTCAGGGATCTGGAAAGCTTGATCGACACGGTATTGATCTTAGACCAAAGGCAAACCCTATTGAATAAGACGTTGAACGAGATCGGCGAGAAACTTTATTTCGGACCACTCCTACCGGAAGAGAAAGCTCTTTATTCCGAGCCTACCCCGCAAGGGACAATAGGCGTCACCGCACGGGAGGACAAGGAAGAGACAGCCGTATCCTTAGAGTTGCTCTTTAACGCGGCGATAACGTATCCCAAAGAGATCCAAAGAATCATGAACTCCTAAATACACATAGTTATGAAAACAGATTTCAGTATACAACGCATCAATCTTTTACTTCGCAAAGATTGGATAGAGAATAAGAAGAAATTAGCTTATGGGGTGTTGGTCATCCTCGGAGTCCTCTTCTTTTTCCTGTTATCCTCCATTTTATGGGATACGAGATTCCGTACCTTTACATTATATGTATTGGGATCATTAGGAACTTTTATCGCTTTCTGTAGCTACGTAAACTTAATGATACACCGCCCTAGAGGATTGTTCTTAACGCTTCCCGCGAGCAACCAAGAGAAATATGCCGCTATCCTAATCGAAGGCATCGTGGTATTCTTAGCATACCAAGTCACGTTCTGGACTGGGACGGGAATAGCCTCAATGCTCATTCATATACAGCCTGTAGCATTCAAGGACATTATCATGACCTTGCAAGATTTCACCATGCTGGCGTTTGTCGGTTCCTTGATGTTCCTCTCTTACGTCACATTCAAGAAGTATGCTTTAGGAATCGCTTGTGGTGGATATATATTGATAATCGCTTCTATCATAGGGATTGTTTATCTATGCATAAACATCTTGAATATCCAGCCGGGTATGAATAGTTTTTGTTATGAATCTTCCCCGCTTTATACCGCCGTGTATTGGCTGAGCTTTGCCTTTACACCCGCATTTCTCATCGCGACCCTCGTGGTCTTATACGTCGCTTATCTAAAACTTAAAGAAAAGGAACTAAGATGAACTACAATACGAATCAATCCATATTTATCCAAATAGCCGAGCGGATTTGCGACCGGGTATTGAGTGGTAATTACAAAGCCGATAGCCGTATCCCGTCCGTACGGGAACTGGCAGTAGAGATGGAAGTGAATCCGAACACGGTCATGCGTTCCTTCGAACGTCTGCAAGCGAATGAGATTATTTACAATAAGCGTGGGATCGGCTACTTCGTCGCTTCCGACGCCGAGCAAAAAATCCGTGAGATGCGCCATAACCAGTTCGTGGAAGAGGTACTTCCCGCCGTCTTCAAGGAGATGCACCTGCTAGATGTAGGTATCGACGAGCTTACGAAAGCCTATACATTATATATATCTACCATTAAATAAAGACAATCATGAAAAAAAGTAATCGCGTATTTATCGCCTTGATAGCGACATTATATATCGTTCCAGCCCTCACTTTCGGCGTTGCCCAGTTTACGTCGGAAAAATGCCTTACAGGTTTCACGCAAAAGTTTCAGATTATCCAGATAGATAATCCGGAGTTGAAAGCAGAAAACATAAAAGTCGATACGAGAACCGCCTCCGAATTTCCCCGGGGGCAAATACTGGAAGCAAAGGACCGGTCGTTACTCTATTACGAGGGAATGAAACGGTATTTGCCGGAAGTCAGCCGCCATGATTCTCTATTATTGGTTAGCGGGGCGAGGTACGCCGGGAAAGATAAAAATCTCACGTTGCATATCCGTATCAACAATATCCAGAAGATCCGTCTGAACGGAGAAGAGATTTGGACTAAGTAACAAGCACATACACACATTATTTCTTAATCATTAAATCGTACTATAATGAAACAAATCATTATGGCAGCCCTTCTTATATCCTTTTCTTGGGGTATTCGGGCACAACAATTACAGATCCGGGGGAAAGTCATCGATCTATCCGACAAGTCTCCTCTTGAGTTCGCGAATATCACGCTTCAAACAGCCGATTCCGCATTCATCACAGGGACGACGACGGATAGTAAAGGACTTTTCCGGATCGAGAAAGTCAAGGCCGGAGATTATCAAGTATCTGTTTCCTCCATAGGTTACAAGACTTCGGTAGTCTCCGTGCTGGGACTTTCCCAGCCTATAGATCTCGGTACGATCTCATTGGCATCCTCCTCTATATCCTTAGATGAAGTCACGGTCAACGCTTCCGCTATCCGTAATACGGCGGACCGTAAGATCGCGTTCCCTACCTCCGAGCAAAAAGCGGCCTCCAGCAATGGCATCAACCTATTGAACGCCTTGATGCTTCCTCGTTTGGAAGTAGACCCGATCCGGAATAGCGTATCGCTACCGAATGAAGGGACGATTCAATTCTGCATCAACGGTATCAAGGTGGAGCTATCCGATATCCGGGGCTTATCGCCACAGGAGGTAATCCGGGTAGAATATCATGATAATCCGGGCTTACGTTACGGTAACGCCTCTGTCGTACTCGACTACATTGTCCGGAGGGAAACTAGCGGCGGTTCTGTCAATCTGGATCTTAGTAATTCACCGACCACCTCTTTTGGAGACGATCAGGTATCGACGAAGTTCAATCATAAGAAATCAGAGTTCGGATTGCAATACGCCGTCCGTTACCGGAATCCGTATCATATCTGGACGGAAGGAGTCGAGACCTTCCGCTTAGAGAGTGGCGAGACGATGGAACGTACCTCGGAAGGTCTGCCAAGAGGAATGTCCGAGACCGCTCATAACCTCTCTCTTAATTATAATCTGGTAGATAACGACCATTATTATTTCAATGCTACGCTACGCTATTTCTTATCAGACGAGGATAAAGGTGGCGGCAAGAACCTGTATACCAACAATAATCCCGAAGATAAGACATACGCTTGGAATCCAAATAGCAACTCTACCAAACGTCCTTCCCTCGACCTTTATTACCAACGCTCCTTACCACATAAGCAGACATTGATACTTAATATGGTAGGTACGTACATACATACGAACGCAAACCAAATGTATCAAGAATGGAAAAACGATATCCTCTTATCGGATATCTTGTCGAACGTGGACGGAGACAAATATTCCATCATCGGCGAGGGAATCTACGAACGGCAATTCGAGGCCGGTCGATTGGGAGGAGGATTGAAACACACCCAATCGTGGACGGATAACACCTACAGCGGAACGGTTGGAGGACGAACCAAGATGAAACAGTCGGAGACGTATCTCTATACGGAATTCAGCGGACGTGTCAAGAAGTTGAATTATACCGCCGGAATAGGTGTCTCCCGCTCATGGTTCAAGCAAGAAGGCGAGGAAGATTATCAATATTATACGTTCCGCCCAAAGGTATCCTTACAATATAACTTTACGGATAATATGTATTTCCGGGTAAACGGTAGCGTAAATAATGTCTCACCTAGCCTATCGGAACTAAGCGCCATCGAGCAATATATCGATACGCTACAGATACGCCGGGGAAATCCTTATCTGAAACCCTATAAGAGTTATGACATGCAAGCCAATTATCTATATAAAAAAGGAATATTCACCGGAGACTTAAACTTTTATTACAGTAATAGCCCGGACCGGATCATGGAGGAAGTGATACGGGAAAACAATAAGTTCATTCGCATTACCGATAACCAAAAAGGATGGCAGAAACTAAGCGGTGACTTGACATTACGTGTCGGCCCTATCATCAAGCGGATCATAAGCCTATCCGTGACAGGTGGAGTCAATCGTTATATCAGCGAAGGAAATAGTTATTCGCATACCTATAACAATTGGTATTACCGGGCTTCCGTCATGGCTATGTACAAGAAATTCATGGCTATGTTCCAGATACAAAGTAGCTATAATACGTTTGTCGGCGAATTATTGCATGGCGGCGAGAATATCCATATGTTTATGTTCCGGTACAATCAAGGAAAATTCGCCGTTGGAGCCGGATTGATGATGCCTTTCTCCAGCCAGTACAAACGGGTAGAGGAAAATCGGAACGCTTACGCTCCCAGCCGTACGAACATGTACGCGAACGACTTCAGCCGAATGTTGATGCTAACCTTCTCTTGGAATTTTGACTTCGGCCGCAAGTTCAAGGAGACCAACAAGAAACTTTGGAATAGTGACGAGGATTCGGGTATCATGCGATGATCCTCAAATAAAAAAAGTCCGGTATTAATTACCGGACTTTTCTTTTCTATCTTCAGGAGGGGGAATTGGAACCCCTTCTTTAATAAACTCATCATATACGATCTTAGGATGGTCTTGCGGAGAAGCCAGTTGATATTCCGCGGCGAAATTATCCCGCCTAAAATTCTTCAGCTTAAGGTTTTCCGCGCTGTAATTTCTCAAGGTCTCCTTTCTGTCACCAAACAAAGAACTGTTCAATACTTCCGAATCCAGAATGTTTTCTTTCGGAGTCATTGTCGGCAAAAGGTTTTGTTCCAACAATCCTCTATAAGCGCCAATGTATTCGCACCAAACAGAATTACCTTTTTGATAGATTCGATAGGTGTAGTTAGACCAAGCTGTCGTTACATGAATCTCATGCTCCCAGATATCGACGCATGCCTCTGAATCAAAGTAGGGATCTTTAATCGTCACACGTCGCAATCCATGATTCTCATCTCTCACTAAAGTCAGCCACTTATCTGAATGAAGTATTTCAGAAATAATGTCGGGCAACTTTTCCTTGATTTCAAATTGGATTCTCATACATTTCGCCTGCCGGTCAGGACTTTTTAAGGTTGCCAGGTTCTCATTAAACATTTTGTCGTTAATACGATAAAACAAATATAAGCAAAAATGTTCAATATAATGTACTCTTTTTCGATAATTCTTACGTACTTTTGCCTAATAGAATGACAAATATGGCACAAAACGACGAAATAATACTGATAAATATCAATGGTGCGGATCGTCCGGGTGTAACGGCAGCTCTTACGGAGATTCTAGCCAAGAACAACGCTGTTATCCTCGATATCGGTCAAGCGGATATCCATAACCATTTATCATTGGGTATTTTGTTTCAAAGCACGGAAGGAAATTCCGGCGATATATTAAAAGAACTACTGTTCAAGAGTTACGAATTAGACGTCAATATCCGTTTCAATCCCATTACAGAGCAAGAATATAGTAAATGGGTAGGTATGCAAGGCAAGAACCGGTATATCATCACGATATTAAGCCGAAAGCTTACGGCCAAGCAAATTGCGGGTGTTTCCCGGATCGTAGCGGAGCAAGATATGAATATTGATGATATCAAGCGGCTCACGGGACGTATCCCGTTGGACGAGAATGCCCGTACTCCTAAGGCGAGCGTGGAGTTTTCCGTACGTGGTACCCCGAAAAACAAGGAGTGCATGAAAGCGGAGTTCATGAAACTTTCCACGGAGCTTGAGATGGATATCTCTTTCCAAGAGGATAGCATGTATCGCCGTATGCGCCGTCTGATTTGTTTCGATATGGACTCTACCTTGATAGAGACGGAGGTTATCGACGAGTTGGCGATACGTGCCGGAGTTGGCGATCAAGTAAAAGCGATTACAGAGGCAGCCATGCGTGGAGAGATCGATTTCTGCGAGAGCTTCCGCCAGCGTTGTGCCTTATTAAAGGGGTTGGACGTATCCGTGATGCAGGAGATCGCCGAGAATCTGCCGATCACCGAAGGTGTGGACCGCTTGATGCGTATCTTGAAAAAGGTGGGCTTCAAGATCGCTATCCTTTCCGGAGGTTTCACTTATTTCGGTAATTTCCTTAAACAAAAATATAATATCGACTATGTATACGCCAACGAGCTTGAGATCGAGAATGGCAAGCTAACGGGTAATCATGTGGGTGATATCGTAGATGGGAAGCGTAAAGCGGAGTTATTACGCCTGATCGCGCAAGTGGAGAACGTAGATATTCGCCAGACTGTAGCGGTTGGCGACGGGGCGAACGACTTGCCGATGATTAGTATCGCCGGTCTAGGTATCGCCTTCCATGCCAAACCAAAGGTTAAGGCGACCGCCAAGCAATCTATCTCTACGATTGGCCTCGATGGTATCTTATATTTCCTTGGATACAAGGATTCGTATTTGGATGAACAGATGTAATATATATAATTAACGTATAGCGATTATGATCAGACATATTGTAATGTTTAAGTTGAGGGAGTTTCAAACTCCGGCTGAGAAGCAAGCCAAAATGCAAGAAATTAAGGATAAACTGGAAGCCTTAATCAATAAGATAGACGTATTGAAAATGATCCGTGTAGATTTTAATTGTAATCCGGCGGAGACTTGGGATATTATTTTAACTACTGAATTGCCTACCTTGGAAGATGTAAATACATACGCTAATCATCCGGAACATGTAGCGGTCGCTAAAGGAATTATTGGCCCGGTAAAGGCGGACAGAGCTTGTGTTGACTATGAAATCCTTTGATATAGAGGAGCGTGTGAACCAAGCGGTCCACAACTTCGAGTCCGGATATAATTGCGCTCAATCTGTATTCCTCGCTTATTCGGATGTCTTCGAGTTGGATTTAGAGCTGGCGAAAAAGATGTCTGTATCTTTTGGAGGAGGTGTCGGACGCATGCGTGAGGTTTGTGGTACCGTAAACGCAATGGCGATGTTAGCCGGATTTAAGTATCCGGTATTTGATCCGCTAGATCAAGAGGCGCGTGCCCGCAACTATGGCATGGTACAAAAAATGGCGGATTTATTCAAGGAGAAACATGGGACGATCATTTGCCGTAGCCTTCTTCCTCCGGAAGAGACATCGACGAATCCCGCTCCTTCCGCACGCACGCAACAGTATTATGCCAAACGTCCTTGCGGTAAATACGTTGAGGAAGCGGCTCGTATCGCCGGGCATATGCTAAAGGGTGAACTTGAATAAACGGCATTGTCAAGCTAGAAGACGTATTTGTGAAATGTAACCAAGTTTTCGAATCTCAGTGAATAACTCACTGTAAGAGGACTTGGATTTCACATTGACTTTATAGGTAATTGTCGATGTATTCTTGTCGTAATTATGCTCATAAGAAAGACTTACGATAAATATGCTCCTATTTTCCAAGATTTTCCGGATACCTTTAAGATCGGGAGTCGAGGTTGAGCAATTTATCGTAAGTATTTTATTAACACCATCCAAATACATACGTCGCTCCAGCCTTTCTAAAGAAACCAATACGAACAAGGTAAATGCCGTAGTGATAGAAGCGGCCAAGAACATACCGGCACCAGCGGCCAAACCTACTACAGCCATTACCCAAATACAAGCCGCCGTAGTGAGTCCATGCACGCTTCCATGACTTTGAATAATAGCTCCTGCTCCCAAGAAACCAATACCTGTAAGGACTTGGGCGGCGATACGCCCCGGATCTCCATTCAAGAAATTCGGATAGGTTTGTGGTATCCAGATAGATATCAACATGGCGGCGGCAGATCCCATACAGATCAAGGTAAAGGTTCGCATACCAGCGTCCCTGCGGCGAAATTGTCTTTCTACACCGATAATAGCGCCAAGCACGAAGCTGATAGCTAATCGTACGGCGGCGGTCGAGGCCGTTATCTGAGTATTCTCTAAAATATCGTTCAAATGTTCCAGCATAGTCTGTCATTCATTCTAAGTTATACAAATATAGAAAATTTCTATGTACCGATTATGGAATGAAAACAATGTAAAATCGTCAAAAGTTGTATCTTTGAGACAGAATAAAAGTCATTCACCTCTAAACTTAGAAAAATTGAAAATAATAACGTACAATACAAATGGATTAAGGGCTGCCGTAGGTAAAGGCTTGCCCGAATGGTTGGCTCAAGAACAGCCAGACGTGTTATGTATCCAAGAGACAAAGTTACAACCAGACCAGTTTCCATCGGAAACATTCGAGGCTTTAGGATATAAGTCTTATTTGTTTAGTGCCCAAAAGAAGGGATATAGTGGCGTGGCCATTCTTACGAAACAGGAACCGGATCATATCGAGTATGGAATGGGGATCGAGAAGTATGATAATGAGGGACGTTTTCTCCGTGCGGATTTCGGGGATGTATCGATCGTAAGTGTCTATCATCCTTCCGGGACTAGTGGGGATGAACGGCAGGATTTTAAGATGTTATGGTTGGAAGATTTCCAGAAATATGTCGTTGAGTTACAGAAATCCCGTCCGAACTTAATTCTCTGTGGCGATTACAACATTTGCCACGAGCCGATAGATATTCATGATCCGATCAGGAACGCAAAGAACAGTGGTTTCCTTCCGGAAGAACGGGAATGGATGACTCGCTTCTTATCCGCAGGTTTTACGGATACATTTCGCTTCTTGAACCCGGATAAGCAAGAATATACATGGTGGAGTTATCGCTTCAATTCCAGATCTAAAAATAAAGGATGGCGTATTGATTATTGTATGGTTAGCGACAATATGAAGCCGAAAGTTAAAGCCGCTTATATATTAAACGATGCCGTACATTCTGATCATTGTCCGGCCGTATTAGAGATCGAATAATCTTTCATAATAAAAAGAAAGGATGTGTTCTTTTTGCGTAAGCGAACACATCCTTTTTTATTATTGAAAAAATGGAAATAAAGTCTATAAATGAACTTAGATTATCTCTGAATATCCAATGCTCCGATCAACTCTTTTACTGATTTAAAACCATGTCGGTCACAATAGTCATTCAATCCATCAATAACCTTGATAGAAACAGTTGGATCTACAAAGTTATAAGTTCCGATCTGGATAGCACTAGCCCCAGCTAACATGAACTCCACGGCATCTTTCCAATTTGAAATACCTCCCAAACCTATAATTGGGATCTTTACCGCATGATACGTTTGCCATACCATACGTAGAGCTACAGGTTTTACGCAAGGCCCGGAAAGACCTCCAGTTATTGTAGATAATATAGGTTTACGTTTCTCTGCGTCGATGGCCATTCCAAGCATCGTATTAATTAACGAAACAGAATCCGCACCCTCCGCTTCAACAGCTTTAGCGATCTCCGTAATATCAGTTACATTAGGAGAAAGTTTTACAATAAGTGTCTTTGGATAAACCCTACGAACAGCCTTAACAACCTCTCCTGCACCACACGTAGTAACGCCGAAAGCCATACCACCTTGCTTTACGTTCGGACAAGAAATGTTCAGTTCGATAGCGGGAATCCTATCCAACTCTGCGATCTTTTCCGCACACTCGACATACGTTTCAACCGAAGATCCACTCACATTTACGATCATATTCGTATCGATGTCCTTGATCTCCGGATAAATATGCTCTGCGAAATAATCGGCGCCCTTATTCTGAAGCCCCACGGCATTCAACATTCCGGAAGGAGTCTCCGCCATTCTTGGATAATCATTACCTTCACGAGGTTGGATAGTGGTACCTTTCACGAAAATACCCCCCAAACGTGAAATATCCATGAAATCAGCATATTCTATACCATATCCGAACGTGCCGGATGCTGTCATTACCGGATTTTTCAACGGTAAATTCCCAATGTTTACATTTAATTCAGCCATGACAATTTCTCAATATTAAATACGGGACCTTCTGTACATACACACACATTATGACCTTCCTTGTTTTTCTCTACGCAGCACAAACAAGCACCTATGCCACAAGCCATCGTGTTCTCAAGAGAAACCTCGCAAGAAATAGCTTCCGCACCTGCGTATTTCGCTACCGCCACCATCATTGGTTTAGGACCACAAGTATAAATCTGGTCAAATCGAACCTCTTTAAGGATCGTATGGTTAGTCACATACCCTTTCTCGCCTAGCGAACCATCTTCGGTTGTGATATAAACCTTACCAAATCTCTGGAATTCATCTAATTGCAATACATCATCCTTAGAACGAGCCCCAAGTAGAAAAGTAGGCTCAAAACCGGCATCTTTTAAACAAGCTCCTAGATATAACATCGGAGCGGTTCCAACACCACCACCAATCAGCAAAAGTCTTTTGTTCTCCTGTTCCTTGGAAGGAATTGTAAAACTATTACCCAGTGGTAGCATTATGTTTACAATATCACCGGGACGGAATTCTGCCATTTTTCTCGTGCCATCACCAACAAGTTGAATCAATAACCACAACTCATTTTTAGACTTATCTACATAGTTGACGGAAATCGGACGACGTAAGAATGTTGTAGGAGAGTTTTCTACATGAACCTCTACAAATTGTCCGGGAAGCATCTCTGGAAGATTCCCATCCGAGGTTAACTTTAGCAGGCAATAATTTTTATGAAGGTGACAGTTTTCAGTCACCTTCATGTCTAAGATGTACTTCTTCATATACACGATTACTCAATTTATCCGCAAAGATACATGAATATAACGTATATACCGAACAGTTTACCTTAGTCTTTCTTGTTTTTTTCAGGGACGAAAGTATCAAACGTATTGTCGGAGTAAAATATCATTATTTTACTAACATTTTTAGAAGGCTTTTCTTGGCATATAACTTGCTCTACAACAGGTTGTTTCTGGATGTTTACAGGTGTCTCAACCCCAATTTCCTTGCGATTTTCGGCAACAACTTGTACATTGGGACGATTTTCAAGCATATTTGTAAACAAATTAGGTTCAGTTAACACATGTTCTCGGATCATTTCGCCTTTGCCAAACAATAGCCAGTCAGAATCAACATAAGTGAACCGTTCCAGTATTTTTAGCAGAACATCCAAACTCGGATTATTTCTCCCAGATATAATATGTGACATTGCCGAACGCTGTATACCGATCGATTCGGCAAATTTAGAAGGGGTAAGTCCTTCACGTTCCATTATTTTTAAAATACGATCTCTCATATTCATATATATCTTAAATTCTTACTAGAATACTGCCATTATGACCGTTTACTAAGATAAATCTCCATAAAGTAAACCAGATACAAAGATAAATCAATATTTCCATTTGTGCAATTTATTTTTATAAAACTAAATTGATACATATGTGTCAAGCCGATACATATGTGATGGGTAGAACTGTAAACCGTGTTCAAGAAGGAGGTATAGAGTATTTAGAAAAACTTTAGAAAAATAGCATATATATCTGATTTATATGTAAATATAATAATACATATGATGTATAGTTAGGGGGTTTTTATACGTTTGTAGACGAAAAAACATGTTTAGTTAATGTAAACAATCAATATTTCTATATAAAAAACTGGTTATTTATAATTTATAGCAAATCTTACGTGGATAAAGAAATATATAGTAATCCATGATTTATATTAGTAATGTAAACATGGTACATTTGTAACGCCTATATAATGATTACAAAAACCACCAACATTTGTAATCTACCCAAATACTTTTATTGTATATATGATTGTAAACATCCATTTCTCGGTTATATTTGTATACAATATAATTTTACTCTATTTATTTTACTGCCAACTTGTCTATTTTTCCTTTAACGGATAATGAAGGCAATCTATGGCTATACCGATTATAGCTTTAAGTATGGATTTCTTGGAATTTTTGAGGAAGAAGGTACGTGATTGAATAAATTTTAAAATCTCAGAGAGATAAAATATGCGTAATTAATTGATAAATAAACAAAAAGGCCTCTTTTTCCAGTTTGACTTTTTCATCATTCTAGGAAAAAAGGCCCTTTTGCCTGCACTAAGTCTATGATTTCTGTTTAATGTAAAATTTTGTAAAGTAATTCTTTTAGTAAATCTGCATCTGTCGCTGAAGAGTTTTCCACTCCCTTAGATTTTGCGTCAGTTGTTCGGATATCGCTGATCAAATTAAAAACTTTCATCGCTGGATAATTTTTCATCCCCAAAAGATAGTCCTTTACTTGATAAGTTCCCCGTAAACCAAGTGCGGTCATCAATCCTGATTCCGATCGATCCTTTGAATAATAACAAATCAGCAAGTTTGAGAAATAGTTAAATAATACAGGAAGTGTCATCTGTATCGGATTACTTTTAGGGTTTTTCTCAAAATACTGAGCGATCCGGTTAGCCTTTAATATATCCTTCATGGCAAGTGCCTTTATCAGCTCAAAGTTATTGTATTCTTTACTAATCCCTATATTTTGCTCGATCAATTCCGGTGTGATGCGTTTTGAGGCCTTTTCAGCCAAGATAATTGCCAGCTTATCTAATTCCTTATTGAGACGGTTTAAATCGTTTCCAAGGAAATCTGAGAGCATTTGAGCGGCTTTTGGATCGATACCGATAGAACGCTGTTGCATCAAAGAGGTGATAAAACTCGGCATTTTATAATCCGGGATCTTTTTTGACTCATATAAAATACCGTTTTTATCGGTTGCGGCCGCTAACGCACGACGGCGATCTAAAGTCTTATATTTGTAATTTATGACCAAAATAGTTGATGACAAAGGATTCTTCACATAACTGCTCAGCAACTCTATATCTCTCACTAATTGAGCCTCTCGAACAACGATCAATTGATATTCGGACATCATCGGAAAACGACGTGCCGCATTGATAATAGAAATGGCATCTGTATCTGCGCCGTATAGAATAATCTGATTGAAATCTCTCTCAGATTCCTCTAATACGCTTTTTAATAACAAATCTGTTATTTGATCGATGAAGAAAGGCTCTTCGCCCATTAACACATAAACAGGCTGAAACTTCCTTGCTGTTATATCCCTACAAATCTCCTCGAAAGTAATTTCTTTTTTTGCCATAAATTATGAGGTTTCGCTATTACCAACTAAAACGGATATGACGGATGGTTTTCTTACCATCCAAAATCTGTTGAAGAGCTTCAACTCCCAACATTACCTGTTCTCCTACAAATTGTTGAGTTACCTTCCGGTCACTCGCTTCTGTTTTTACACCATCTTCTTCCATCGGTTTATCCGATATCATCAACAATGCACCCGTAGGTATTTGGTTAGCGAAACCGGCAGTAAGCAAGGTTGCGGTTTCCATATCGATACCAGTGGCATGCGTACTACGAAGATATTCCTTGAAATCATTATCGTATTCCCAAACCCTGCGATTTGTCGTGTAAATCGTACCTGTCCAATAATCTTTTCCATGATCACGTATGGCGGAAGAAATGGCACGAAGCATTGAAAAAGCGGGCAATGAAGGTACCTCAGGTGGTAAATACTCATTCGACGTTCCCTCACCTCGGATCGCCGCTATTGGCAATACATAATCCCCTAATACATTCGCTCTTTTTAATCCTCCACATTTACCGAGGAAAAGCACCGCTTTGGGCATGACTGCTGACAATAAATCCATGATTGTAGCAGCGTTCGCACTTCCCATCCCAAAATTGATAATGGTAATCCCTTCTGCCGAGGCATTGGGCATCGAACTTTTCAATCCCAAAATCGGGACATTAAAATGATCCGCAAATATCTCGACATATTTAGTAAAGTTAGTGAGTAATATGTGCTTAGTGAAGTCTTCTAGCTTTCGCTCGGTATAACGAGGCAGCCAATTTTCTACGATTTCTTGTTTTGTTCTCATAAATAACTACCTTTGAGGTGCATTTTAGTTTAGAATATAAATAGCAAATATAGCAAATGCTCCCATTAAATCTACCAAAATTCTCAGTCAAAGTTACGGAGAAAGCAGGAAAGCCTTCTATTTGGGATCCTGTACGCCGAAAATTTGTCGCATTAACGCCAGAGGAATGGGTACGACAACATTTCGTGAACTATTTGGTCACGGAAAAAAACTATCCTCAAGAACTTTTAGCGAATGAAGTAGCGGTAAAACTAAACGGAACATCCAAACGATGCGATACCGTTGCATACAATCGGTTTCTAGCACCTCTAATGATTATTGAATATAAAGCTCCACATATCGAGATAACAAGCGCTGTATTCGATCAAATCGTACGTTATAACATGGTCTTACACGTAAAATACTTAACCGTAAGCAACGGCATCCGTCATTTTTGTTGCAAAATTGACTATGAGAAACAGACGTATGCTTTCCTCGAAGATATACCGGAATACAATCTATTGGAGAAAATCGTTTAATTATCTAAAATAAGTCCCCCTTACCCTTCTATGCACTCGCACGGATCAGATAAGGGCTTACTCAGCCCAACCAGTGAGTAGTTCTATCGATTAGGAATTTACAGTTTGCAGATAAGTCATCTTGTTCTATATACTCGACATCACCGGAAGTCTTAGAAGGTAGCACCATATCTGATACTTCTACCTCCTCATTTTCAAGGCTGGCAAACTTAAACAGATTATATATGCTTGATAGAAAGAGAAGAAAAAGAAACAGGAATGCCTTTGCGACACTTCCTGTTTTTTCTATATATTGAGTAGATTTCAAATCCATATCCCACGCATTAAAAGTTACATGGGCACAAACATAGCAATATTCGTCAAATAAACAAATATTTTAACACGAAAATTTCACTTCGTAAAGAGATAATCCTCCGGTTTTGCGATTCGTAAAATATATTCCGGAGTATTAGGGAGCCTTTTCGCATACAAAGTGACAGAATCACCCCTCTCAGGCATCGTAGAATTAGATTCCAACGATATCTGGTCAACATTACGCAATTTTATTTCATCATCTTTATCGAAAAAGAATGAGTATCCTAATAAAACCGCAAAAAAAGATAAAATCAATGGCTTCATGTCTAACTTGTTTTTATGACTATATAAGCTTAGATGCTTATAAAACGATAAACGCTGCATATTATTTCAAAATAATTACATTTTTAATGTGCCGACATAGAAGTGACATGATACAGATTTACTTCACACG
>NZ_QTMG01000029.1:574-71098 GCF_003635435.1 Parabacteroides sp. AF21-43 | reverse complement strand
GACTTGACTCCGCTGGCATCGTGGGTGAAGCTTACCAGCAATTCATCCTTGCTGTCTGGCTGCTACAATCTAGCTTTCGTCAGCGTTTTATCCACTCCTCCTTTCACCCTCTCCAGCGGAGCCTTGACGAACGGCAACAACTGTCCGATCTACGTGCCGGACGATGCCGTGGATACCTATAAGACGGCCACGAACTGGTCCGCTTACGCAAGTCGTATCAAACCCATATCAGAAAAAACGGAGTCATGAGAACAGACGAATCGAGCAACAAGCATCTGATAGCGGAGGACGGCAAGGTCTTCCGCCGTATCAGTGACGGATGGATAGCCGGACCGGAAATCTATCTGGGCAAGACCTATCACCTAGGCGGCGAGAGGCTGGATACCCCCTTGGAAGAACTCCCCGGGCACTATGAGGAGATCGACGATCCGGTAGCCGCCGAGACCGTATTGCTTGACGAGGATACCGACATGGAGGAAGCGGTGAGGCCAATGATAGCCGCCGATGCCTCCCCCGAACCTCCCGACGATCTTCCCCCGGAACCCCCAAGGGTGACACTGGCCGATTATCGTGCCTTGGAGAGGAAAGTGGAGATGATGATGAGATTATTAGGAATGTAATCTATTAACAACGACCAGATCATATTTTCATTAAAATCCCGTATCAAAATCCGTCAACAAAGGATTCGCCTCCTTCAAATCATGTGGCGTATATATATCCGTTATTGATATTGAGGAATGCCTAGCTTGATCACGTACAGACAGAGCATCCACATTTTGGCGAAGCATCATTGTAACTCCAGAATCTTTTAGGGAATAGAACTTATAATCCTTCGGGAACTTTAAATCTCTCATAACATGAGATAACCAATAATCCCTAAACTGTTTCTCGGTTCTTCCACTCTCTCCTGGTTTGAAAGAATCTGAGAAAAGATAATAATTCATCGGATATTGGTAGATTTTCAAATCTATCATCAATTGAATAACCTTTTTATTCAATGTAACCACCGCATCTTTTCGGTTCTTCGATATATCACCACTAACTAAAATCGTTTGATTCTTAAACGATATATCCCTTATTTTCAGCATTGACATCTCTTTAGGGCGAATAAGGCAATAATATTCAATGTAACAGGCTAGCAAGAAATGTTTATTATTCCCCATCAAGTAGTTCCGTAAGCGCTCAAGATCTTTTATAGACAAGACTGTCCTGTTTTTTTGATAATGCCGCTTTCCTAAAACTTGCAAACCCTCGGCCATATTCGTTTTGTGATATCCAGAGCGTACTAGGAATTTACAAAATACACTCAAAACCCTTATGTAGTTATCATGAGTTTTGGCCGTATTGCCGCGATCAATGTATATATGATCCAAAAACTCTTGCAAAAAGCGCTGATCAATCTGGTAAATATACGTAGCCGACTGTTTCAACGACTCATTGTATTTCTTTAGATTCCTGATCTTTGATTGATATTCCACATAAGTAGCTTCTCGGATAATGTCATCATCCAAATATTTTTTCTGTATCCGAAAGAAATGTTCTATGGCATCATCAATAAATACATAAGATAATGCTGATTCCCGCTCAATCCATGGGTTCCAACCTCTTCGAAGTTGTTCCGAAAGACGATTGATCAAATCTTTTGCATAGATCCTCCTCTCTCCTATTTTCGAAATATGATTAAGCTTGATTTTTTTTCGGCGCATCTTTCCCTTTGCTGGATCGAAGGCCATAAATCCGATATACCATTCCACACCGACATATAATTGAGGCGGAGTATAAGCTACGATGCTCAAAACACTCGAACTTTGTTTCCTTTTAGGCATTTTTTTTTAACGTCAATTTTAAATTAAAATCAACGCTAAGACATTTACACTAAAAATCTTACAGACATTTCCTGTCTCAAAATTGTCCCGTTATGTTAAAACGAGGCACTTTGATAACTTATGTCCCATTCCTGTCCCGGGGGTATTAAAACAGTTAAAGGGAAACAGTTGAACATCAACCATTTCCCTTTTTCTAAGTCGGGGTACCAAGATTCGAACTTGGGACCCCCTGCTCCCAAAGCAGGTGCGCTAACCGGACTGCGCTACACCCCGTTTTGCAATTCATAGTGTTTATCTCTGATTGCGGTGCAAAGGTACGCCTTTATTTTAAACTACAAAACTTTTTGGTAACTTTTTTCATGAAAAATATCATTTTCTTGTTGAGTGGATAGAATGGAACTTTGCGTCAGATAGTTCTTATCGTTGGCGTAAATAAATAAAAGGGTTCCATTCTTTATCGTATTAATAATTGGCTTACTGACAGATACAGGCAACGCAGGGCAACCAAAGCTACGTCCTAACCGACCCGAGGAAGCTGCCACAGAAGGATCGGAATAAGAGGCGCCATGAATTACAATCGCCCTTTGCTTAGCCAAATCATTTATTCCTTTTTCCAATCCATTTAGGATAAGCGAATAGCCATTCCGGCCTTGGTACGTATTTTCCGTCAGATAAAATCCTAAAGAGCTTTTGTGGGAACCGTTCTCGTTCGAGAAAGAGGTCGCATAATTCCCTCCGCTATTCTTACCGTGAGAAACCAAAGAGGTGTAAAGTATTCTCTTTTGCCGTATATCCAATACAACCATACGCTCCGCCGTAGAAGGTTTAGAGAAATCGATCAATGTAAGGATATCCTTATTTTTCCGATCAATCTTCTCGGAACCTCTAAGCCCCTGCATAAACGCATCGAAACAAACCCATTGATCCAATCGCATCTCCTCATATAATTGGCGCCCCATAACCGCCACAGACGTTGATCCCGTTTCCGGAGATAGGGCACGCAAAACGCCACCGGTTGAAATTGAACCTACAGACAAGACAATAAAAAACAAATACAAGAAAATCCTTCGCATACTAAAAAACAATAACGCCGCAAAGTTATGATTTTTATTCTAATACAAAAACAATCGTCTCATTAACAGGCGCCCAATCGTAAACAAATTGCGCATGCGAAGTCGCGTTTCTCACACACATATGAGACCGGGGTGTCGTTCCCAACGAAGGACTATACTCGATCAACGATTTACGAGGAGCGTTGACCGGTACGCCATGGATATACGCCCCATTCGTAAAACGGTTGGCATAAGGAGCGAATCCACCTGTCTCCTTGGAACCGTCTACCAAATAGATCATGCGAGACTTTTTTTCTTGGAGAACATACATTCCCAACGGGGTTTCCTGCGCATAAGGAGGACGATGCTGTCCGGTAGTCGCAGGGTTCATGCTACGAACCAACCATTTCGAGCCGACGTGCTCCAAGGTCGCGATATTCTGGTTATGACGATCCACGAAGATCGCCTTATCGAAGACTACCGTATCCCCTATTTGCTTGATATATTTCTTCGGAGCATACCACTCCTCCTCCCCATCATACACGGTTTGTATACGAGCGAATTTAGAATCCTCATCCATCGCCTTGATACGAACCAAGCTACCGTCACGTCCATAGATCTCGGGAATCACGGTATCAGTCAGCAAATAAAGCGGGACGGATTGATAGCGTTCTACACCAAGCGTATCGGAAACCCTCTTATAGGCATCTCTCTTGAAGACTTTTACAAGAGGAGCCTCTCCATTCCTGTTTTTATAGTTCTGCAAGATCGCCCATTGAGACGGCTCCCTTTGGATCGACTCCAATAAGGATAATCTTTCTTTCATTTTCTCCCACTGGAACTCCCGTGTCGTATCTTTATAGGGGTAAGTATCTTCTAAAGTATGCTTATCGTAAAGCAGCTCTTTCTCTATTTCGATATGGGGAGGCAAAGTCTCCATGATCACAGCGGAATCCTTCGATATAGAATCCACAGGAGTTAAGACCTCGGTTTGAGCAGGCTCGGTCCTCGGCGTACAATAACTTAGCGTACAAAGGCTCGATATCAAAAGTATAAAAACTGTTCTCGTCATCATTATTACCCGGGATTTATTTGAATATCGTAAATATACGATTTTTTCCAAATAACAGGTAATCTTATCATCTTGTTTACAAAGTAACCGCGCCAAATGACAGAGCTATCCTATATTCATCCTATAATCCATTTACTGCCCGGTATTAATGAGATAATCTTTGTCGTCACATAACAGCAGATAAATGTACTTACCGCAATACATGGTATGGCGGCGACAGTAGGCAAGGCTAAGTCGTGCTTAAACACCGTTACCCACAATCCGAGCCAAAATATATGCATAAGGTACATACCGTAGCTGAGTTTAGACATCTCTGTTATGAGTCGTGGAGATTTCGAATTGCCTATGCAAGTAAAAGCGAGGAACGTACCCGCCGTAAGAAGCACACAGTTAATCGTACAGAAAGCCCATCCGATCTCTATCTCAGGTGTGACAAGAGTTACTCCGGGTATCGCTTGGACATAGAAGGAATAAATCGTCAGCAAGGCACCGACGAGCATCGAGGCGATTCCGATAACCAGACGTTTAGAACGGTTCCATGTAAGATGGACATGTATATAATGTGCCAGTACGAGGTATCCTAAATAACCGGAGAAGTACCACAGTATATGGTATTCGTTCCAAAAACATTGTCCCCACACCTCGCCGAAGCAACGATTGAGATAGGGCATACAGGTCGACAACAGAAACAAGCCGATGAAAAAACGCTCTTCTTTCGCCGTGGCTTTATTCAACCATGGCGATATTACGGGTATAAATAAATAGAGGCTGATCAAAGGGTACATGAACCACAAATGTCCGGCCTGTGAAGGAAAGTTCAAGAATATTCTCGATATATCTTTCAATGATGTCTCGGCATCTATCTGCCCCCAAAGCAAGGGTAAAGTGCTGTATAGTATCATAAATATGAAAAACGGCGGTAAGATGCGGATACAACGCTGACGGTAGAATTGCCAAGAGGTCAGCCCTGCCTTCATCGGCGCAAGAAGAAAGGCGGAGACAATTATAAACAATGGCACCGCCATGCGTGAGAAACCATCGTATACGGCTACCCACAACCGATCGGCCTCATTGGCCAGATAAGATTGCGGTCCCACCATATCCGTGGAGCCCTCAGCTCCATAAAAGTTTTCACTGGCGTGGACAACCATGACAAGGAAGCACGCGAACACACGCACGTAATCCAAAAAAACTATACGCTTCATTTTTTGTTTTAGTATTATTATTCGTTAGATGATTTCAAGTTTGTCTTTTTACGCGAAGCATGCATTCAAGAGGGATATATTTCGATGTTTTTCCTGATACTGCTTTATGGCGCACAAAGGTAAAAAAAGTCGGAAAGAATATATACCTTTGTCATATTATAAATGAAATCTAAAATAAAAACATATGAGATCTATTAATGGCGCGGTTTTACGTAGCGCATTTGCGATGGTATTAGGGTTTGTTTTGGTATTATGGCCGGAAGCAGCCATAACCTATCTGGTTATCACGATCGGTATACTATTCATTTTACCGGGATTATTCGCTATCCTCAGCTATTTCACCCGACCGAAAAACGAGAACGGGGAAAAACCGATGTTTCCTATCGAGGCAGCGGGAAGCGTACTGTTCGGAGCGTGGTTGGTAATCATGCCCGAGTTCTTCGTGAATATATTAATGTACGTACTCGGAGCCTTATTGGTAATTGCCGGTGTACAGCAATTGGTTTCATTGATATCCGCAAGGAAATGGAGCAATGTACCGTTGGGCTTCTACCTGATGCCGGCTTTGATCTTGATAACCGGAGTAATGATTCTTGCCTACCCGTTCGGGGCGGCGGCAAATACATTCGTAATCTTCGGTGTAGCCAGCATTTTCTACGGGGCTTGTGAGTTGATCAACTGGTATAAGTTCCGCAAGCGTATAGAAAATACCGGATTATGATTTCCGGTATTCCATGGGTGATATACCCATATGCTTCTTGAAAAACTTACCGAAAGTGGATTGATCGGAGAAGTGGAGTATATCCGCTACTTGCTGAACCGTGGCTTGCGGGGCCTTCAACAGCATCTTGGCCTCGACGATCAAGGCGTCGTCAATCCATTTATTCGCTGATTTACCCGTTAGCTCTTTCAAGATAAGCGAAAGATACTGTGGGGTAATAAATAATTTCTCGGCATAGAAAGTAACGACGTGCTGCTCCTTGCAATGCTCGAAAAGCAATTGCAGGAACTGCTCGAAAAGCTCCTCCTTCCGGGAGAGTGTAGGTGCCGTCATCAGCTCCTTCTTACCCATAAAGATATTAGCCAACTCGATAAAGAAACCGACTAAGGCGTTTTGGAGAGCCTCCTTCTGGAAAAAATGGGTACGCAGCTTCATCTTTTCCCGTAAGATTGAGAATTGGTCGGATATATGCTCAGTCTCCTCGGCACTCATCGCAGCACATGGATTCTTACGGATCTGCATATAATGCACCATAGAGTTTTTTTTCCCTGCCGGGGTAGTATATCCATCCAGAAAAGATCTGGACACGATCAACAAACGCCCTCTCAAATCTTTGCTCACTTTCGATACCTGTATGATATGAGTCGGCATCAAGGTTATAAACGTATTCTTCTCTATCTTATATGGAATATAGTCTACCGAAATATCAGCAGTACCTTCCTGTACCAAGATCATCAACAAGGCATTTAAACGCATCGGGGTGGAATGCTCCAGCCTTTTTTCCTCGTAATTAATCAAATCTCCGTTCAGATCCGCTATCGATAAATCATCTTGAAAGTTGTCGCTGGACTCAATTCCCTTGATTAACTCAGTGACTTCAATTAAAGGTAAATTTTTCATATCTATCTGTAGATTTTTATTATCACCTCGGACAAAGATAGAAATAAAAAGCCAAAGACCACCCACTATTTCGTTTTTAACCAATTTTCATCCAAAATTGAACGAATAACAAGAATTTTTGACAATATCCTGTTTCATTCCATACCAATACCGTAACAGTATAAACCTTTCTGGTTTTCTAAATATATCAGACCTTTGCGAATAGATTCGACGGGAATATCCGGTCATTGGTCGATTCCAACGGACGAGTCAGCGCTTTTTACTTGTATACGGGGATTGCCCCGGCTACTTTTGACGTAACAAAAACGAATATGATAAAAGAACAGATTATTAATACGGCGTTCGATCTTTTTTCTCAATATGGCATCAAGAGTGTGAGTATGGATGATGTAGCGAAAGCGGCTGGTATCTCCAAGCGCACACTTTACGAGTCGTTCGAGGACAAGGAAACCTTGCTGATCGAGGGGATCGATCACAATTCCGAATCGCTCGGACAATATCTGACGGGACTGGAAAAAGAACCTTTCAATGCCTTGGAAGTAATCCTGCTTTTCTATGAGGAGATGATGAAAAACCCGAGATGGTTCAACGAGAAGTTTTACGAGGACTTGAAGAAATATCCGAAAGCCCAACAAAAAATAGAGATGAATAAAGCGAGAATGGGTAAGAGGTGTATGGACTTGTTCACACGGGGCGTTAAAGAGGGCGTGTTCCAAGAGGGGATCAACTTCGAGATCATGGCCTTACTGGTGAAAGAGCAGACGAAGATGTTGCGGCCTTCCAATGTCTTCTGCAAGCATTCCATCACCGAGGTATACAACACGATCCTCCTCACATTCCTGAAAGGGATCAGTACCGAGAAGGGAAGAGCGATCCTAGACCGATTCGATCTCAAACAATCCTATGATTTATAGCGAACACTTAATGAGTTTAATCACAGACAAAATCTATCCTAAATGAAACGATTATTGATGAGTAGAAAAATGATGTTGGTCACATTTATGGTATTGCCTTTTCTGGCGGCGAGACCGGTTCTGGCTCAAGACACCCTGAAACTGGATCTTGGGAAAGCGCTAGAGATCGCCCTTAGCGAGAACCCGACCGTAAAAGTTGCCGATAAAGAAATACAGAAGAAAAAGTACGCACGTAAAGGCTCGTACGCTTCTCTATTTCCGCAGATCAGTTTTGCGGGGGACTACAACCGTACCTTGAAGAAACAGGTGATGTATATGGATTTCGACATGGGTGACATGGGAGGCGGCAGCTTGCCCGAAGGCACGGACATGTCGAGTATGGACGAGGGTTTCGAGGTAGGACGTAGCAACAACTGGAGCTTGGGCTTCAACGCTTCCATGCCACTGGTGAACGCCTCCTTATGGAAAAGCTTGAGTATCTCGGCCTTAGACGTGGAATTGGCGGTGGAGCAAGCTCGCTCTTCTAAAATAGCGATGGTGAACCAAGTGAAAAAGAGCTTTTACGCCGTCCTTCTGGCAAGCGACTCTTACCGGGTATTCAAGCAAAGTTACGACAATGCCATGGAGAATTATCTGGATATCAAACGGAAGTATGAACAGGGAACCGTAGCTGAATACGACTTGATACGTGCCGATGTGACGGTAAAGAATACAGAGCCTAATCTGTTGCAGGCAGAGAACTCCCTTACCTTGGCTAAATGGCAGTTAAAAGCGTTATTGGGTATGGATCTGGATTTAAATATCGATTGCGACGGGCAACTGACGGATTTCAAGTCCAGCCTCTTCGCCGACTATCTATCCACGGATACAACCTTATCCGAGAATACGGACTTGAAACAATTAGACCTTCAGGCGGAACAGCTAAAAAAGACGCTGGTCATGCAGAAATTCGATTATCTGCCGACCTTGTCGCTGACCGGTCTATATCAATGGAGTGCCATGAACAATGACTTCAAGTTCAAGAATTACAGATGGAACCCCTATTCGATGATCGGTATCACGTTATCGGTTCCTATCTTCTCCGGAGGTAGTAAATTTTATAAGGTAAAGCAGACGAAAGTCTCCATCGACCAACTAAACCTGCAACGGGACGATACCAAGCGTAATTTGCAGTTGGCCGTTAAACAGTACATAGATAATATGAATACCTGTATCAAGAAGTTCGACGCCGCCCAAAAGGGAGTCGAGCAAGCGGAACGGGGATATATGATCTCGCAAAAACGGTACGACACCGGAGCCGGTACATGGCTGGAGATGAACGATGCCGAACTTGCCTTGACGCAGGCCCGGTTGAACTTCAACCAATCTATCTACGACTATATGGTAGCGAAGGCGGATCTGGAGAAAGTATTGGGTAACGGACAGATGAATTGAAAATTAAAAATTGAAAGTTTAATAGATAATAATTAGGAACAATTATATGAAGACAAGTCAAATGCTGAAAGTAATACCGATAGCTACATTGGCCCTGCTGATGTCTTGCTCGGGTAATAAGAGTGAGGAAGCCACGGAAACACAGAATGAGAAAGTAAAGGTGAAAGTGGAGACGGTCTCTGTTCAAGACGTGGAGCAACTCAGTGAATTTACCGCTACAGTGGAAGCGAATATCAAAAATAATATCGCTCCCCAAACCCCATTCCGTATCGAGAAAATCTTCGCCGAGGTAGGCGACCATGTAAAAGCCGGGCAGTTATTGGCCAAGATGGACGCTACAAGTCTAAAGCAAGCGAAGATACAATTGGATAACCAAGAGATCGAGTTCAAACGTATCGACGAGTTGTATAAGGTAGGCGGTGCTTCCAAATCCGCTTGGGATGCCCAAAAGACTTCCTTGGAGGTGGCTCGCGAGACGTATAAAAACTTGGTGGAGAACACCCAATTGCTAAGCCCGATCAGCGGAGTCGTAACCGCCCGTAACTACGATAGCGGCGATATGTACAGCGGCGGAAACCCCATCTATACGGTAGAGGAAATCCGTCCGGTCAAATTAATGGTGAATGTCTCCGAGAGTCTTTTTACGAAAGTGAAGAAGGGCCATGAGGTAGACATCCGGCTGGATGTCTACGGAGACGAGGTTTTCAAGGGTAAAGTCAACTTAGTTTACCCGACGATCGATCCCGCTACCCGCACGTTCCCCGTGGAGATCAAGATCGCCAACTCGGATGAGCGAGTGCGACCGGGTATGTTCGCCCGGGTGACAATGAGTTTCGGCCATATGGATCACGTGGTGGCTCCGGATCGCTCTATCGTAAAACAATCAGGCGCCGGCGACCGGTATATCTATGTATGCAAAGACGGCAAGGTATCCTACCAGAAGGTGGAGCTAGGACGCCGTATGGGTGATAAATATGAGATCATATCCGGAGTGGAGGATGGCGACCAAGTGGTTATCACCGGGCAAAGCCGCCTGACGAACGGTATGGAAGTTGAAATCGAAAACGAATAACAGACTATGAGTTTATATGGAACAGCGGTAAGAAAGCCCGTATCGACCGCCCTTGTATTTGTGGCGATCGTGATCTTCGGACTTTTTTCCTTAAGCAGGTTATCAGTGGACTTGCTTCCGGAGATAGAGACGAACACCATCATGGTGATGACGGCCTATCCCGGCGCCAGCGCTTCGGATATCGAGATGAATGTTTCGAAGCCCTTGGAAAACGTGTTGAATAGCGTAAGCGACTTGAAGCATATCACGTCGCAATCCCGTGAGAATATATCGATCGTAACGTTGGAATTTAATTATGGCATCGATATCGATGTCGCCACGAACGATGTCCGCGACAAACTGGACATGGTAGAGTCTTCCCTACCCGATGACGTAGAGAATCCGATCATCTTCAAGTTCGGTACGGACGATATTCCCATCTTGATCCTCTCCGTAACCGCGGAGGAGAGCACGAACGCTCTTTACAAGATCTTGGATGATAAGGTATCCAACCCATTGGCACGTATCAGTGGCGTGGGCGCCGTTTCTATCTCCGGTACGCCGATCCGTGAGTTGCAAGTGTATTGCGACCCGTACAAGTTGGAGGCTTACGGCCAGACCATCGAAGGTATCTCTACCATCATCGCGCAAGAGAACCGGAATACACCGGGGGGTAGCGTAGATATCGGCTCAAATACCTACTCCTTGCGTGTTCAAGGAGAATTCACGGACGCTAAGCAGATGCTGGACCTAGTGATCGGTAGCCAGAACGGAAAGAACATATATCTGCGTGACGTGGCCCGTGTAGAGGACAGTATCGAGGAACGTGCGCAAGAGACGTTCAACAACGGCACGAAAGGTGGTATGATCGTCATACAGAAACAGTCCGGAGCGAACTCGGTGAACATCGCCAAGAAGGTACACCAGAAACTTCCGGAGATACAGGCTAGCTTACCCTCAGACGTGAAGCTGGACGTAATCATGGATACTTCCACGAATATCTTGAATACGATCGATAGCTTGAAAGAGACGATCATGATTACCTTTATCATCGTTATGTTGGTGGTATTCGTGTTTTTGGGACGTTGGAGGGCCACGTTTATCATTATCTTGACCATCCCGATCTCCTTGATCGCTTCTTTCGCTTATTTGCTGGCCTCGGGTAATACGTTAAACATTATCTCGTTGAGCTCACTTTCTATCGCTATCGGCATGGTGGTGGACGACGCTATCGTGGTATTGGAGAACGTAACGACCCATATCGAGCGGGGTAGCCAGCCGAAACAGGCCGCCGTACACGCCACGAACGAGGTAGCTATCTCGGTTATCGCCTCCACCCTTACGATGTTGGCGGTGTTCTTGCCGTTGACGATGGTTACGGGTATGGCGGGTATCTTATTTAAGCAGTTGGGATGGATCGTTAGTATCATCATGATCGTTTCTACGGTAGGTGCCTTGACATTGACCCCGATGCTTTGCTCACAGTTATTACGCCAGCAACCGGAGAAGGGTAAATTGTACCGGATGTTCTTCACGCCTATCGAAAAGGGATTGAACGCCTTGGATCGCGGTTACGGACGCTTCTTGAACTGGGCCGTACGCCACCGGAAAACGGTGATCGTAGGCGCTACGCTGATCTTCATCGGCAGTATGATGCTGATACCGGTCATCAAGACGGAATTTTTCCCGACGCAAGATAACGCACGCATCGGTATAACGATTGAGTTGCCGATCGGTACACGGCAGGATATTACCCGTGAGTTAGCTCTCGACATCGACAAGAAGTTCCGTGAGAAATATCCGGAGATCCTGATCAGTAACTTCACGGAAGGTACGGCGGATACGGATAATACCTTCGCCCAGCTAAGCAATAACGGTACGCATATCATCGAGTTCAATATAAACCTGACTAGCGTGGGCGACCGTGAGAGAGGTCTTACCGAGATTTGCGAGTTGATGCGGCAGGACTTAGCCCAATACAGCGAGATCAAGAAATTCGAGGTACTCGCCGGAGGGCAGGAAGGTTCTATGGGTGGAGAGACCTCGGTTAACATCGAGATCTATGGTTTTGATTTCGCCCAGACGGATGCCGTGGCGAATGAGATCGCCCGTCGTATGAGAAATGTAAAAGGATGCTCGCAAGTAAATATCAGCCGTGAGGATTATATCCCGGAATACCAGATCGACTTCGACCGGGAGAAACTGGCCATCAACGGGCTGAACGTAACCACCGCCTCCATGTATCTCCGAAACCGTGTAAATGGTTCCACCGCTTCAAAATATCGTGAGGATGGAGATGAGTATGATATCAAGGTACGTTACGCCCCAGAGTTCCGTGAGTCCGTAGAGGATCTTGAGAATATTTTGATCTATAACAATGAGGGCAAAGGCATCCGCATCCGTGATTTAGGCAAGGTAGTGGAACGTATGACTCCCCCGACCATCGAGCGTAAAGACCGTGAGCGTGTGATCACCGTATCTGCCGTAGCGGGTAAGGGAGCAGCATTGAGCGACTTGGTTGCCGCCGCCCGGAATGAGTTGAAACAAATGGATATCCCATCCGACGTAAGTTGGCAGTTGGGTGGAACATTCGAAGATCAGCAGGATACATTTACCGATTTGGGTATCTTGATGGTATTGATCATCATCTTGGTATTCATCGTGATGGCTGCCCAGTTCGAGTCGTTGGTAGACCCGTTCGTGATCATGTTCTCTATCCCGTTCGCCTTTACAGGTATCGTATTGGGATTGGCGGTCACGCAGACACCATTGGGCGTTATGGCTTTGATCGGCGTGATCATGTTGATGGGTATCGTGGTTAAGAACGGTATCGTGCTGATCGACTATACGATCTTATGCCGGGAGCGTGGCATGGGTATTATCACGTCGGTAGTGACTGCCGGTAAATCCCGTCTCCGTCCGGTATTGATGACAACGTTGACGACCGTTTTGGGTATGATCCCGATGGCGGTGGGAACCGGCGAAGGTTCCGAGATGTGGCGCTCGATGGGTATGACTGTGGCTTGGGGTCTTTCCGTATCCACCTTGATTACCTTGATTATTGTTCCGACGGTCTATGCCGTATTCGCTGCCAACGGCGTAAAACGAAGACGCCGCAAAATAAGGAAGGCATTACGAAATAATTAATTATCTTTGCGTACCATAGGGAAGCCGAGGCCAAGCAAACCTCGATGGGCATTGTTAGGTCATAACAATGCCCATTGTAAGGTGCTTACGATGCCCATTATAAGCAGGCTTGAATGCCCATCGTAAGAAAAGCTTCCCTACGGATATGCGATCTCATAAAAAACAACTATATGAAAGCGATATTTATATCTTTCAATCAAGCGTATTACGAAGCTATCGTCAGTATCATGGACCGTAATAACCTTAAAGGTTTTACCTATTGGGATGTCGTGCAAGGACGGGGAAGTAAAACAGGCGAGCCACATTACGGCAATCACGCTTGGCCTACCTTGAATTCAGCTATCCTTACGATGGTAGAAGAAGAGAAGGTCGATCATTTTCTGGAAATCCTACACAACTTAGACAAGGAAACGGAAGCGCAAGGGCTTCGGGCCTTCGTCTGGAATATAGAGAAAACCATCTAACTTAATTTTTCGAAACAACTACATTAATCTATTGATATGGACAAATCAATCCTGTTTACACCCGGTAAGATCGGTCCGCTAACACTTAGGAACCGCACGATCCGGGCCGCCGCATTCGAGAGTATGTGCCCGGGAAACGCTCCCTCGGAGCAGTTATTCAACTATCACACATCCGTAGCCGCCGGAGGGATCGGCATGACGAACATAGCTTATGCCGCCGTAACGCAAAGCGGCTTGTCGTTCGAGCGTCAGCTGTGGATGCGTCCGGATATTATTCCCGGCCTCCGCAAGCTCACCGACGCTATCCATAAAGAGGGAGCCGCCGCTTCCATCCAGTTAGGCCATTGTGGTAATATGTCGCATAAGCGGATTTGCGGATGCACGCCTATTTCAGCGTCCAGCGGTTTCAACCTCTACTCTCCCACGATCGTACGAGGTATGAGACAATCCGAGATCGCTTCCATGGCTCGTGCCTACGGTGAGGCCGTACGATTGGCACGTGAGGCAGGTATGGACGCTGTCGAGATCCATGCCGGGCATGGTTATCTGATCAGCCAATTCCTTTCCCCGTATACCAACCACCGGAAAGACGAATATGGAGGAAGCCTTGAGAACCGTATGCGCTTCATGAGAATGTGTATGGAAGAGGTGATGAAAGCAGCAGGTTCCGACATGGCCGTAACCGTAAAGACCAATATGCGGGACGGGTTCAAGGGAGGACTTGAAATAGACGAATGCCTAGAAGTAGCCCGTACACTCCAAGACCAATGCGGAGCGCATGCCTTAGTACTAAGCGGCGGATTCGTGAGCCGTGCCCCCATGTATGTAATGCGGGGAGAAATGCCGATCCGTACGATGGCGTATTATATGCCTCGCGGCTATCTACCGATTGGAATCCGCATGGTAGGTAAATATATGATTCCCTCGGAACCGTTTAAGGAGGCTTACTTCCTTGAAGATGCGTTGAAATTCCGCAAAGCCTTACATTTACCTCTTATTTACGTAGGAGGATTGGTCTCCAGAGACAAGATCGAGGAGGTACTGAACGACGGGTTCGAGTTTGTGGCCATGGCACGTGCCTTGGTGAACGAGCCGGGCTTCGTCAACCGTATGAAAGAAGACGAGCACGCCCGTTGCGATTGTGGGCATAGCAACTATTGTATCGCCCGTATGTATAGTGAGGATATGGTCTGTCATAAGAACGTGAAAGGTCTTCCGGAATGTATCGTACGTGAAATCAAAAGGCTTGAATATAAATAATGGAAAAGAAATGGGCTTTAGTCACGGGGGCCAGCTCCGGAATAGGTCTCGCCTATGCCGAGGAACTAGCCTCACGAGGCTATCAGTTAGTGATCGTCAGCAATGAGAAGCAGGCGATCCGGGAGAAAGGTGAGTTTCTCTCCGAGAAATATGGTATAGAAGTTTTGCCGCTTTATCGTGATTTGGCGATCCCCGGGGCGGCCAAGGAGCTATATGATACTTGCCAAGAGAAAAACATCCCAATAGAGGTATTGGTCAATAACGCCGGTATGTTTTTTTTCTGCGAGACCTTACAAGCTAAGGCCAACATCGTCGAGAAAATGCTCTACCTCCACGTGACCACTCCTACCCAGCTTTGTTATTATTTCGGGCAAGAGATGAAGAAACGGCGTCATGGATATATCCTCAATATGTCATCCCTATCTTGTTGGCTACCTTATCCGGGAATTACGCTGTACGCTTCCACCAAGCGATACTTGAAAAGCTTCTCCCGAGGCTTGCGTTCAGAGTTACTGGATTATGGAGTAAGCGTAACCGTACTTTGTCCCGGCGCCGTCGCCACGAATTTATATAACCTAAGCGACAACTTAAAGACCTTAGCGATCCGCCTAGGTATCATGATGCGTCCGGAAAAACTGGCTAAAAAAGGGATTAATGCCTTGTTTCACCACCGGGCTTCCCTATTACCGGGTCTCTTCAACAAAATATGCACACCCCTCGTAATGCTCCTCCCCCACGGCCTTGTCCGTTGGATCATGCGAACCACGAAATTAGTGAAGCTAGATCGATAATCCGACAAATAACATGCGAAATATTTGTCACATCAAACAAAAATCGTATCTTTGCACCGCTTTTTAGCCCCGTACCGTGTGATGGGAAATTAGGAAGCAAAATAACTAATTTTGAGTAACACAAAAATTAAAGAAAATGAAGACATTTGAGTTAGAAGGAAAAGGAAGAGAGATCGTCGCTCGTTCCGCCGATCAGAAAAGAGCCTTGAAAGCAATGCGTAAGAACAATGAAATTCCCGCTGTATTATACGGTGGCGAAAAAGTAACTCACTTCACGGTTACAAAAGAAGCCGTTCGTAAGTTGGTTTACACTCCGGAGATTTTCGTTGTTGAGTTAAGCATTGACGGTAACAAGACGATGGCAATCGTTAAGGACATGCAGTTTCAACCTGTAACTGACGAAATCCTTCACATGGACTTCTTGGAAGTATCTAAGGACAAAGCCGTAGTAATGGAAGTTCCGGTTGTTTTGGAAGGTCACGCAGAAGGTGTTAAAGCCGGTGGTAAGTTGTCTCTTCAAATGAGAAAACTGAAAGTGAAAGCTATATACGATCAAATCCCTGAAAAGTTGACGATTAATGTGGATCACCTTGGATTAGGTAAGACTATGCAGGTAGGTGCTTTGCACTTCGAAGGTCTTGAATTGATGAACGCTAAAAACGCTGTTGTTTGCGCCGTTCAATTGACTCGTGCCGCTCGTGGTGCTCAGGCTAAAGGATAATCTGAGGTAAAAACATTATTACAATACATGAAGGGGAGGATATTCATAGAATGTTCTTCCCCTTTCTTTTATAGATTCGAGGATAATGAAATATTTGATAACAGGACTTGGTAATATCGGTTCCGAATATTGGGGAACCCGCCATAATATAGGTTTCCGGGTTGTCAACCATCTGGTAGAGAGCGTAGGAGGCAATTTCACTGAGGAGCGATACGGGGCAATCGCACGCATACGGGTGAAAAACTGTGACTTGATCGTGCTAAAGCCGAATACCTTTATGAACCTCAGCGGCAACGCCGTTCGGTACTGGTTGCAAAAAGAGAACATTCCCGTGGAAAATCTATTGATCGTCGTAGATGATCTGGCATTGCCATTCGGAACCTTACGTCTGAAACCAAAGGGTAGCGACGCCGGGCATAACGGGTTGAAGAATATCGCCCAGTTATTGAATACGCAGGAATATTCCCGCCTTCGTTTCGGCATAGGCAGCGATTTCCCACGGGGCGGACAGATCGATTACGTGCTAGGGAAATTTCCCCCGGAGGAATTGCAATTGATGCCAGAGATATTGGATCGTGCGACAGAGATCATCAAGAGCTTCTGCCTCGCCGGCATCCAGATTACGATGAATCAATTTAATAATAAATAAAAAGAGACTGAGAATACAGATATGAACGAGGTACGTATCGATAAATGGATGTGGGCGACCCGTATCTTTAAGACCCGCACGATAGCCGCGGAAGCTTGCAAGAAAGGGCGTATCATGATAGGTGGAGTAACGATCAAACCTTCCCGCATGATCAAGGTTGGCGATGTGATCCAAGTGCGTAAACCGCCGATCACCTTCTCTTTTAAGGTAATCGGATTGATCGAGAATCGTGTGGGCGCGAAGCTCGTCCCGAATTACTTGGAGAACGTGACAACCCCGGATCAGTATGAGATTCTGGAGATGAACCGTATCTCCGGTTTCGTGAACCGTGCGAAAGGTCTCGGACGTCCTACCAAGAAAGACCGTCGTGAACTGGAGCAATTCACTGAGCCGGAATTCATGGATGACGGATTCGATTTCGAGTTCGACTTTGGAGAAGAGGAAGAGTAGTAAGCATGCTGATTTCCATTTAATTACATTTACCAATATTTTCATCAAGAAGTAAAAGTATTTTCACCTAGAGGTAAAACTGTTTACATACTGATGTAACGACATTTACCTCTAGAGGAAAAAACATTTACCATTAGAGGTAAATGGCGTTACAACGGTATGTAAACGGCAATTATCCCTATTGATTCTCCTCGGAAAGCAGATTCCCCTCCTCATCCCAGCTACGCCAGACACCAGATTTCTTCCCTGCCGTATAGAACATCTCATACAACAAATTTCCCTTATCACTCCAGATACGCCAAGGGCCGTCCTTTTGCCCTTCCTTATAAGAAGCCAGGCCGATCAGCTGGCCGTTCTCATTATATGTACGCCATTCTCCGTGAAAGATCCCATGATAATAGGAACGCACCTCGGCGATCTTGCCACTCGGATAATAAATCACGTAAGTTCCCTCCGGACGGCCATCTTTCAAATATAACTCCATCTTAAGCATACCATCGTCATAAAATTCCGTATAACGACCCGTATATGGAGTGGTTTGCGTGGCATCGGTATAATACTGTCCTTCGCTTAAAACCAAGTCTTGCGCTTGTACGGTCCATGAGGCCCCCGCCATAAAAGCAGAAAATAACAATAGCTTTTTATTCATGATACATTCTTATCTAAATTATATGCGAAAAGACACCGAGGGATCTTTCCGGATACCTCAGTGCCCCAAACAAATTCACAGCCTATTCAAAGTCAAGCTAAATTAATATTCAGTGTTATTCGGATCGAAGTTGGTCCAGTTAGCGGCCCAGTCATTCTTGCCATCAAAAGCTCCCTTATAAGATACCTTCTCGAAGAAAGCGTCGTTCAAAGCCGTATCAGAGAAATCCGCTCCGTCAATCTTATCCGCTACGATCGATGTATAGTCACCATCTTTAGCGATGATATCATTGCTGGAAGCGTAAGTAAGGTTGCTCAAGTCTGCTGTCTGAAAGTAATTTTGGCTAGTTTCATCCTTGAAATTCTCCCACATACCGGCGAAGATCACATTCTTAACAACCGCACCCACATTTGCGTTTTGCAGATACAAACCGTATGGCCAACCCACGAAAATCGAGTTATACACATTCAAGGAAGAGTTACGGCGGATGTGCATAGCGGCTTGGAATGATCCACCCTTAGCGCCATTAGCCGCGTCTTCCGTAACATAAAAGATATCATTTTCCGTTTTACCAGCTGATTCACCATAGAACGGACCGATCAAGGTCACGTTAGAAAAGACCGGAGTGGTAAGTGGAGTATTATTGGAACCATCAGCGTCGTTATCAGACTCGAAGCCATTGGACTTGGACGTATCAGCGTGCTTCGGGTCGCGAACGCCTAACAAGAACTGCAATTTACCTTGGAATCCATAGTCCGTATCAAACTCATCATCCCAACCTTTGTAAGCAATCAGGTGTTTTGCGTTTACCGTACCGCCAAACCACTCGAATGAGTCGTCGCCACAGAAAGAGACCTGCACGTATTCGATCGTAGTGCCACGGCCAACACCACCGCAAGTCAAACCATTGATCTCCTTATTTGGCTCCAATGGATAACCGGCGAACTCGATACGGACATATTTCACGATACCGGAGTTATCTTCCGGATCCTTTCCACCGTAGTAAGAACGAGGACCGCCCTCTATCTGAGCCTCGCCAGCCGTATTATTCACGATAGACTTGCCACAAAGAATCAAGCCACCCCAATCACCATAGGTACGAGAAGCTTTCGGTTGGTCGGAAGTGAACACGATCGGTTTCTCCGCCGTACCCTCGGCGATGAGCTTTCCGCCACGCTCGACGATCAAGGAGCCTTTAGACGATTTCTCCCCCTTGATTACCGTTCCCGGCTCGATCGTCAAGGTCACGCCATCCGTCACATATACGAAACCTCTCAACAGGTTGTTATCAGCAGCCTTCAAGGTCATATCCGAGGTAATCTCACCTTCCAATATAACATCTTGAGTTTCCTCTACAGGCGGCTCTACATTTACGAGATCATCATCGTCGCCACAAGCGGTTGTTCCAAACATCGTGGCCATACAGAAAGCGGCGGCCACACCTTTTAATAATAACTTGTTCATAAGTAAACGAATTTAGTTTATATGAGTGAATTCAAATTAAAACTTCACGGCTACACCTAGATTCACGGTCACACCCGGACGATAGCTACGGATTAATTGCTCAACCTCCCGTTTCTCTCCGGAAGCCTCTGTTAACTCTAGGAATTGTTTATATTCTACTTTTGAGTTCAATAGATCTTTTACGCCTCCCTTGACCTCCACGTATTTACCGATCTTCTTCGAGAAACTCAAGTCCAAGGAGTTACGGGGTATCTCATAGATATCGGGAATATCATCGTTCGGGTTCTGCTTCGGTACGCCTACCGTCTCAATACGCTTGCCAATCCGGTTATACAAGGCGGAGGCTGAGATTCCTGCGTTGTCATTCTGATAGAATAAGCCCGTATTGATCAAGTAAGGGGATTGCCCCTGCATCGCACGATCCCGCTCGAAAGAGCCCTCGGCGAAATACACCCTACTATGGATATAAGCCCCGTTGAATACGAAGCTCAAGCCTTTCAGACCGATAAAGTCCAGATTCTTCTTGATATCCAGCTCCACGCCGAAAGCATTCGCATGATCGGCGTTGTGGTATGTGTACTGCAATCCGGAACCCGCTTCCATATAGGTTTGCTCGATCGGATTATCGAACCGTTTGTAGAAACCGCCGATCGTCACCGTCTCACCCGGAGCCGGGTAAAATTCATAACGCAGATCCATATTATTCGCATAAGCGTTCTTCAAGTTTACGTTACCCGTGATATTCGCATCTAAGGCGAAATCATAATATACGTAAGGTACGATCTCCCGGAACTCCGCCCTATTCACGGAACGTCCATAAGCCAAGCGTACTTGGTGCTTCTCATTCAAATTATAAGCGATGTTGACGGAAGGAAAGAAATCCGTAGCGTTCTGATCCAGATGCACCGGTTTTATACCGTCCGACTCATAACCATCTAATTTCAATTGATAGTACTCCATACGTACACCTACGTTCGCATTCAGCCTCTCCCCCCAGTTCAGTTTAGCGGCTACGTAAGCGGCACCCAGCAGATTATCGGAAGTATAAGAGTCGCTCTTGTTCGTACTCTCTTTCATATAGATACGATCGGTCGATATATTTGCGTCCGAGAAGACCGAGCTGTAGTCCCATTCGGCAAAACGGTCATAACCACTTCCCAACATATTATAGACAAAACGACGGGCATCAAAGTTACGTTTCTTAAACTCTCCATATACCCCCGTGTTCAAGACAGGGGTAAACATCTCCGAGACGGCGAACTTATGCTCGTAATTCAAGGCGGTGGAAGCGCTGTTATCTTTCAAGTCTTGATAATAACGAGTCGGGTCGGACACGTAATAACGAGAGTCACCATCCGTCGTACTCTCCAAAGATTTTACCACCTTGCGATCCGGTTCCTTGTAAGCGGCGAAAGCATAACCTAACGTCCAATCCAGTTTATTCATATCTTCTCTCAATTTATGCTCCCCGCTTAGCTGGCCGGAATAGGTAGTGCGTCCGGTATAAAGGGATTCCCATTTCCGGATATTTTGGTCGGAGTAAAAATCCGTTCCCTCTCGTTGCGATAAGGAAGAGGTTCCACGCTGGTTGAAGAAATTCCTGAACTCATATTTGCTCGTTCCCTTCATCAATGACCAGTTGAACAAGGCTCCTAGTTTTGTCGTATTCTTATATTGTACATCATTGTAGCGGTAACGGTATGAGGATTGATCCTTGGCCATGTCGTACGAGAGGTAGTTGTTGTTTTTCATCTCGTAATAATCATAGCCCGTGCTATAGTTCACACTGGTGATATTACCGATCTTCATGTCACCGATATCAAAGGTACGATTCATCGTGAACGTCAGTTTCTGTTCCGGCATCGCCGTGAAATGACACACGTTCCATCCCGTATTCGCCCGCTTCGTAAACGCCGCCGCATCCGCTGCCGATATGTCGTTCAAATGAGATGGGGCGTTCGAGGGTAACATTCGGGAGCCAGCGCCAAAGCCCAGATAATCCAAGGCGGAACCTTTCGTCAGTTGGAAATCTCGGAAAGCGGAGTTTGTATTAAACCCGACTTGATAGGAGACGTTGAGCGTATTACCCTCGGGAATATTCTTTGTCAGCACCCGCACGAAACCTCCGGAGAAATCCGCCGGCAATTCCGCCGAGGGGCTTTTATAGATCATCATATTATCGATCAAGGAAGAGGGCAGCACGTCGAATGAGAAAGCACGACTATCCGTCTCGCTGGAAGGAGTCGTGGCATTGTTCAGCCATACATTATTATAACGTTGCGCCAGACCCCGGACCACGATGAAACGGTCGTCCACGATGGTGATTCCCGGGATACGGCGTAGTACCTCGGCGGCATCGCTATCCTGTGTTTTACTGATTTGCTGGGCGGAGATACCATTCACGACCGGAAGGCTCTTGCGTACGGTATTTAATACGGCCATCTCGGTTCCCAATTTCCGTTGGGCCACTACGACCACATTCTGTAATTGGAGGTTAGCGTCGGAAAGCTCGATATTCAACACCGCCTCTTGGCGTGCGACTACCGGAACATCCTTTACCGTTTGCGTTTGGTACGACACGTAAGAGGCGGCTACCGTATAAGTACCCGGCTTCACGTTCTCGATACGAAAATTACCGTCTATATCCGTGATAGCGCCAACCGTAGTCCCCTCGATCACGACCGAGGCGCCGATCAACGGTTCTTTCATCTTAGCGTCCGTAACCGTCCCGCAGATAACCCCTGTTTGTGCCCATAGAGAGAATGACAGGAAAACTCCCATCCAGAAAAGCCCTAACCTTTTCAATCTTTTGCCCCTTAAACTCTTTCCCATTATCTTACTACTTATTATTTCATCTTTGATTTCGACGCGAAAGTACGGGGGCGATATTTCAAAGATGTTTAGATCCGATAACAATAAAGACTACAAATGTTACATTTTTAAGACCGCAACTTTTCCTTATCGTTTGACATAGCTAACGTATTTTTACTACATTTGCACTCCTGAATGCATAAAGACATTTAATAACATGAAGAACATTAAAATTTTCCCGAAAGACTGGTTGCAGTTGCATCCCTATAAACAAAGCACTCCCGTGGATTCCTATTATACCGGAATAGCGAACCGTATCTACGATATCATGGAGAAGACCGAGTTGGTAAACTCCTTCGAGGGCGAGGAAACAAAGCAGATCTGTATCCGCATGGCCGCCTACTTCGAGGATGTGATCTCCGGCATGGGGATTTGGCGTGCCTTCATCCTTACCCATAAGGAGCTATACGGCAAATACCTTCCCTTCTACACTCCGGACGATCATTATTACGACGATGAGGTGAACCTTGAGGACGTGCGCTTCCTCCTTTGGCATTATACCCAGCAGTATCACGGCTATCGTAAAGGCACTTTCGTCAGTCCGGACAACCCTGCCAACGAATCCACCGGCATGCTTATCTACGACCTGTTCTGCAAAGAGTGGACCACGGCGCCGGAGAATACCCGCATGGCCAAGCTTTTCGCCCTTGATACCCGCTACGAGCGGCAAGAGGATTACGACCGTCTATTGCAATGGTTCCATTACGAATCCTATATCCTGCCAGAGTCGGCCCGGGAACTGAGCGACTTCGCCCACGACCGCTGGAAGGAGCAGCCCGACCTCAACCAAGAGCAGCTTAACAACCTGCTCGTCAACAGCCACGGCATGATGGCCTACACCAGCAAGACCTCCTTGCTAGGTCTGACCTCCCCGCAATGGCTGGCAAAGATATTGCCCGCCGAGCATCCCGACCATGCGGTATTTCAGAACACCGCCGACGAGTCTGTTGCCACCCTGCCCGACGATATGCTGGAGGAAAACCGCCAACAATACGAGACTTTCCGCAAAGCCGCAGGTGACAAACTGCTTCTCTATTTCGACAAGACCGAAGACGCACAAACATTTATCACGGAGACTTCCGGCCTTATCCCCGCCGAGAACTTCCATCTTCCCGAGGACTGGCAAGGCAAGAAACTGGCGATCTACGCCACGCCCGAGGAAGGCGCCCAAGTCATCACCCGTGACGTGGAGCTGATCAAGGATGAGAACAATCCCTTCTACGACGCCAACCGTGCCGCCAAGCAAGCGCTCTCTTTCTTCATCGTGAAACATTGCAGCGTTTACTTCCTGAAAGAGCTGGTAGACCGAGGCATGTTGGCCGACGCACAAACGAAAAGCCTTACCAGCCCGGAACGTGGCAAGGCGATCATACAAGATAATTGGAAATTCCTATCCCGCTATTTCATCCGAGAATATCCCGATAGATAAAACAGATAGGAAGCGACATCACAATCCGTGACAGCGCTTCCGGAGAAAAAGAAGCACTGTCGCAAAACGTGACGGTGCTTCTTTTTTTAGTTCATCTTTCATTTAGCAAACTAACCAGCCAAATATCTTTCAAATAAAAAGAATAAACCCAATAAATACTTACAAATAGAAACATCAGATAAGATATTCTTATCTTTTCTCCGTTCTTTCGCTCCTACAAGCAATTACATTATGCCATTAATACCTATATTTGCGAAACAAATTGACGCAATAATCATTTATACGCAAACATAAGGTCAATAAATGAAAACAAACAGAAATCATTTTAATAGCAGACAAGGATTATACGACCCGTCTTATGAACATGACGCTTGTGGAGTAGGAATGTTAGTAAATATCCACGGCGAGAAATCGCACGACATCATCGAATCAGCCCTTAAGGTACTAGAGAACATGAGGCACCGAGGCGCCGAGGGAGCCGATAACAAAACGGGTGACGGAGCGGGAATCTTATTACAGATCCCGCATGAGTTCATCCTCCTGCAAGGAATTCCGGTTCCCGAAAAAGGCAAATATGGCACCGGACTAATCTTCCTCCCCAAAGACGAGGAACAGCAAGCAAGCATCCTCAGTATCCTCATCGAAGAGATCGAGAAAGAGGGATTAACCTTGATGCACTTACGCAAAGTTCCCGTTCATACGGAAATCTTGGGAAAGGACGCACAAGCGACCGAACCTGATATCAAGCAGATATTCATCATCGGCTGTAACGATCAGCAAGAGCTGGAACTAAAGCTATACCTCATACGTAAGCGGGTCGAGAAAAGGGTATCGGCCACCGACCTTCCGGCCAAGGATGATTTCTATATAGCGTCTCTTTCCACCAAAAACATCGTTTACAAAGGCATGCTGGAATCCATGCAGCTACGCCATTACTTTCCGGACCTGACGCAACCTTATTTCACTAGCGGACTGGCATTGGTACATTCACGCTTCAGTACCAACACCTTCCCCACTTGGAGTCTGGCGCAACCTTTCCGCCTACTGGCACATAACGGGGAAATAAACACGATACGGGGCAACCGGGGATGGATGGAGGCCCGGGAGAGCGTACTATCCTCCCCCAGAATCCCGGATATCAACGATATACGCCCGATCATCCAGCCGGGCATGAGTGACAGTGCCTCACTGGATAACGTATTGGAATTCTTCGTGGCCTCCGGGATGAGCCTGCCGCATGCCATGGCGATGCTGGTACCGGAGAGTTTCAACGAGAAGAACCCGATCTCCGAAGACCTAAAGGCTTTCTACGAATATCACTCCATCTTGATGGAACCGTGGGACGGGCCTGCCGCCCTGCTCTTTAGCGACGGACGCTACGCCGGAGGCATGCTAGACCGTAACGGTCTCCGCCCCGCCCGCTACCTGATCACGAAACATGACATGATGGTCGTGGCCTCCGAAGTCGGCGTCATGGATTTCGAGCCTAACGAGATCAAGGAAAAAGGCCGTCTGCAACCCGGAAAGATCTTACTCATCGATACCGAGAAAGGCGAGATTTATTACGATAGCGAGCTGAAGGAACAACTGGCGAACGCCCAGCCCTACCGTACTTGGCTGGAGAAAAACCGGGTGGAATTGGACGAGTTGAAATCCGGCCGTAAGATTCCTCATAAGGTAGAGAAATACGACAAGCTACTGCGTACGTTCGGATACAGCCGTGAGGATATCGAACGTATCATCGTACCGATGTGCACGGGAGGGGCGGAACCGGTCGGCTCCATGGGCAACGATACGCCACTGGCCATATTATCCGCCCGTCCGCAAATCCTCTATAATTATTTCCGCCAACAATTCGCCCAAGTAACCAACCCGCCGATCGACCCGATCCGCGAGGAACTCGTCATGAGCCTGACCGAGTATATCGGGGCCGTGGGAAGCAATATCTTAGTTCCAACCGAGAGCCACTGTAAAATGGTTCGGCTGAACCATCCGATCTTGACCAATACACAACTGGATCTCCTGTGTAACATCCGGTATAAGGGCTTTAAAAGTGTTAAGCTCCCCACTTTGTTTGACGCAGAGAAAGGATGCGCAGGACTGAAAGCTGCCTTGGACGAATTATGTAAGCAAGCGGAGCAATCCGTCACCGATGGCGTTAACTACATCATTTTAAGCGATAGAAACGTAGATGAGAAAAAAGCGGTGATCCCCTCCCTGTTAGCGGTAAGCGCCGTGCATCACCATCTGATCTCCGTGCAGAAAAGGGTGCAAACAGCGCTGGTAGTGGAAACCGGCGAGATGCGTGAGGTAATGCACGCCGCCCTCTTACTAGGCTACGGAGCCAGTGCCATCAACCCTTATATGGCTTTCGCTATCTTGGATGATCTAGTAGACAGGCAAGAGATACAATTGAATTACGAGACTGCCGAGAAGAATTACGTAAAAGCCATTTGCAAGGGTTTATTCAAGGTTATGAGCAAGATGGGGATCAGCACGATCCGCAGTTACCGGGGAGCAAAGCTTTTCGAGGCGATCGGCCTAAGCCGGGATCTGGCAGATACTTACTTCGGGGGAACCACCAGCAACATCGGTGGTATCCGCTTGGAAGAGATAGCGGCAGATGCGATCGCCATGCACAATGACGCATTCTCCCACCCCACGGATTCTTTATTGGAACATAAAGGCATTTATTCCTTCCGCAAGGATGGCGAGAAACACGCTTGGAACCCGGATACCATTTCCATGCTTCAACTAGCTACCCGCTTGGGGAGCTACAAGAAATTCAAGGAATATTCCCATGTGGTTGATGAGAAGGAAAGCCCCATATTCTTGCGTGATTTCCTGACCTTCAAACAACGCACCCCGATCCCCTTGGAGCAGGTAGAGCCGGAAGAAGCGATCATGCGCCGCTTTGTCACGGGAGCGATGAGCTTCGGCTCTATCAGCCGGGAAGCGCACGAGACGATAGCTATAGCCATGAACAAGATACACGGACGCAGTAACACGGGCGAGGGTGGTGAGGACTCGGCTCGTTTCATCCCCCGTGAGGACGGGTTATCGCTCCGCTCCGCCATCAAGCAAGTAGCCTCCGGACGCTTCGGCGTGACCACGGAATATCTGGTAAACGCCGACGAGATCCAGATCAAGGTCGCCCAAGGAGCGAAACCGGGCGAAGGAGGACAGCTTCCCGGCTATAAGGTGAACGATATCATAGCGAGAACCCGTCACTCGATTCCGGGAATCTCTCTGATCTCTCCTCCACCTCACCACGACATTTATTCGATCGAGGACTTGGCACAACTGATCTTCGATCTGAAGAACGTGAACCCTCAAGCCGAGATCAGTGTGAAACTCGTATCCGAGAGTGGCGTGGGAACTATCGCCGCCGGTGTAGCCAAAGCTAAAGCGGACCGGATCGTGATCTCCGGGGCGGAAGGAGGAACGGGGGCTTCCCCGATAAGCTCTATCCGTTACGCCGGAATCCCACCCGAGCTAGGACTATCCGAGACTCAACAGACGCTCGTGATGAACGGCCTCCGGGGACAAGTCCGCTTGCAAACAGACGGACAGTTGAAAACCGGACGGGATATCGTATTGATGGCGATGCTGGGTGCCGAGGAGTTTGGATTCGCCACCTCCGCCTTGATTGTCTTAGGCTGTGTGATGATGCGTAAATGCCATATGAACACGTGTCCGGTAGGTGTCGCTACCCAAGATGAGGAATTACGTAAACGCTTTCATGGCCGACACGAATATTTGGTGAATTTCTTCACCTTCCTCGCCCGTGAAGTTCGAGAATATCTGGCAGAGCTAGGCTATACGAAACTAGACGATATCATTGGCCGTACGGACTTACTCATGCGTAAACCTTCCGATCATATCGAGAAACATGATCTATTGGATCTCAGCCGCTTGATCCATCTACCGAAACAAGCCGCCACGCAGGCCATCCATCATGTCACCCGTCAACTCCATGCGATCGACAACGTGAAAGATGTGGATATAATCCGTCACGCAAAGGCCGCCATCGAATCCGGACAGGAAGTATCGTTGGATTACGCGATAGCCAACACCGATCGTTCCGTAGGAGCCATGCTTTCCGGCGAGATCGCCAAGCGGTACGGGAACATCGGGTTACCGGAGAACACCCTGCATATCAAGTTCAAGGGGGCGGCAGGCCAGAGCTTCGGAGCCTTTCTGGCTCACGGCGTACATTTCCGGTTGAAAGGCGAGGCGAACGACTATCTCGGAAAAGGATTGAGTGGCGGACACATCAGTTTAATGCCTCCGGTACGCTCCACCTTTATAGCGGAAGACAATACGATAGCCGGTAATACCTTATTATATGGAGCTACCAGTGGTGAGGTTTATATCAACGGCCGGGTCGGAGAGCGTTTCTGCGTGCGAAACTCCGGGGCGATCGCTGTCGTGGAAGGTGTAGGCGACCACTGTTGCGAGTACATGACCGGAGGCCGGGTTGTCGTCTTAGGCAATACAGGCCGGAACTTCGCCGCCGGAATGAGTGGCGGTGTCGCTTACGTATGGAACAAGAATGGTGATTTCGATTATTATTGCAACATGGAAATGGTAGAGCTTTCCTTGATCGAGGATAGCACCTCACGGAAGGAACTTCATGAATTGATCCGCAAGCATTATCATCATACCGGCAGCCATCTGGCCGGATTAATGCTCGATAACTGGAACAAGTACGTGGATGAGTTCATCCAGATCGTCCCGATCGAATACAAGAAAGTACTCCAAGAGGAACAGATGCGCAAACTCCAACGCAAGATCGCGGAGATGCAGAAAGACTACTAAATATTTACACAAAAACAAGAGAACTATGGGAAACCCAAGAGCATTTCTAACGATACATAGACAAGAGGCGGGCTATCGTCCCGTCCACGAACGTATAGATGATTTCAGCGAGGTAGAACAGACCTTGAACAGCGGCGACCGCCGTACGCAGGCCTCCCGCTGCATGGATTGTGGCGTACCCTTCTGCCACTGGGCCTGCCCACTGGGTAACAAGCAACCCGAATGGCAAGATTTGTTATACAAAGGCCGTTACAAAGAGGCATATCACGTATTGGAGCAGACCGACGACTTCCCGGAGTTCACGGGACGTGTCTGCCCCGCCCTCTGCGAGAAAAGCTGCGTACTGAAACTTAGCTGCGACGAACCTGTCACGATCCGTGAGAACGAGGCGGCTATCGTGGAAGCCGCTTTCCGGGAAGGATACGTACAGCCTATCCAACCGGTACGCAACGGGAAAAAGGTAGCCGTGATCGGTAGCGGTCCCGCCGGATTGACCGTGGCGAACCAATTGAACCGGAAAGGATATGAAGTCACCGTATTCGAGAAAGATGAGTTACCGGGCGGCTTGCTACGCTTCGGCATCCCCAATTTCAAGCTAGGCAAGCACATTATCGATCGCCGTATCCGTATCATGGAGCAAGAAGGGATTCTTTTCCGTGTAAACACGATGGTCGGCAAAGAGATATTAGCGAAAGATGTAGTGAAAGATTTCGACGCTGTTTGCGTAGCGATCGGCGCCGAGGTTCCCCGGGATCTATCTATCGAGGGACGTCATTTAAGAGGCGTACATTTCGCCTTGGAGTTATTAAGCCAGCAGAACCGGATCTTAGAAGGCATCCCCATCCCGCCCAAAAGCCAGATCAATTGCAAAGGCAAGAAAGTCTTAGTGATTGGCGGAGGCGATACGGGTAGCGATTGTGTAGGGACAGCGAACCGTCATGGGGCGGCCTGTGTCACCCAGATCGAGATCATGCCCCAGCCACCCGTCGGACAGAATCCGGCGACACCTTGGCCCATGTATCCGCAAGTACTGAAAACCAGCAGCAGCCATGAGGAAGGTTGTATCCGCCGGTGGAACCTAGCCTCTAACCGTTTTATCGGAGAGAAAAACAACCTGATAGGGGTTGAGGTAGAAGAAGTCGAATGGGTTCCCTCCCCAGACGGAGGCCGTCCGCAGATGAGGCTGACCGGCAAGAAAGAGATCATCGAGGCCGATCTGGTTTTCCTCGCCATGGGCTTCCTGCATCCAGAGCAAGAAGGATTGATCAAAGAACTGCGATTGGCTACCGACAACCGCGATAACATCGCCGTAGACAACGCCGGATATACCGCCAACAGCAACCTATTTGCCTGCGGAGACGCTGTCAGCGGAGCGAGCCTAGTCGTAAAAGCGATGGCCTCCGGCCGTAATGTCGCCCGATCCATCGACCGTTTCTTACAAACCAACTAATTTTCAACTTTCAATTTTTAATGATCATGTGTGGTATAACAGCGATATTCAATATACACGACGGAGCGCAAGCCCTGCGTAAACAAGCGTTATTAATGAGTAAACGAATCCGTCACCGGGGGCCGGACTGGAGTGGTATCTACCAAGGCAAAACCGCTATCTTGGCCCATGAACGCCTTTCCATCGTAGACCCCGCCTCCGGAGGGCAGCCTTTGGTCAGCCCCGACGGCAAACTCATCCTCTGCGTCAACGGAGAGATCTACAACCATCAGGAATTACGAGAACGGTTAAAAGGCGATTACGAGTTCCAAACCGGCTCCGATTGCGAGGTGATCCTCGCCTTATACAAGAAGAAAGGGATTGATTTCATCGAGGATCTCAACGGTATTTTCGCCTTCGCTCTCTATGACGAGGAGAAAGAGGTTTACTTGATCGCCCGTGACCCGATCGGCGTGATCCCGCTCTACATCGGATACGATGACGAGGGACACTTGATGGTATCTTCTGAGTTAAAAGGACTTGAAGGCTTCGCCACTCATTACGAGCCGTTCCTCCCCGGTCATTATTTCTATAGCGAAGACCGTAAACTCACGAGATGGTACACCCGTGACTGGATGGATTACGCCAACGTGAAAGATAATCCTACCGACGTACAACAACTTCACGATGCGCTGGAAGCCGCCGTCAAACGCCAACTGATGAGCGATGTCCCTTATGGCGTCCTTCTATCCGGAGGTCTGGATTCCTCCATCACCTCTGCTATCGCCAAGAAATACGCGGCGAAACGCATCGAGACCAATGGGAAAGCGGACGCATGGTGGCCTCAACTCCACTCGTTCGCCATCGGATTGAAAGATGCCCCGGACTTGATCTCCGCCCGTAAAGTAGCGGATGCGATCGGTACGGTTCATCATGAGATCCATTATACGATACAAGAAGGATTGGACGCTTTACGAGATGTCATTTATCATATCGAGACCTATGATGTCACTACCGTCCGAGCCTCCACCCCCATGTATTTACTGGCCCGTGTGATCCGGAGCATGGGTATCAAGATGGTACTAAGCGGCGAGGGTGCGGACGAGGTATTCGGGGGATATTTATATTTCCATAAGGCCCCGAACGCACAGGCTTTCCATGAAGAGACCCTGCGTAAATTAAGCAAACTGTATTTATATGATTGCTTGCGCGCGAACAAAAGCCTTTGCGCATGGGGCGTAGAAGGACGAGTGCCGTTCTTGGATAAAGAGTTTCTTGATGTGGCCATGCGTCTGAATCCGGTGGCAAAGATGTGCCCGGGTACGATCATCGAGAAGAAGATACTTCGAGAAGCATTTTCCGACAGCTTGCCCAAGGAGATTGCTTGGCGGCAAAAAGAGCAATTCTCGGATGGGGTAGGCTATGGCTGGATCGATACATTAAAGAAAATAACCTCCGAGTCGGTCACTGATGAAGAGATGGCGAATGCCGCCAAACGATTCCCAATCAATCCACCCCAAAACAAGGAAGAGTATTATTACCGCTCCATCTTTGAAGAGCATTTCCCCAGCGAAAGCGCGGCGAGAAGCGTACCTTCCATTCCTAGCGTAGCGTGTTCTACCGCAGAGGCTTTAGCTTGGGACTCGGCTTTCAAAAACATGAACGAGCCAAGCGGCAGGGCCATAAAAGACGTACATGAATCCGCTTATTGACGAATATTTCTTTTCTTTAGTAGCAAAATGCACCAACTTTTATGAATAATAAACGCTGGTGCATTTAATTTTTATAATAACTTTGCCAGCTAGAGTCATAAAACACTTTAAAACAAATTTATATGAAGAAAATCTTTACATGCATTAGTTTGGCAGCCGCTACATTCATGGCTACCACCCCAGTGATGGCACAACAACAAAAACAATTAACAGATAAAGAAAAGGCTGCTGTTGTTAAAGTTATTGTTCCTGCCGTTTTTGATCAAGTAAAGCAAATTAGTGGAGTTGATTTCATGTCTCTCACAAATCCTAATATCGAAAGCATAATTAATTCCCCTTTATTTTTGCCTCAAGTATCAAGCCTACGTGCAGATCAATTAAATCCAATCTCGGTTACTCCTGATAGTTTAAAATTGGATCTTAGTTCTATGGATTTTTCTGCGATAGCACCGGGAATGGGTGATTTCATCGCAGGGATCGTTAATGACGTAAAACTGACATTCAGTGATTATAAAGAATATAACGTTTCACTTAACGGACAATCCGTAAAAATTGATTTACCAGAGAAAATTGATGTATCCGCAGCTGCTTTAGTTGACGCAGAAACGGGTAAACCCACAAATTTATTATCGGTATTAATCAAGACCGGGAACAAAGGAACCATTCTTCCTTTCAACAGCTTATCCGTAGAATTGAAATTAGGTTGGTTAGGTACCGTGGGTAGCATGATCCCTAATTTCCCGCTTAAAGATGGAAAATTGATAAGCCTAACAGAAACAGCAAATAGCTCTGGTACGATTGATTATACGATTACTTTAGAAGATAATTTACGTAGTCTAGCTGCAACGTTAGCTCAAGTCCCGAACTTCCAAATATCTCTTGATATGACAAAGTTGATGACAGAAAGTACTATCAAGGCTAGCTTATTCGGTAAACCTCTACAAGCACCTAACGCAAAATTGCCAATGGGTGACGCTGTCGTATATGCAAACTTGAAATCAACAACAGGCATGCCTGCAGATTCTATTGTCTTGACTTCATATGATGCCGCATCTAGCAAAATCAAAGGATATAAGAAGTTGACTCCGACAATTGGCGTATCTGGAGCAAATCTAGTTTTAACGACAACAGATTCAGTACGTGCTGACGTAAATACAGCTTGGACTCCAATGTCTAAACAGATCGTTACAATGCCAGCAACAATGAGCACAGCAATCAATTCTATTATGTCCTCTCTTGTTAATGGTGTCGTTAGTAATCTTAAAGCAAGCGCAGAAACCAATTACACTATTACAATCGATTCTATTTACGAAGCTAAAAAAGATGAGGTTATTCGTGTAATGGAAATCGACGCAACGACAAAAGTTGAAGCTACGAGCTTAAAAGATACAAAGATGATCGTAGATGTCAACTTCTTGAAAGGAAGCAGTAAAGAAAAAGTCATGAATATCAAGGCTACGGCTCCTACAAATGATACTAAGATTACGGTAGACTTTAGTCCTGCTGTTGATCCTAATGGCGATGGCGTTAAAGAAAATGTCCGCATGGCGACATTATATATTACATCTGACGCTATGGGTATCATCACCGATAACGAGACTATCAATGACGAGGTTCAAGAGGTTACGGTATCTACAACCGCTAGCGGTCTTTATGTAAAGAATGGTAAGGGTAATTATGTAATCGTTAATATGGTAGGTAAAGTTGTTTCTACGGGTATCATCACTAGCGATGAGCAATACATCAGCACTCCGAATATGCCGAACGGCATTTATATGATCTCAATCGATCAGTCTAAGCTCTTGAGATCTGCTCATAAGACAACTGTTAAGTTCGTAAAATAAATTATCTAGATAATTAGTTAATCTGAAAAAAGGAGCTATCCGGAAACAAAACCGAGTAGCTCCTTTCTTTTTGTCAATTTGTAAACCAAACTCCCGGAGAGTTGATTTTTCTGGCCAGATGTACTTCTCGTCCCTAAATATGAGAAAAAATATTAGCAAATGATTGTTTAGTAATATATTAGCCAAATACGACCTTTTGTTCTAGAAAAATAATTCATGCTAGTTCACATTTATACGGGTCAAAACATGTTTTTTATACGGATAAAAGAGGCATTTCATACGGTTGTATCGCCCAACGCGACTATATGTATCGCCTTACGCGACCTATCGCATTGGCTAACGCCACTACTTGCGTCGCCCAACGCGACCTTTCGTGTGACAAAACATGACCTTTTACGTAGAAATCAGTGGTTAAATACGTATTTTCACCCATTATCTATCCCTAGTTAAGGCTTCTTGAAAAAGAGGCTCGTCAGACAAACAGACTTATTTTAAGCAAATAGATAGATATATAGCTTTTTTACTTACAGTTCAGCAACCCATATTCACAAAGCATATATTACGATATAAAACCAAAACACGCACTTCTAATTATTATTTATAACTAAAAGCATATATTATAACTTCAATCTATTACAAACTTCATATTTATAAAACATTCGAGCCTCTCACCTGTTATATACTTATCAAAACGTTATATATTTGCATTACGACAAAACAAAAAGAAATAATATAAAGAATAATATCATCAAAATGACAAAATCAATCAGATTCACAAAGATGCACGGTGCCGGAAATGATTACATCTATGTAAACACGATGGTCTATCCGATACACAACCCCGAGGAATTATCTATCGCATGGAGCAAGCCGCACACAGGCATAGGATCTGATGGTTTGGTCTTGATAGGTTCTTCAGACATCGCCGATTTCAGCATGCATATCTATAATGCGGACGGCTCCGAGGCGATGATGTGCGGAAACGCATCCAGATGTATTGGCAAATATGTCTATGAGGCCGGCCTAACGCAAAAGAACAAGGTTACGTTAGAGACCTTATCTGGTATCAAAGAGCTACAATTGAAAATAGAGTGTGAAGAGGTCACCGAGGTCACGGTAGATATGGGAAAGCCTGCCGTAGGTGAGATCGCCTTGGAAGTTGAGGCCGGAGGAGAAATTTACACCGGCACCGTCATCTCTATGGGAAATCCTCACTTGGTTATCTTCGTGGACGAGATGGACCAGGTCGATCTGGCAAGCGTAGGCCCGTTACTGGAATGCCTCCCGCTTTTTCCGGATCGGACAAACGTGGAGTTCGTGCAGGTGCTAAAGCCGGACGAGGTACGGATGAGGGTGTGGGAACGAGGTTCCGGCATCACCCAAGCCTGCGGAACCGGAGCTTGCGCCACCGCCGTGGCCGGGGTCGTACGTGGGAAGACAAAGCGAAAGACGAAGGTCATCATGGATGGGGGCCCTTTAACCATCGAGTGGGACGAGCGAAGCGGTAAGGTCTTTATGACCGGCGGAGCGGTCAACGTGTTCGAGGGATTCATCAAAGTCTGACACGGGGAACAAGACAAAACAACAAAAACAACAACATAAAAACAAAAGAACTGAGTATGGCACTAATTAATGAACATTTCCTGAAATTACAGAACAATTACCTTTTCTCCGACATCGCGAAAAAGGTAAACAGCTTCAAGGTTACCCATCCCAAGGATAAGATCATTCGAATGGGTATTGGTGATGTTACGCAACCACTTGCCCCCGCCGTTATTGAGGCGATGCATAAAGCCGTGGAAGAAATGGCGAGCAAGGATACATTCCACGGATATGGCCCCGAGCAGGGATATCCTTTCCTAATCGACGCTATCATCAAGAACGATTATGCCAGCCGGGGAGTCTTTATCGAACCGAGCGAGGTATTCATCAGCGACGGGGCGAAAAGCGATTGTGGAAATATAGGTGACATGCTCCGCCACGACAATAGTATCGGGGTGACAGACCCCGTATATCCGGTCTACATCGACTCGAACGTAATGAGCGGACGCACCGGGGTATTGGAAAACGGGAAATGGAGCGATGTCGTATACATCCCTTGCACGGCGGAAAACAACTTCGTACCGGATCTGCCCAGTCGCAGGGTGGACATCCTTTACCTCTGCTATCCCAATAACCCGACCGGAACGACCTTGACTAAGGACGAATTGAAGAAATGGGTAAACTATGCCCTCGCCAACGACGTGCTTATCATGTACGACTCCGCTTACGAGGCTTATATACAGGACCCAAATATTCCCCACTCTATCTACGAGATCAAAGGAGCGAAGAAGGTAGCCATCGAATTCCGGAGCTTCTCTAAAACCGCCGGATTCACGGGAATACGTTGCGGATACACGGTTGTACCGAAGGAGCTGAACGCCTTCACGCTGGACGGGCAACGGGTACAGTTGAACAAATTATGGAACCGTCGCCAATGCACGAAATTCAACGGAACCAGTTACATAACCCAACGGGGTGCGGAAGCGGTTTATTCCACCGCCGGGAAACAGCAAGTAACAGCTACTATCAATTATTATATGACCAATGCGAAGATCATGAAAGAGGGTCTGCAAAACTGCGGTCTCACGGTGTACGGAGGCGATAACGCCCCATACCTCTGGCTAAAGACCCCGGACAGCCTCTCCTCATGGAAATTCTTTGACAAACTGCTTTATGAAGTCAAGATAGTCGGAACCCCCGGAGTGGGATTCGGACCGAGCGGGGAAGGTTATCTACGCCTCACCGCTTTCGGCGATAGGGATGACACCCTAGAGGCCATGGCTAGGCTGAGGAAGTGGCTAAGATAAGTCATTTACTATAAACAACAATAATCATCAGGTATTATGTCAAAGTTAAGATTTAGAGTCGTAGAATCGGCGTTCGAGAAAAAAGCGACCGAGCTAACCACTCCCGCCGAGAGACCTTCCAAGTATTACGGCGAGCTGGTATTCAACCGTGAGAAGATGTTCAAATATCTTCCAGAGAAAGCGTACGAGAGACTGGTGGACTCCATCGATAACGGTAGTCCGTTAGACCGTGAGACAGCGAACGCCGTGGCCGCCGGCATGAAGAAATGGGCGATGGAAAAAGGCGCTACCCACTACACCCACTGGTTCCATCCCTTGACGGAAGGTACAGCCGAGAAGCACGATGCTTTCATCGAGCATGATGGCAAAGGCGGCGTACTTGAGGAATTCGAGGGCAAACTACTGATCCAGCAAGAGCCGGATGCCTCCAGTTTCCCGAACGGCGGTATCCGCAATACGTTCGAGGCTCGTGGCTACTCGGCTTGGGATCCTTCCTCCCCCGCTTTTATCGTAGGCGACACCCTCTGCATCCCGACGATCTTCATCGCTTACACGGGCGAATCCCTCGACTACAAAGCCCCCCTGCTAAAAGCCTTAGAAGCCGTAAACAAAGCGGCAGTCGATGTCTGTCACTATTTCAACCCGGACGTGAAGAAAGTATACGCCTACCTCGGCTGGGAACAGGAATACTTCCTAGTAGACGAGGGCCTGTACGCCGCACGTCCCGATCTGTTGATGACCGGCCGAACCTTGATGGGACATGAAAGCTCCAAGAACCAGCAGTTGGAGGATCATTACTTCGGCGCCATCCCCACCCGTGTCATGGAATTCATGAAAGACCTCGAGGTAGAGGCATTGAGGCTCGGCATTCCCGTAAAGACCCGCCATAACGAGGTCGCCCCGAACCAGTTCGAGCTAGCTCCCATCTTCGAGGAATGCAACCTCGCCAATGACCATAACTTACTGATCATGGCCCTAATGCGCAAGATCTCCCGCAAACATGGGTTCCGTGTCCTGTTGCACGAGAAACCGTTCAAAGGCGTGAACGGTTCCGGCAAGCACAATAACTGGTCGCTGGGAACCGATACCGGAATCCTTTTGATGGGACCGGGTAAGACGCCAGAAGACAACCTGCGCTTCGTGACCTTCGTGGTCAACGTACTGAAAGCCGTGTACACCCATAACGCATTGTTGAAGGCCAGCATCTCCAGCGCAACCAACGCACATCGCTTGGGAGCGAACGAGGCTCCTCCAGCAATCATCTCCAGCTTCTTAGGAGCACAATTATCCAAGGTATTGGAGCATCTGGAGAACAGCGATACGGAAGATTTCAACCTAGCGGGAAAGCAAGGCATGAAACTCGATATCGCCCGTATCCCCGAGTTATTGATCGATAACACGGATCGTAACCGTACCTCCCCTTTCGCCTTCACCGGTAATCGTTTCGAGTTCCGTGCCGTAGGTTCCTCCGCGAACTGCGCCGCCGCCATGCTGGTATTGAACGCCACCGTAGCGGATCAGTTGAGGCAGTTCAAGGCCGAGGTAGACGCTAAGATAGCCACCGGAAAGGATAAGTTCGCCGCTATCATCGAGGTAATCCGCAAGGATATCAAGGAATGCAAGGCGATCCATTTCGACGGCAATGGCTACAGCGAGGAATGGAAGACCGAGGCCGCACGCCGGGGCTTGGATTGCGAGACCAGCGTGCCTTTGATCTTCGACGCTTATCTGAAAGATAGCAGTGTCCGCATGTTCGAATCCACAGGAGTCATGACCCGCAAGGAGCTGGAAGCCCGCAACGAGGTCAAATGGGAGATGTACACGAAGAAGATCCAGATCGAGGCACGTGTATTAGGCGACCTAACGATGAACCATATCATCCCGATGGCCACCAAATACCAGTCTTCCTTGATCGACAACGTATATAAGATGCGTGAATTATTCCCCGCCGATAAAGCCGCCCATCTATCCTCCAAGAACATGGAGATCATCGAGGATATAGCGAACCGCACGATCTTCATCAAGGAAAAAGTGGACGAGATGGTCAACGCCCGCAAGATAGCCAACAAGATCGAGAGCGAGCGGGAGAAGGCGATCGCTTACCACGACCGGATCGTCCCGATGATGGAAGCCATCCGTTACCATATCGACAAGTTGGAACTGGTTGTCGATGACCAGATATGGACCTTGCCGAAATACCGTGAGCTTTTATTCATCAGATAGTCTTATTCAGACAGTAGTTTTTTGTTGATTGTTTTGTATTAATAAGGAGAGGATGCTGCGAAGTATACCTCTCCTTCTTTTTTATCCCATACAAAATACATACCTTTGGGGCATAAATATATAGGAGGGAAATTGATATGACGACAATAGAGTTACAACAATGGAGAGAAAGCTTTATCGAGAGGTATCTCAATAAAATAGACGATATGGAAACGGTCCTAAAGATCGAGAAATATATGAAACGAATTATGTCCAAGGCGAATGCAGCATCTCCCATTTCATTCAGTTTGAAAGAAGCCAATAGGGAAATAGATATAGCCGAACAGGAGCTAGAAGAAGGTAAAGGCATCAATGAGGATGATATGCACCAATTCTTTGAGACATGGAGAAACAAGCTAAAGTAATTTGGGCACCCCGTGCGAAAAGACAAGCTGATTTAGCCATAGCCTACTGTTTAAAGCACTTTGGGAAACAAGCTGCTCTCAACTTTATCGATAAGTTAGAGAAGAATTGTATCCGGATCAAGAACAATCCTCTTATTGGTACTATAGAAGAGACTTTCGCCGATAGAGACAAGGAATATCGCTCCTTGATCGAGGGACATCATAAACTTATATATACCCAAGAAGGAAAACGTTCCATACGTATCGTATTGTTGTGGGACTGTCGTCAAAACCCCGATAAATTAAGAACATCTATCAGATAAACAATAACAAATATGAATTACGGATTCGTCAAAGTAGCGGCAGCCGTACCACAGGTTAAAGTGGCTGACTGCTTTTATAATATTCAACAGATTGAGGGATTGATGCGCCAAGCGTCCCAAAAAGAGGTCCAGATCATCGCCTTCCCCGAATTATCGGTTACGTCTTATACTTGCATGGATTTGTTCTCGCAAGAGACCTTACTCAGAAACGCCGAGAAAGCCTTGCTGGATTTAGTGAACAACACCGCCGATCTGGATTTACTAACGATCGTAGGTTGCCCGCTTGTCAGCGGAAGCCAACTGATAAACGCCGCCGTCGCTTTCCAACGGGGCGAGATATTGGGGGTAGTGCCCAAAAGTTACCTGCCCAGCTACAAGGAGTTCCAAGAAGAGCGTTGGTTCACGGCCTCTTCACACCTACAGCAATCCATGATCACGATCGGTAACCGGGAAGTGCCGCTGGATTGCTACCTGATCTTCGAGTACGATGAGGTACGTGTGGGTATCGAGATCTGCGAGGATCTTTGGGTTCCCATCCCTCCCAGCTCCGAGCTAGCCATGCAGGGGGCGAACTTGATATTCAATCTATCCGCCAGCAACGAGTTGATCGGTAAGCATGCTTACTTACGATCCTTGATCTGCCAGCAATCCGCACGTTGTATCGCCGGATACGTCTACGCTTCCGCCGGTTTCGGGGAATCCAGTACCGACCTCGTATTCGCGGGAAACGGTATCATAGCGGAGAACGGCACGTTATTAAGGGAATCCGAGCGTTTCTCCATGGAGGAGCAACTCGTTATCAGCGAGATCGATATCCAGAACTTACAGAACGACCGACGGATCAACACCAGTTTCATGCAGGGTTATCTCAACCATAACATGGATAACGGCACCGTAGTCTCATTCAGCCTTCCCAACCGGACACTGGATTTGACCCGGGCAATCGACCCGCATCCCTTTACCCCTTCCGGCGATGCCTTGAAAGAACGTTGCGAGGAAATATTCCATATACAGGTAGCGGGACTCGCCAAGCGCATCCTCCACGCCCACGCCCAAACCGCCGTCGTAGGCATCTCCGGGGGACTGGATTCCACCTTGGCCCTACTGGTCACCGTCATGACCTTCGATGCCTTGAAGATCCCACGGGATAAGATCATCGGCATCACCATGCCCGGCTTCGGAACGACGGATCGTACCTATACCAATGCCTGCGACTTGATACGCTCCCTTGGCGTGACCCTCCGGGAGATCTCCATCAAGGAGGCTTGCATCCAACACTTCAAGGATATCGATCACGACATCCATGTACATGACGTGACGTACGAGAACAGCCAAGCCCGCGAGCGTACCCAACTTCTTATGGACGTAGCAAACCAAGAGAACGGCCTTGTGATCGGTACGGGAGACCTCTCGGAGCTTGCCTTGGGCTGGGCTACTTACAATGGCGACCATATGTCTATGTACGGCGTCAACGGTAGCATTCCCAAGACATTGGTTAAATATCTGGTGGAATGGGTGGCCAATAACAAGGTAGACGAGGCTTCCCGCGCCACGTTATTAGATATAGTAGACACTCCGATCAGCCCGGAATTGATTCCCGCCGACGAGCATGGGAATATCAAGCAGAAGACAGAGGATTTGGTAGGCCCGTACGAGCTGCACGATTTCTTCCTCTATCACTTCTTACGCTTCGGAGCCTCACCCGCGAAGATTTATTTCTTGGCGAAGCGGGCATTCGGGGAAACCTACGACGATGCCACCCTCAAGAAATGGCTCCATACCTTCTTCCGCCGCTTCTTCCAGCAACAGTTCAAGCGCAGTTGCCTGCCGGACGGCCCGAAAGTAGGTTCCATCAGCCTCTCCCCACGTGGAGACTGGCGAATGCCGAGCGACGCGATGGCTACGCTTTGGCTGGATGAGATCGCAGGGCTTTAACATTTTTTCAATGGTATAGTCATAGACGAGGCTCTCTTATGGGCCATAGACGAGACACCTACCCCTATAAGAGAGCCTAATCTATGACCTATGAGAGAGCCTCGTCTCTCACCCGTATCAACCGAGGCCCTAACATAGATCGTAACTAATCGAACTGCGTAATCACCCTGCGAATCCGGGTGAAGCTATCCGTATCCTTCTCCAGTTTATAGATGTGCTTATAGGACAGGGCATCCTGCTCGGTCGGCGAACCATTGATCAAGAGAATATCCCGGTCGTTGGCAAATTTCAAGATACCCGCCACGTTGTTCGGGTGCAGCTTCCCGATCTCATCCATCATGCAATGGAGCCTGAAATCGGAGAATACCGTGGAGGCGTTCCGCTTGAACACGTTCAGCAACATGATATTCACCATGGATTTGACCAAGATATCCGTACCCTCGGAGCCTACGTTCGTAAGACGTTCTACGAAGCCCGTATCATTCCGGTTCTCGATCACCCGGAATTTAAGGTCGAAGAAGTCCGCCAAGCGGATCAAGTTGCCGGAATAAGCGTCCATCGACTTGATCAACTCACGCAACAACGTCGTCGCCTTCTCCCGGGTAGTCGTATCGTCGGTCGAGGAAGCGAACAGGTTCTGCCCCAAATCCCAGCTATATTCCTCGTTGAATCGCTTGATCTCCTTCAACAGATTGACGATCTTGTTCTGGCTCGGATCAATACGCATCTCGATACACTGGATAATCCCCACGAAGTTCTTCTCCTTGAAATCGGCGTTGATCTGATCCACCACGCCACGGATATTACCTTCCTGAGAGACCATGCTTTTCGTGTCCGCCGTAATCTGCCGGAAGATATCGGAGTTGCGGGTATTGATACGCGATTGGTATTCCGAGACCTTATCCTCGTCGATAAACTCCTTCAAGTCGCAAGCGAAATCCATATACTCTTTATCATCCGAGAAGCTCGTCTTGAAGGCGAACACATTATCCTCGGAGAAATTGCCGGTGTAGGCGGTTATCTCCTTGCGCAGCTCGGAAAGCTTCTGGGATTGCTCGCTGACGCGGATCGTGATCTCCCGTACCAAGGAACGGCAATCGCCATCCGTATCGGTACGGTTCATGGAAGAGAAGATGGATTCCCTAGAGGTAAACCAGTCCAACAGGGTAGAGCGGTGATATTCCTCCCGGTTCTCCAACGCTTTCCGGTTGGACTCCTTCAGCTCCTTCAACTCGGCATCTACCTTGAAGATACTCCGGTTCACGTCCGCCAGACGCTTTTTCAATTCCTCCCGTTCCCCGTGGATGATCTGCTGCAAACGTAGGCTCTCCGCCGTCCAGTCGGGTACCTTATCCAGCATCTCTCGTTTATCTTTCAGATACTCGATAATCAATGCCTTGGTCTCGTTGATATATTTAATCTCCCCACCGATATACGCCAAGCGGGAATGGATCTCCTCCAAACGTTTCGGATCGCCACCGCTAGCGGTCAGGCTATCCAATTGCTCCCTGTCATATCCGGATTTGCGCTCTTCCAGCTCCGCTTTCTTGCGTGCGATCTCCTCCGAGATAGCTTCCCTTGCGACGGAGAGTTCCTTATCCAAAGCAGCCAGCTCGTCTTTCTCTTGCTCATCCAAGGAAGCGAGTTCCCGGTCCATCTTGCCTTGAAGCGTGGCGATCTCCTGCTGGATCGAGGAAAGGACGGCCTCGGCAGCGTTCAACTCCTCCTCCAAGCGCCGGATCTCCTCCTGCCTGAGACGGGTCGCCTGATCCCGCAAGGCCGACATACGAGACTCGCCCTCTTTCTTGCGAACCGCCAGTTGTTCCAACTCATATTCCGCATGATAGATATCCTCCTTGATGGACTTCACCGAGGATTGATATTGCTTGCGAAGATTCTCCTTGGCCGCCTCCAAATCCTGCCGCGCCGTAGCGATGAACCGCTGGATCCCGGCACGTTTTTCCTCGGCATCCTTCTTCTCCGTCAAGTAATCCTCCTTGGTCTTGACATTCCGGTGAATCCCGGAGGTGAAGCGGATTCCATAAAAGGTATCTCCCTCGCCTACCTCCGCCGTAAACTCTTTCCCGTAAAGCAGGCGCTCGTCACACACTTGCCCGATCGTCTGCTCCCAGCCGGGCTTATGCTCGGACAGCCAGTTGAAGAAACTATCTTTCTGGTTATCCAAGAACTCCGTCAGTTCCGCTAGCTTAGCGCTCAGGGCCTCGATCTTCACCTCGTTGGATTCCGCTAGCTTTTGATAATCCTCATCCAGATGCTTCCCGGCGGTCTCGAACTCTTTCGTCTGGTAGTTCAACTCGTACTTCAGCTCACGGATCTTCAGCTCCAAGTCCTTCCGGTTCGCATCGTAATTGCCGAGACGCCCCTTGACCGCCTCCAATTCCTCCGAGGTTCCCGACTGCCCCCGGGCAGTCTTGATACGCATCTTCAAGGCGGCGACCTCCGTCGTACGTTTCTCCCGATCCACCAACAAACGCTCTTTCTCCTCCGAGGCGGCATGGCGCAATTCCTCCCGTAGCCGTCGATAATACTCCCGGCGAGCCTCCCGACGAGCATTGATCTCGGTCTCTGCCGCCAGTAATTGTTTCTGTTTCTCGTTCTCGAAGCCGGCCAACTCGTTCTTCAGATTAGCGATCAAATTGGCGTGCAAGACCGAGGCTTCTTTATTCTTGGAAGAAAGCAAATCTTTCTCCACGACTAAGGATTCCTGTTCCTGCTGTAAGATCTCCAATTTGTTACAACGATCCATCGCCGTCTGGATATCTTTCCCGGCATAGAAAACCCGTTTCGCTTCCGCCTCCGACAAGGCGTTTTTCAGCACGGCCAACTCGCCTTCCATCGTGGCTGTCCGGTTCTTCGATTCAGCGTCTAGCTTATCCCTTTGCTTATAGAAATCCGATTTGACCGCCTCCTGCTCGTGTATCTTCCGGGACAACTCCGGCAAGATACGCTCCGTTTCCAGATAAGCCCCGCGCAATTGGCGGCACAGATCGTTGATCCGTAAATCCCGCTTACGGATATCGTCCGACAAGGTGGAGATCCCGGCGGCCTTCCGCACCATGCCCGGCTCACGAAAAACACCGATATCATTCAGTTGCGCCTCAAAACCGGATAGATGGCTCCGATAACGGCTCAAGTCGATCACGCTATCCGCCTCGTTCAAGGAGGTGATGATCGTCTGCTTGATATAATCCGCCTCCAAGCGTGAATTCAGCAAGACGTTCTGGATCGTACGGATGATATTCTGATACGAGCCGCTCTCCATCAAGGAATAACAGGAGTAATCCCGTTTATTATCCGAGTTTCCGTAGAGGATATTCCGGTATTCCTCATACGTGGAGATCGCCCCGCTATATTTGATACCGTTCTTATCGAGCACCGAGCGGATACGATCCGACGGATAAGGCGCTCCCTCCTCGTCGATAAAAAGATCCGGCCGGTACGGAGAGGCGATAAAACGGTAGCAGATACGGTTCATCGTCTTATAACTAAGTACCGTAAACCAACCATCCTCCCTCGCTACCTCGTAGATGATCGAGGAATCGGCATAAGGGAAATAATAATCCTGATACGACTTCTTCTCGACCGGGATTCCGAGCCGCTGCGTATCGGCGTTGTAAAAGAAAAGGATCGCACGGAGGATCGTACTCTTCCCCACTCCCTGCGTTCCGATTAAATGTATATTTCCATCCAGCTGCACTTCCGAGTAACGGATAGCGGCGCTGTTTATAAATACTATTTTATTGAGATATCTCATCTTCGTTCTTTATGTTAATACTATGGATCATCTTCGTGAGGTAATCCCACGAGGAGAGCACTTTCCACGTCCCGTTCATATCGCTTACGCACTCGATAAAGCCCTCTTTCGTCATCCTGTCCAAGATGGTATCGAGGATATCCTTGCGTTTCTCCTTGCCTCCGGTATGTTTTTTCAACCCGTCCAGCTTCATCTCTAGATCCATGTCGATACGGGAACGTACCAATATCTCCGCCGGCGAGAAAGTGAAACCGGGCCCGAAGGCCGTATCGTACGTACAGAAGAAGTCCATGATATCGATCCAAGCGAAGAAACGCTGGAGCTTTTGCTCCAAGGTAGCCCGGGGCTCCTTGCGGGAGAAGTAGAAGTAATTATTCCCCTGCTCCAACACGAAATTGATATGCGAGAAATAATCACGTAAACGCTCAAAATTATCTTCTACGACCGAGAAGAGTGTCCTCAACTCCTTTACACTTGTATTCGAGCACAGAAAATTACCTTTCGACAGGTAATCATAGATCTGTGCGGTCTGTACCGGTAAATTATCTATCATCTTATTATTGTTGTTTTATTTTATCCAGTTGTAGAGACGGGGCGTGCCCCGTCTCATCACAGGGGGCACGCCCCGTCTCTACAACTAGGTTCTTTGAATAATGGCATATTCTATATGCTCCGTATGCCCAAAACGGTCTGTTATCTCCAACTCATTTTCATAGAGGGAGAGTAAACGGCAAAATAACGTAACCTTCGCCTCGAAATCCATCTCCCGGTTATACTCGTAGCCCATCACGAAAGAGAACAAATCCCCTCCGGTCCGGCTAAAAACATCCATCATCTTCCGGGTATTGATAGCAGCCTCCCCCACTTCTTGATTCTCCATCTGCTCGGCGGAGATCACGCCCAGCTCCTGCCGGTGGATAGCCTTGTCCGGCCGCATGCCGTCGGCCACCTTCAAGATGACATCCAGCGCCTCGTCCGTTTGCAAATAAGGAATGGAAATCTTGAATAAGGTAGGCTGCACGCCCTCCAATACCACGGAACGCTCCGCGTCTACCACCTCCCGCACGTTCGTGTTCTCCTGTAACTCAAACTGCTCCCGCAGATATTTGATACGACGCAGCTTACGGGTAAAACCCACCTGCGTACGGATCTGGTTCAAGTAATCAATGATATCCTGTTGGGAATGGATCAAGCTATGGCCGGCGCTCAATAACTCCGTCTTCAACTCACGGGCGATCGTCAACAGCTCCTCGTCCGGGACTTGGGCGAAAAAGGGAGTCCGTTCCCGATCCAGCAGCTTCTCCACTTCCACGATCAGGCGGTTGATCTCGATTCGTTTAGCGTCCAGATTCTCCAGTTTGGCGATCTTCACCTTATAGCTCGGCTCGTTCTTGAACGTATTATCGATCACCCGTTGCAAGGACACCACGTTACGTACCAAGATCTTCCCGATCTTCCGCAAATGCGCCTTGACCGATCGCAGATAACCCAGCTTACGCAAATCGTTATCCTCCTTGCCATAATAATCGATCAATTGATACACCAACTGGATATTCTCATCGATCACCGAGGTAGAAATCTCCTCATTCGCCTCCAGAAGCAGCTCATAGAAAGAGAGATAATGCTCATCCATCTCGATATAAGGGCCGTTCCTGCGGATCACCTCACGCTCGATCAAGATATTCAATTTATTCTCATCGATAATATCCAACGCATAATCATAGCGAAACGGTAATGATTTTCTTTTCTCAAATAAGACCTCCAATAGGTCCTTTCCCAGATTTAGCGTGTTCGTTATATGGGGTATTGAATTATATATGTACATCCTAAACAATTAAGGACACAAAGGTAATAAAAATACAAGTAACCCTTTTTTCTCCGTGATGAAAAAGGATTTCCATCGTAGTGAAAAAGCTTTTTCATCACGGTGGAAAAAGTTTTTCACCCCGATGGAAAAAGAGGAAAATCACGAACAGTTGTCTTTTCCTGATTTATCTAGACACTTTTTTTGTTTATAAACGTAATCAGTAGACAGTAGTTATAAAGTAATACTGATATAGTAGTCACTTCTTTTAACTTCATACTGATAACATAGACACATTACCTCTGGGCCGAACAGAGCCCTTCTGAGAGATTAGTTGTTCGGCTTTGCAAAGCTATCGTATCCATCTCTTTCTCGTTACTTTTCACGGGTTTTCTTTTATTCCGCCACATTTTTATTTGCGTTTCCTTCTCCCCGTGCACTATGCCCGGGGTTTTATAACCGACACTCATGTGCGGTCGGCGGTAGTTGTAGAAGTAGATGTAGCGCTCTATCACGCTCGCGGCACGCTCGATGGTCTCGAACAGCCCTTGCCTATAGAGGCGTTCCACTTTAATTATCCCATTGATACGTTCCGCCACGGCATTGTCCGTGGGCTTGTAGTCTTCCGTCATGCTGATGGCAATGCCATGCCGCCGAAGGCGCTCCACGTACGCGTCGCAACAATACTGCACGCCACGGTCAGAGTGGTGTATCAGGCCCTCCAGATTTTCACTCCCTGTCATCTCAACGGCCTGGTCTATGGCCTGCCGCAACGCCTCAAGCGTGGCTGAGGCACGCAAGCTATCAGCCAGTACCCATCCCACTATCTTATGGGAATAAGCATCCGTGACCAGATGCAGGTAACAGACGTCTCCGCCGGCAAGCGGTATATAGGTAATATCGCTAACCCACAGTTGATTGGGAGAGGTTGGGACAAAGCCCTTTATCAAGTTCTTCCACTTATGGTAACGATGGTTGGAATTGGTTGTGCCCCTGGCTTTGCGGGGAGGAAGCATCAGGCGGTGTCGACGAAGCAGCGTGTAGAAGCTGTCGCGACCGGGCATGAACCTCTCTCCGAAGAGGGCGGTGAGCATGATCCACAGCTTGTAACCACCGATACCGGGATCCTCGCCACGTATCTCACGTACGGTATCCAGCATGAGACGTTCATTCTTCACATGGCTCCCAATGTCAGCCTTGGACTGGTAATAGGCTTGACGACAATGGCCAAACAGACGGCAGGCTGGCGCTACTTTCATCTTGCGAAGCCTGACCAGTTCCGTTACTATTTGGCCCCAGGTTTTTTTCTGATGGGAATGTTAAAATACTCTTCCGCACGCGTGATCATTAAATCACGGGCCTCGGTGTCCAACCGGGAGAAGGCAAGGGCCTTCTCCAACTCCTTAACACGCTTCTTGAGTCGCGCGTTTTCATCATGGTAATCCTCTTTGCTTCGATCGCTCATATCCGTAGGGGCTTGACACGGAGCCAAAGATTCCTCTTTTACCACTGATTCATACTTCGCCAGCCATTTATTTAACAAAGTTATCCCACTAATACCATGTTGTTTGCAAAAACTGGTTTTGCTCATGCCGGATTGATAATAAGAATGAAGAAGATGCAATTTCTCTTCTTCGCTGTAATGCTCATGTTTTTTGCGCATAATAATTACACATTTTATTGTTATTGAATGTGTCTACCTATATCAGCATAAGACAAGTTATCAATCCGCCGGATAGACAATTCCCAACTGCCGGCGTACTTCATCGATAATCTCCAATGTAATCAAAGAATTATCAAGGCTATTGATTTCTGACTCCCGCTTGCCAGACAAGACGAGGTTGATAAATTCCGCTACCTCATAATAGTACTCATCCTTATCGGCGACCACGCTTAGGTCTTCCGGAACCGGTTCCGGGCCTTTTCCCATCGCCGGAGCTAAACGGGGAGAATACGTCACTTTACGGATGATATTGATCCGGTCCAAGGTCAAGTTCCCCTCCTCCCCTTGTATCTCGGTAGGCAAGGCGGAGTTGACGATCTTAGAATAAAGCACCGTGGCGTTCATCCCCTCATACAAGAAATTCACGGCCCCTTGCCCGTCCGCTCCTGAGGACAGGACTATGCCCGAGGCATCTATCTTCTTTGGGCGACCAAACAAGACAACCATCGGATAGACCGTATAAATACCGATATCCATCATGGCCCCATTAGACAACTCCGGCTTGAAAGCGTTCAACACGATTCCTTCCTTGAACTTATCATAACGGGAGGAATACTGGCAATAGCAGGCGAAATAACGACGAACCGTACCTACACGCCCAAGATTCTCTCGCACGGCAAGAAAGTTCGGCGTAAGCGTAGGCTTCATCGCCTCCATCAACGTGACATTATATGTACGGGAAGCCTCGATCATCGCACGTACTTCTTTCGCGTTGGAAGCGAAGGGTTTCTCGCAAAGAACATGCTTGCCATAGCTCATGCAAAGAATACTCTGGGAGGCATGAAGGAAGTTCGGGGAGGCAATATACACAGCGTCGATCAACGGGCTTTTCGCCATCTCCTCCAAGGAGGTAAACGTATACGGTATATTATGTTTCGAGGCGAAAGCATCTGCCGTCTCCTGAGTTCTCGAATATACAGCTACCAGTTCAAAACGCTCATCCTGCCGGGCTCCGGCAATTACCCAATCACTTATGAAATTGGTTCCGACTACACCAAAACGTACTTTATCCATATTCTATCGTATTATGTTCTTTATTTACAAATGTACGATTTCTGTTTAACATAAATACTCCGTGGAAATGTTATTGTATCTATAAAAAGGATAAGTCACAGGAACTTTTTCGCAACGACGCTGTTTAATCTATACAATTTAAAACCGTTTTAAAACTAAATCAAGTATGAAAAGAATTGTATCTTTTATCGTCGTTCTCGCTGTCGCTATGTGCGGAATGACACAAGTTATGGCTCAAAAATCGATAACAAAGGAAGCCAAAAAAGTAGAGAGAGAAATCAAGAAACAAGAGCGTCTGGCACAAGATGCCGTAGAAGGCCAAGAAGAGTTTAACGCCGCTGTACAAGCTATCAACAACCAATCATTCGTATTGGAGGCTAACAACATACAACCGATGAACGGACAGGTATTCTACGTAAATTCAAATACGAACTTCGTATCTTTGAATGACGGACAGGCTATGGTCCAGATCGCATCCAACTCTCCGTATCCCGGTCCTAACGGATTAGGTGGTATCACCGTACAAGGTAGCGCCTCCAATATCCAGACCAAGCAGGATGACAAGGGCAATGTTTATCTGAACATGAACGTACAGGGTGTGTTTATCTCCGCTACCGTTAGCTTGATGCTTACCAACGGAACAAACAACGCAACCGTTACCGTAGACCCGAACTTCTCCGGTAGAAACTTGAGAATGACCGGTACCCTACTTCCGTACTCGCAATCGAACATTTTCCAGGGAACAACATATTAATCATGTCCAACTTTTCTATAATAAAGAAGGCGGTGCTCCGTGAGGAACATCGCCTTCGAACTATTTATAGATAGCCTTATCTCTTATTTACGGAAAGGAGCCTTTACCACTTGAGCCTTCAAGTTCTTATTACGCACCTTGATAAAGATATCCGTACCCGCTTTCGCGAACTCAGGTTTCACGTATCCCATACCGATCCCCTTCTTCAATACCGGAGACATCGTACCAGAAGTAACCACGCCGATTACATTCCCTTCCGCATCGGCGATCTCATAGCCATGACGGGGAATTCCCTTTTCCTGCAACTCGAAAGCACACAACTTACGGGTTACGCCCTCTTTCTTCTGACGCTCCAATTCCGCACGATTCGTAAAGTTCTTACCCTCGGCGAACTTCGTGATCCAGCCTAAACCAGCCTCGATCGGAGAGGTCGTATCGTCCAAATCATTTCCATACAGACAGAAGCCCATCTCAAGACGAAGCGTATCGCGTGCTCCCAAACCGATCGGCTTGATGCCTTCTGGCTTACCAGCCTCGAAGATAGCGTTCCAGATCGTCATCGCATCACTCGGATAGAAATACAACTCGAAGCCACCCGCACCGGTATACCCCGTGTTGGAGATAATCACGTTTTTGCAACCGGCGAACTCACCCGTCACAAATGAATAGTAAGGAATAGAAGATAAATCAACCGGAGTAAGACGTTGAAGAACCTCCTGTGCTTTCGGTCCTTGGATAGCCAATTGAGCCGTACGGTCGGAAGAATTCTCCAATTCGGCACCTACCGTATTATGGCTTACGCACCAATCCCAATCCTTGTCGATATTACCGGCGTTTACGACCAGCAAATATTTCTCCGGCTCGTAATGATATACCAAAAGGTCATCCACGATACCTCCCTTGTCGTTCGGGAAACAAGTATATTGAGCCTTACCAAGCGGCAAGACAGAAGCGTCGTTAGAAGTTACGCTTTGAATGAAAGCCAAGGCGTTCGGGCCTTTTACCCAAAACTCGCCCATGTGGGAAACATCAAACACACCTACACCATTCACTACAGTCATGTGTTCGTCGATAATTCCGGAATATTCGATAGGCATATTGAAACCTGCGAATTCGTGCATCTTTGCACCCAACGCGATATGCACGTCGGTAAACGGAGTTGTTTTCATGTAATTATTGCATTTAAGATTTACGAGCCGATAGCTCTATGATTTTTATAACTGTTTCCATACTCTTCTCCAACGAACGAACGGGCAAGAACTCATAACGTCCGTGGAAATTCAGGCCTCCCGCGAAAATATTCGGGCAAGGCAATCCCATAAACGACAGGCGGGCACCATCCGTACCTCCCCGGATCGGTTTCACGATCGGTTCCACCCCGACAGAGATCATCGCCTCAAACGCCAAATCAACGATATGCTTCTGGGGCTCCACGACCTCGCGCATATTGTAATATTGATCCCGAAGCTCCAAATGCGCACATCCCGGATGCGCTTCATTCATCTTATCAACCAACGTACGAAGCAATTCTTTCTTCTCCTCGAACAACTTCCGGTCATGGTCACGGATGATGTAAGATAGAGTAGCCTCCTCGACTGAACCGGTCATACCGGTCAAATGGAAGAATCCCTCATAACCAGTCGTATGCTCCGGACGTTGCTCGGCCGGCAACCAAGAAGCAAACTCGATCGCACGCAAGGAAGCGTTTTGCATCTTATCCTTGGCGTATCCCGGATGTACGTTCAAGCCCTTGAAGATAATTTTAGCGCCGGCGGCATTGAAATTCTCATATTCCAACTCACCGATTTGTCCACCGTCAATCGTATATCCCCAATCACAACCGAACTTCTCCACGTCGAAATGATCAGCACCTTGTCCGATTTCCTCATCCGGGGTAAAAGCGATACGGATCTTACCGTGCTTGATCTCCGGATGATCCTTCAAATATTGCATAGAGGCGACGATAGCGGCTACACCTCCCTTATCATCGGCACCTAATAAAGTCTTACCATTCGTTACGATAATATCCTGTCCCTTATAATCTGAAAGCTCTGGGAACATCGATTGAGATAGTACAACATTTTCTTCCGCATCCAAGACAATATCACCACCCAGATAAGTCACGATACGAGGTTGAACATTCTTACCCGACATATCCGGACTCGTATCCAAATGAGCGATAAAACCGATAGTCGGGATTTTCTCGTCCGTATTAGCCGGCAGAGTAGCCATTACATAACTATTCTCATCCAAGGAGATCTCCTCCATACCGATCGCTTCCAATTCCTTCACCAAAGCCTCGGCAAAGACACGTTGTCCCGGCGTACTAGGAGTCGTACCCGTCTCCTCGTTCGACTGGGTATCGAACGTAACGTACTTTAAAAATCTATCTAAAACTGTCATAACTCACTCTTTTTAGCCATTAAAACATTGCAGGCATAAAAGTAGGTAAAATTTTTCTAAAAACAGCTTGAACCATCAAAGCAATGCGTACAAACCTTACACTTAGGAAGGTCGATCGCCTCCACCAAGGTTTCCAGCGTATTAAACTTCAAGGAACTCAACCCGAAACGCTCGGCGATAATTCCGACCATCTTCTTATATTCCGGAGAGTCTGTCGTAGCATATTTATCCAGATTCTTATTCTCATCCCCTTCCAATTCCTTGATAATCTGACGAGTTATCAACTCCAAAGGACTCTTGGAAGAAGTAAAACCGATAAACGGGCAACTATAAATCAATGGAGGGCAAGCGATACGCATATGTACCTCTTTCGCCCCATAATCATATAAGATCTTCACGTTATCACGAAGCTGTGTACCACGCACGATCGAGTCGTCGCAGAAAAGGATGCGTCTGCCTTCCAGCATCGCACGGTTCGGTATCAATTTCATCTTAGCCACCAAGGAACGCATCTCTTGGTTAGCCGGGGTAAAACTACGAGGCCACGTCGGTGTATACTTAGCGATAGCCCGATGATAAGGCACCCCCTTACCTTCCGCATACCCCAAAGCCATACCCACACCGGAGTCCGGTATACCACAAGCGCAATCCACCTCCGAGTCATCCTTCTGCCCCATCTTATAGCCACTCATAAACCGGACATCCTCCACGTTCTTTCCCTCATAGCAAGAAACAGGGAATCCATAATATACCCAAAGGAAAGAGCAGATCTGCATCCCTTCATTCGGTTTACGCATCTGCTCCATACCATCGGCACGCAAACGGACGATCTCGCCCGGGCCTATAAATTTCTCGATCTCATAATCCAAGTTCGGAAGACTGCTGGACTCGCTGGTCGCCGCATAAGCCCCGTCTTTCCTTCCGATTACGATCGGCGTACGCCCCCATTTGTCACGGGCAGCGATAATACCATCCTCCGTCAGGAGCAACATGGAGCAAGAGCCCTTTATCTTATTGTAAACATTCTCAATGCCCTCCACGAAGTCCTTGCCTTGTGTAATCAGCAAAGCGACTAACTCCGTCTGATTCGTTTTTCCTGAACTCAATTCCGAAAAATGCATATTCGCCTTCAATAACTCATCCTCCAATTCGTCCAAGTTATTGATCTTTGCCACCGTCACGATCGCGAATTTTCCTAAGTGAGAGTTGATAACGATTGGCTGCGCATCCGTATCGCTGATAATACCGACCCCGGCATTTCCTTTGAATTTAGGAAGCCCCGGTTCAAACTTGGTGCGGAAATAAGAATTCTCCAGATTGTGGATCGAACGCGTAAATCCTTCTTCCTTATCGTACGTAGCCATACCGCCTCTGCGGGTTCCTAGATGAGAATTGTAGTCCGTACCATAGAATAAATCCGTAATACAGTCTCCATTAGAAATAGTTCCGAAAAAACCACCCATTGTTTTTTATGTTTGTATTTATGTTTGAGACCGCAAAGTTACAAGTTTATTTATATATGTTCCAAAATTTACTTCATAACGTTTATTATCATCGGCAATAAAAAAAGGATACCCCTTTTCGGGATATCCTTTTCCTTATTCTTTGGTCGCAGAAACTTAAGCCTCAGCAACAACTTCTTTTACAGAAACGAATGATCTGTTTTCTTTTCCTCTACGGAAAGTAACAACGCCATCTACCAACGCATACAACGTATGATCCTTACCGATACCTACGTTCTCGCCCGGATGATGAACCGTACCTCTTTGACGAACGATGATGTTACCAGCTTTAGCAACCTCACCACCAAAAAGCTTAACACCTAATCTTTTACTTTGTGATTCACGGCCGTTCTTAGAACTACCCACACCTTTCTTATGTGCCATTTCTTTTCTTCTCCTTTAAACGTTAAGCAATAACTTCTTTAATACTCACCTCAGTGAACTGCTGACGGTGACCGTTCAATTTACGGTAACCTTTTCTTCTCTTCTTGTGGAATACCAGCACCTTGTCACCTTTTACCAGCGGAGATAATACCTCACATACTACCTTTGCGCCCTCTACAGTAGGAACACCCACTGTTACCTCACCGTTGTTATCTACTAACAACACCTTGTCAAACTCCACAACAGCACCGCTTTCTGCGTTCTGAATGTGATGAACGAACAATTTCTTGCCTTGCTCAGCCTTGAACTGTTGTCCGTTAATTTCTACGATTACGTACATCTGTCTTAAAATCTTTTAAACAGGTTAGGTCCCGGGGGTGGGCTCCGTCTCCGGCTCCACTTATTTACCCTCTGCGGAAAATCGAGTGCAAAGATAGAGTTTTTTATTTAATTCCACAAACATCTTCTTGAACTTTTAAAAAGCCACGCATAAGACGATGAGAATACAGAGCTTTTTACTACCTTTGCAACTAATAATATATTACTATTATCCAAATAAAGATGCAGGAAACAAATAATATGTTATCAGTTCTTGACAACTATACGCTAGACAACCCGGATGAGATCGCTAAAGAAATAGCCAACGACTTCCGCAAGCGACGTATAGAGAAGAATCTGACACGCGAACAAGTGTCGGAGAAGGCAGGTGTAGCAGTCAGTAATATCGTGCGATTCGAACAGAAAGGTCTTATCTCACTCAAGAACCTTATCGGCATAGCAATGGCATTAGGTTACACTTCGGAGATAAAGAAGCTTTTTTCCGAACCAAAATACTCCACCATGGAGGAGCTACTACAAATCCGCAAGAATACCAACAAGAAAAAAGTACATAAGTAATGAGAATCAAAAAAATAGAAAGACTTATCGTAAAGTATCACGAACAGATAGTCGGGACGCTTTCGCTCACTCCCGACAACAAACAGTGTGCCTTTGAATACGATAAAGCATGGCTTTCCAACGGTTTCAGTATATCCCCATTGGAACTTCCGCTGAAACTGGGATTGTTCATCGCAAAGCCCTCACCTTTTTATGGAAATTTCGGCGTTTTCGAAGACAGTCTGCCCGACGGCTATGGCCGCTACCTCTTGCATAAGACCTTACTCAAAGAAGGCATCAACGATACCCAATTGTCAGCGCTCGACCGTCTAAGCCTAGTGGGAAATGGGGGTATGGGAGCACTCACATACGAACCGGAAACCACCATAGGCACTTCGCATGAGACCCTTGATTTCGATCTGCTGCAAGAAAAAGCCTTGGAAGTGTTGCATGAGAAGAACGACGATGACGTAGAACTTCTTCTTTTCAACAGCCGAAATAGCGGCGGATGCAGACCCAAGGCACTGTTCTCCAACAATGAAGGGCATTGGATGGTGAAGTTCCGCCATACATACGACCCTCAAGACATGGGATTGATAGAATTTCATTACAATGAGTTAGCACGACAATGTGGCATCCACGTTCCGGACTTCAAACTAACCAACGGTAAGTATTTCACGACACGCCGCTTCGACATCTCGCAAGAAGGAGAACGTTTGCATACAGTCACAGCCGGAGGGCTGCTTAACATTCCACTATCCAACCCAATTCTTGATTATAGCAACTTACTGGCCCTAACTGGCTATCTAACGCAGAATCCTTTAGAAGTGGAAGAAATGTTTCGTCGTATGGTTTTCAACTATTTCACAGACAACAAAGATGATCATTGCAAGAATTTCAGTTTCACAATACAGAAAAGTGATACCAGCACATGGCAATGGCATCTTGCTCCCGCCTACGATCTCACCCTATGCACAGAGGGTTATAATGGTGAACATGCGACTTCGGTCAATGGAACCGGACATCCCACCATTCAGGACATGATAACCATCGGTACTAAAAGCAAGATGAATAAACTGCGCTGCATGCGAATCATTGAAGAGGTTAGAACTGGCTGCGGAGATTTGTTGCGGAACAAAGACTGGGAGTAATTTCGATGACAGGTAAGTACTCATTCACCTCCACTACCCTTGTTTTTCAACACCGCATTCACTACCATAGAACAGCTATCAGACTTCTCTGACCCGAAATATCCATACACTACACTGTTCATCTGACAGAAACAGACGATGAAGAGATGATGCCCCCCTTGCGTTGATAACGATCCCATAGGGTCTTAAAATCTGTACTTGTTACCATATCTTTTTATGAATCTGGAACGAAGGTCTAGAGATATCGCTCTTTGTTTATCAACAAGACTATTTGTCTATAGAAATCTACTTTTTGCCTTCAAAAAAATCAAAGTCAATACTTACCTCCGAATTTTAAACAACTTGAATTTACTCTTCTTAAACAATCTAAAATCAAATTCCCAGTGCTACTTCTTTTGCTTCCAATATATTATCCTCAATAGAACAATAAGTCCAACTTCCATACCGTCCTATGGAATAGATGTCTTTTTCTTTCAATATACTCTTATAACGAGAGATTGCTTCTTGACTTTCTTTACTAATATGTACATAAGCAGGCTTCATCAAGACAGTTTCATAGTCAACCAACTTCTGTGTTGTCACCACACCCATCCTCTTTAAATCTGTCATCACACGATCTAAATACAAGCCTTCTTTGCATAATACCTCATTTTCCGGAAAACCTATCTCAACATACAAAGACATCTTGTCTGTTCCCAATATATTGTCATAATAGCCCAACCGATAAAAAATATAATCCTTTTCAGGAACATACACCCAACTATTCCTTTGGTCGTTGCCTTTAGAATCAAAACCTAAATTAAATACCAAAACCTTATTGCATGAAAAAGTATTGGAATCATATCCCAAGCGACATTGGTCTAACAAAGAGGGTAATGGCTGAGTGGATATCAATCGATCATATTTTATTTTCCGTTTATTAGTTATCGCAACTTTCTCCTCCATGTCTATTCCCAAGAGCTCTTCATTCAAGCAGACTTTTGTACGATCTACATTCTTCAACAGAGACTGAACATATTCCATCGCACCGTCTTTAGGATAAGTAAAAGAACTATTGTAAGAGGAATTATCTTGCGAACGAAAGTTCAAGATAATATCTTCCTTATTCGCTTTTGGGAAAAAGCGTCCCATCGCATTCATATCTAACCGATCCAAATCATAGGCATACAATTTCTCATTATAAGGGATCAAGAACTTTTCAGCGATTGATTTACCATAATTGGCATAAACCATCTCCTTAAAAGAGCGTATACCTCCATGATTTACGGAAAACAAATCATAAAGACAATCGATCAGCTCCTCTTTATCCAATTGATGAATATTCTTCTGGAAAGGAAAATCTATATAATCGCCTTTATAATAAATCTGAGTGTGTTTCTCCACTTTCAACAAAGAAGAAGGAGATAAATTCTGGCAAACAAATTCTTCGATATTCGGATGTTGGAAATGAAAGAAATGCCCCGAATAATCCCACACATATCCATTCCGTTTAATCGTACGGCAATATCCTCCCGGTTCATTTTCTTTCTCTATCAACAAATAATCATTTTTTATAAAATTGGCATAACTAATACCAGATATACCCGCACCTATAATCAAATCCATCATCAACTATATTTTAAAACGCTCCTTATAGCCCAGTTTATAAAATAATAAATACTTCTCAGTAGCCCCAACTTCTCCACTTTATAATAAATCAAGAATTGAGGCTTAATCAGTTTTTTCCTGTTACGTGTGACGCTGGTGGAAACCAAACGGTAAGATGCCAAGACTTTCGGATTACCATAAGCATAGTCCACCTTATCCCGCAATATCTCCAACCAAAAGGCATAGTCATCGCGCAAGCTTTTCAATTCTTCTCTAAAATAGCGATCACCCGCTACCTTGCGATCATATATGGTAGTAAGACAAGAAATAGGATTAGATTTCAGTATATCCCTATAATTCACCTTCTCCGGAACAATGAATGGCTGTAATACTTGTTCCCCTTGTTCGTTGATACGATGATAGGAGGCGGTGACTATCGCCGCGTTCTTTTCTCTCATGAAACTCAATTGAGACTCCAAGAAAGCAGGAGACCAAATATCATCTGAATCCAAGAAAGTAATATACCGCCCCCGCACTTCGCGCAACGCTATATTCCTAGCCCCAGACGAGCCTTTATTCACCGGAGATGCGATCAATTTTATACGCTTATCCTTCTCCGCATATCTCTTCACTTCAGCTATTCCCGCGCCACCATCAGGCGAACAATCGTCTACGATAATCATCTCCCAATCCGAATAGGTTTGTGCCTGTACCGAACGAATCGTCTCACCTATAAAAGCCGCACCTTTATACATGGGTGTAATAATAGAAACCAATTCTTCCTTCATATCAATAAGTTTTAATAATTCTTTCCACTAGTACAATAAACTCATGCTACTTAATCCCTCTACCATTTATCAAATTCGTATATAAAGTGGTATATTCCTTCACTGTCGTATCTATATTAAAATCCAAACTCCTTTGCTCGCATCTACAGGCGACTTCCTCATATACTGCGGGATGCTCGGTTAAATAACGTATCTTTTCCGCCAAATCGCGTTCATTCCCATTTTCAAACAAGAGGCCGGCCCCCTCAACGACCTCACGAATACCATCTATATCCGACACGATAACCGGGCGACCTGCCGCCATTATCTCCACCGTGGAAAGGCCAAATCCTTCATAAAAAGACGCTAACACACCGATATCGCTAGCCTTTGCCAATCGCGGTATGTCCGCACGTCGTCCTAAGAAATGCACACGATGTCCTACGCTACATCTATTCACCTCTTCACGACAACGAGCCGTATCACCAGAGCCTACATAAAACAAATGATACTTCTCCGGCAACAGAGCTATCGCTCTTACGGGTGTAAGATGGTCTTTTTGGGAAAAAAATCGAGCCACCATTATTACCGCCACATCTTCACTTTTTAACCCAATCTCTTTTTTTGTATATCCCGTAGCGTTTATAAAACGTCGCAAAGGGATGCCATTATAAACAACAAGGCTCCGCCGTCCTGTCCCGGCCCAAGTATCCAAAGCGATTTTTGCGGCCTTACTCACCGCCGTTATCGCGTCATAACAGCGATAAACAAGTTTCTCAACCGGACGAAACAACCAAGGTTTCTCCCGTCTGCGATTCCATGCGGAATGTTCCGTCGTGACAAATATCCGTTTCTTCCGACATAGCAGACTGATTAATGCCACAAAATACTGCGCCGGAAACAAATGAGCGTGTATAAAGTCATACCGACGGATGTATTTATACAAGAAAAACAAGTTCAACGGATTGCGAACAGACGCATATTTCCCATGAATGACATGAATGCCAGACCTCTCAAACTCATCCGCCATAGAATCCTTATTTTTATCCAAGACTAACACATCCATAGTGGATCCCGGTATTTGCTGTTTTAAAGAAGGAAGAAGAGTAATCAGGAAAGTCTCCAAGCCTCCTTCTGATAAGGTACCTGTGATATGTAATATCCTCATAAGAATGTAGTATGATTATCCCAAAGTTTACGTGTAAGTATTTTCAAGAGAATAGGATAGGTTTTCCTATATAATGTACAATGATTTTTTAAGACAAAGTTCAACATCTGTAACCTAGATAGATTAGGGAATTCAAAAAAATCATCCAACAACTTTAAATTTTCATTCGAAATTTGGTCGCAAAAGCAGGCTGTTATCTGTTTCATTGTTTCAAACGTTTTACAATTAAGTATACCTTTCCGCTTATTATCTTTCCAAAAATTTAACGCAATCTGCAATAAACTCTTAGGACGTATCCCCGTGACATTACATTCATGTTGCCGATAAAGCATCAACGGCTTATCTATAAAAGTAATTTCACCAAACAATACCGCTAAAAATGTCACCGTAAAATCATGCATAATTGTAACACCATGATATTGGAGAACAAGTTTTTTCAACTTATCATTAAACAATGAGGAACACCCCTGTACACCTCCACAACGAAATAACATATCCGGCAAAGATTGAATAGCATAAGCGATCTCGGGCTGTCCTACTCCATCTTCCATATTATAAGAATAGGCATTACAATACACCAACTGCGGAACATCTTGCCGCCTCCTTTTCATTGTTTTCCACAACACCTCCAGTTTATTCTCCAACCAAAAATCATCTTGATCACAGAATATGGTATATGCAGTTTTACTATAAGGCAATAATGCCAAGAAATTACCAATACACCCCAACGATCCTTGTTCATCTGTTACAAGATGAATACGGTTATCCATTTTTTCATAACGACGAACAATAGTCACCGTCTCATCTTTAGAGCCATCATCACGCACATATAATTGCCACTCTTTATATGTCTGTCCGATAAGAGACAGCAGCTGTTGCTCTATATAGCGTTCGCCATTATAGGAGGCCAATAAAATACTTATTTCACTATTCATATTTAATTTTAAAACGAATAAATAACAGATGAGATATAAATAAATACTGAATACTCAATGACAAGAAAGTAAAAATCCAATCCGCAAAAAAAGCGAGTAATAAAGCATGAAAAAACAAGGCATATATCGCCACAAATAATTTCACACCCCGTCTCATAAAGTTATATAAAGTCCCCCAAGCAATTCCAACAAGAATAGCAAACAAAAAAATGCCCCAGTATCCAAAATCAACATAATAATTAAACATATTTGTATACACATTGGTAGGTAATGGAACATACGCCCATCCAGAAGCATCAAGATGTTTGATATTATCCCCCAGCCCCATAACATCCAGCACTTTCACTATACTACTAAAAGTCGCTGCGCCCGGAGTCACATTGAATGATAAATCACCTTTCAATATCAGATCAAAAGCTGGCATTGGAGACAATATATAAATCAACAAATATTCCGTTAATGTTACATCTTCAGCATCCCCTCTTACCAAAACAAGTATCGTCATTACTCCCACCAACAATAACAAACAAATTATCATTCTCGAAAATGTCAGCTTTCCATAATAATATTGCAAGAATAAAACAGCAAAAACAGAACATGCGATTCCTCCCTTATTACCTAAACATAGTAGTACAATCAAAACTGCGACAAACAGCAATTTAAAACTAATTGATTTAGCGCCATAAGTGTACATATAAGAGATGATAAACACCACCGACACATTTAAGAAATACATCAAATAGTTTAAAAGAGCAGGAAGTTCATCTTCATGATAAATAAACATATTACGAGAACCACTCATTATATTATCCCCATAATCCTTACTTATCGTATTTAGAAAACAAAGTAGAATAACATTCAATAGAACTAACAAAAGAGACAATTTTTGAAAGATCTTCATATTTGGCATCTGCCACAACAAGATCTTTGGAATAGGTAAATTGAATTTTGAAAACGCCAAAGAACAGACACAAAAAGGGATACACCACAAAAGCAGCGCACAATAAAATAAATCCGATAACGGATATAATCCATGTTGCAGTACGTTATAACACAACACCATAATCAGCCACAACATCGAGGTTAAAAACGCAGGATGAGTCCAAGAATGAGAACATTTATAGCTAAAGAGAGCTAGAAACGATAATATCACAACAACAATTATGGCCAACATGATAATTTTTCAATAAAATGCCCCAACTATAATAAATCACGCATCCTACGCTTATGATTCCAATCAATCAACCAACATGCTAATTTCGGAAAACCAATCGCAGCTAATATAAGAGTTAATCTAATAGATTTAGATAATGCTTTGTAACTCCAAATGCACTTATTAGTTTCCGGGTAAGTGGCTTTCCATGCCTTTACGTCTCGATTCGCAGCATTCCATATCAACCCGCGTTTTGATTCGAACTTGATGTATAAAACAATTAAAGCGAACTCGGTATCTTCCGACTTGCCCTGCTTCTTGAAGAAGTCTTCCAATATGGAAGCACAACGTATCTGTTCATCGATATTACGACGCGAAAGCTGCGATACCGTAGAAGAAGTATTCTGCTTGTTGTAATGATATAACGCTTCGGGAACGACTACCGTACGCTGGCTAAAATAGCGCAATCGGCAAGTGACACTTACATCTTCCCACATATTCAGCCCCGGGAAAAACGAGATTTTATTATTTACATATAAATTTCTCTTGATCAGTTTGTTCCAAACTGAACAACGCAATACATCTATATACAACAGATCTTTGTATTGCTCCTCTTTATATGGGTAACAAAGATTTTCCTGCCGACTTTTATATTCTAAACTAATATTACAACAAACTATGTCGGCTTTTGTATCCATGGCACACGCATAAAGCTTCTCCAGCATATCCGGCTCTATCCAGTCATCACTATCCACATGGATCACGTAATCACCTGTAGCATAATTCATAGCGGTATTACGAACCACGGCCAGGCCGTGGTTCGTGTCGTGGTTCACGACACGAACCGACATTTTTTCACCCCTTTCATTCCCAGAATAGGCGCGAAGCGCCTCAAAAATTTCCTCCATACTATGATCTGGGGTACAATCATTGACTATAATAACCTCCACTCCTTCTTGCATGGTCTGATTCAATACGGAAAACAGGCAACGCCTTACATATTTCTCCACATTATAGACAGGAATCAACACACTGATTTTGGGATGATTTGATTCTTCAAACATTTATTTTCGCAAATTTATGATTAGACAACATACACGTTTAAACAAGTTTATAGCATAAGTATCGGTCAGACATAACACGAACGTACTTAGCAGAACATATAGGGTAACAGATTTTAATCCATAAACACTCCAATCCCAATAAGAATTTACAGAATAGGTAAAGTAAACACGTGAGATTTTCATACAAAACATAAAAAGCACGATCATGATCACTACATATTTTGAATATCGCCTCACATATTCCCAAGTACTTTCCCTAAAACCATTATGATAAAGAAAATAAGGCTTCCAGCCACAAACAATAACCAATAGGCTAATCATAACCCCGGCCAAAATACCATCCAAGCCGAAGAAATGCCCCAACAAAATTGAAAAGCCCAAATTTAAAGAAGCCTCCGCTACAGGAGCCCATACATCTTGAAACAGGCCATAGGCAGCTATAAAGGAATCATTGGTGCGTGTCAAACTGATAAATGTGTTAATAATCAGAATGACAAAAGCTACAGGCGGCAAGATATACTCCGCACCAACCCACAATGTGACGAAAGAGTCACCCAATATGTACAAGCCGAAACAAACAATAGAAGCCAGCCACATGCGTAACAAAGTGATCTCCCAAAATACGTTCTTAATATGCCGTTTGTCATTTCCCGCAACTAAATTCCCTATACCCGCATTTAGGCCATTAAGAATGGCGTTCATCAAGGCAGTGACACCGAGCGTAATCAACATGTAGTTGCCGTAAACAGCCACCAACGTCAAGGACGCATAGGCATAAATCACCAGAGGGCTAGTCTGCGTCAAAACAAAAACACCAATCTTATGAAAAAAGAGTTGTTTCGTTTTCTTGACTATCTCGGGATAGGCATCCTTCAACCGTTTCCCATCAGCCACTTGAGACCTCAGCCACGGATATTCTCTCCGAATACTTCGGTCAAGCACATAAGAAGTAGCGACAGCCATCAATACCTCTAGTATCATCCACCAAACATAACCGTCCTGAAAATAGCAAATGGCAAGCAACTGCAAGATAACCTTGGTAATCTTTCCACCCTGCACACTCTGCGTAATCTTATACTCCTTTTGGTCAGCAGAGAGAACGACCTGCCGATAGTTGACAAAATAACCCAACAATGCGGCGATCAACAATGCGATGAACGAGCCGTAGGCATACCACAACGGCACTTGCGCCTTGGCGAATAGCAATGGGAAGAAGCACATCAATACTACAGCTCCCGCTATGATAATGAAAGCGATCCTACGATATAGCCAACCTTGGATGGACACGATATCATTTATCGCTTGGCGGTTTCCCTCGAACAAGGGCTTGTAAAGACTGTACGCCACTGCCGTGCCGATTCCTAATTCCGCAAGGTTAAGGACCCCCAGTAGATTCTGAGCCGTGGTATTCAACCCCAGTACCTCCGCCCCCAAATAATCCAAGAAAATCTTCCTTGAAAAGAACTGGAGGATCAGGTTGATGAAATAAAAAAACAACGCTACCGAGCTGTTTTTAATACTCTTGGATGTTCGTGAATCTGTTTTTGCCATATTCTTCACAGATCTATTTGCCCCAAGGCATAGGACAGTACACTTTCAAGTAATGAGACAAGTCATTCCCTATAGGAACACCTCATATCTCGTTCCTATAAGTTAAAATCCTCGCATATCTTCTTGATTATTAAGGGGGGGGGGAGGGGGGGGGAGCGATCGTAAGCACTCAATAGTGTTCACCCTCTTAAAAATCAAGAGGATGAACTTTTGATTATTTTTAAATTTAACGATTTATAATGTATTATATAGCCATTGACGTTACATCATCCTAGCACCGTCGCTTCTTTATCTCGGGAGGTTTCAAGTGTTTCAGGATACATTCTGCCTCTATCTTATACAACTCTCCTATTTACTGGACAAACCATTCCGCATCCGCGTCCTTGTTCGCCTCAAAGGTCATGGCAAACTTATTGCGTACATGCGCCCAACAGAGTATGAACTCACAGTGAGGGGTCACCTCCGCCAAGTGCTTGTAAACCACATAGCCATCAGACTGTATGCTCCCGAGGAAACTTCCCAAGAATGTCTCTATGGGACGGCTGCCGCAGCTGTCATCCTCCTCGTTGTCATAGAAGAAATAAGTGACATTCTCCAATTTATTCACCAAGGCCCATACATACTTCTTATAATAATGACCCTACTTGGTCGCGTCTCCCCCATTGGCTAATGAGATCTTAGCGGGGATTAAGTTCTGATAATCCCTACAGCCATTAAAGATTTTATGGAAAAATGTCCCGATGAATACCCAGGCTGAACTCCCTTGTAACTTCACGGTTCCTATCACGCTATGATAAGTGGTAGCCATTTCAGCCCACCATCACTTCCATAATGTAGAGCGGTGTTTCGCCGGGTGGTCAACTTACAGATCGCTCATTCCGCTAAATTATTATCTAACAGTGCCGTTCAATTTGAATTCGAATAGATAAATATAGTTTGCTGTTTTAACAACAGCATCGGCACAACCTTTAGCGCAGATCAAACTACTCACTGCCTGTCCCCAAGTTCCCTCAATAAATCATTTAAAATATAATCGTCACTCATCAAATGAAGTCCATACTTGCTATCATGCAACATAGAATAAGTGCGCATATCATAGAAGATGACGACGCACCAATCCGACCTTTTCCAAACGTCTACGCATTTCCATCGGAGAGATACTCATTTCCTTGGCGGAGGCTTCTATGGCCATCACCGCAAAATGGATCTTATCTCCTATTTCTGCTTGTCGAGTATCCATGAGTCTTATATTTATCCTTCTTTATCTACAAATAAAATCACATTTACGATTTCCCCACACCTATCCCGATAATAATTCTTCACTTACCGCAGTTGTTCGCTCTCTTTCCGTTCCCGATTACGCTTAATCAGCCCATTCAAGCCTACATGCAATATACTCCAGCAAAAGAGGTTTAAGAAAAACAAATAGGTTATGTCAACACGCCATGCCAACGAGCTATTAAGCAGGATAAAGAAAGCGGAAATCGCAATGATACAAACCATCACTATCCGCACCCGCATCCCCGTGCGCAACAACTTATGATGAAAGTGATTCTTATCCGGCAAAAACGGATTCTTGTGCTCACGCAGGCGATGCAAGACCACACGGATCACGTCCAGCAGCGGAACCAGTACCGTAGAGAAAGCGATCACCATGTACGGGTTGGACAATGTCGGAGAGACCTCGTTCGTCACGCTCATGTGGATGATCAGGAAGCTGATCACGTAGCCCAGCGTAAGGCTGCCGGCATCCCCCATGAAAAGCTTATGTCCACGGTTGGCGTTACCGAACACGTTGTAGCACCAAAAGGGCATAAGGATACCCAGCGTACAGATCGCCAACAAGGCGTAAACATACTGCCCACGAAGAAAGAATATCACGCTCAAGACCGACAAGGCGATACAACACAGGCCCGAGGCCAGGCCGTCGATACCATCAATCAAGTTAATGGCATTTGTTATATATACCACGATAAACACCGTAAACGGCACCCCTACCCAAACCGGCACCGAGTAAATACCGAACAAGCCACCAAACGAGTCGAACCAGTTGCCGGATAGCACCAGCAGCAACGCAGCGGCGATCTGCACGGCGAACTTATAGCGGTAGCCTACACCGACCAGATCGTCGCAAACACCCACCAGATAAAGCAGCGTCATGCCCACGAACAGGAACAGGTACTCATAAAGCATATTGAATGACAAGCTCGAGGTGTCCATATCCCAAAAGTACAGACGAAAACCGATCACCAAGAACATCGACATCAGGATCACCGGAAAAAAGGACAGCCCACCCAGACGGGGAACCGGCATCGTATGTACCTTACGGGCGTCCGGGACATCATAGAGCCGTTTCTTATGGGAAATCACCAAGATCCTCGGGATGATCACCATGCCGAGCGATACGGCAAACAGGAAACCGAATAATAGAAACAAAGATGTTTGCATGATCCTAACGTATAAGATTAATTCTTTCCTCCATCCATCTTCCCCCGCATGTAAGCGATATACCGCTCCACGGCCTCGTGGGCCAGCCGGCGGAAACGATCCTCGTCATCCAGATGTTCCCAAAGGAGGTCCAACAGACGGACATAGATGCTGAAATGCATGTCTATACCTTTTTTAAAGCGTTATAGGTACTGCCGCCCATACCTCCGGTTACGCAGACGATGGATTTGGTCAGCTTGGTGACTTTCAGCAGCGTGTCGATGTAATCACCCAGACGGGGAAAGGATTGTTGTCGGTACATATGTGATAATCGTATTAATTTCTCTGAAATCCGTACGTGTGGGGATACGGCAGTCCCGATACCTCCCGGTCGTGCCACAACCGGTAATCTTCCGCAGGGAAAACGGGGACGGTCAATCGCTTATAATCCGGCTCGTCGATCCGCAAGATATGCTTGCGGGCGTACGAACGCAGCGAGCGATCCGTTACGGACACCATCACGACCGGAAACGGATACCCGAACAGGCGCATCGGCGTGGTCTCGCTGTCCGGGAACGCACGGCGTAACTGATAGGCCGAACGCTCGAAGGCGACCCAGTAAGGCCCCGTACAATACAAGTGCATGGAGGTATGGTTCGCACGCTCGCGCCCCATGATCTCGCACAAATGGTCGTTCAGCAACGCCACCAAACGAACGCCGGAAGGAAGGGTAGACATCAAATTTGAATTATGAATTTTGGATTATGATTTAAACTGTCAACTGCCACTTCTCAACTGTCAACCGATTCGTGGCCCAGCCATCTATCATAGTCGCCCAGCCGGCGGATCAAGGATAATTTACTTTTCTTAGGCGAGAGATCGACTTGCCAAGGATCCACTAGCTCGTGTGCCATGCGACGGTAGAGAGCGTTATCCGTACAGCCGTACAAGGTGACCAGCAACAGGGCACGGGATTGCGGTGCTTTCACGACAGGCAATAAGCCGCGCATCGTGTCGTGCAAGCGAACGAAAGCCTCCTCATCGCCCGACAGCTTATAGGTCGGGAGGAGCAACGCGCACAGCTTGCAGCGCATCACGTCTGTCTCCGCACGCAAAGAGGCATACCCCCGCAGTACCTCGCCGGCCAATCGTCGATCCTCCTCGCAGACACTGCCGGAAGCATGGTAACGTCCCAAGGCCTCGTGCAGGCCCTCCGACAGGCGGTCGTTGTCCAGATGGGTATAAACGTGCTTGCTCTTCGCGTTCAACTCGATCAACTCGTACTCACCCGCCTTCACCTCGAACAAGGGTACCCACATGCAATCCAGTATGCGCGCCATCACCTCCTTATGACCGCCGCCCGGCTGGATCACCACCTCGGCCTCCATCCCGGTAAAATAACCGGATGTTATGCGTACCCGATCCCCCTTCAACAAGCGGGTACTCTCCGGCACGTACACCGGAAGCTCGTTGGAGTAAGCCTCCGCCACCCAGCGCAAATTCGCCATCTCCTGATCCAAGAGGTGCGGGAAATAGGTCGTACTCCCGGAAGAGACACGGGGAAGGAAATTATACAAGGGGAGTGCCTGCTTCATGCGGAAGATTTCCTCTACCGAAGAACGGATAAACACGTAGTTGAACAGCAAAGGTCGCCTCGTGTTGACCAGCTTGCCACCCACCTTTCGTACCTCCACGTACGAGGGGGCGAAATACTCGAAAAGAGTCTCTCCCCGACGTTCCCGCCGGGAAAGCTCCACGTCCAAGCCTTTGGAGGGACTGATCCGGTCACGCCGTCCACCCGCGGCGGTAGGAAGCGTGAGCACGTACCAGCGCACGGCTTTCAAGTCATGACGCTTGCCGGCCTGTGTCAAGCCCCCCTTCGGGCGATCGTTTCTCAAAATACGCGTCGGCATGATTCTCTTTTCCCTAAGATATACGAGGAGTTCCCCTCTGATTAAACGACAATTCAAAGCCCTGCCAAGCGTACCCTATTTACGCCTAACACACAGCACTTTAAGTTTTCAAATATGGCATTTCTGAAAATTACCATACCTAGTGAATATTTAGCTACTCGGGAAGTAGCTTAAAAGGTTGGAAAATGGTTATTACCCAGTTGTAGAGACGGAGCGTGCTCCGTCTCCCACCGTCTGACAGTAATTTAGAATACCATTTTGAGGGGATGAGACGGGGCACGCCCCGTCTCTACAAGAATGTATGTTCGATTTTTAGGAGGGACGTGATGATGTAGGAAATACGAGATCATTTCGTCTCTATTGCCATGTCTATACACTAGGAATAAGAACGAAGATTTAAGGAGAATCAAGGTCGGAGCACAAACTAATGAACAAACTAAGCCTTATGATTGCTTGTTATTTGTTATTTTTTATTACTTTTGCGCCGTGAAAGAATACGCTACTTCCCAAGTAGCAAGCCTCTTACCCCACTTTGGGTATCGGTTTACACACGCTCTCAAAACAATTCCGGTTCACTGTCGACAAACGTTCCAACGAGAAGCTCTTCAAATAGATCTGTGTTGTCTTAATAGACTTATGCCCCAACAACTCACTGATAACCTCGATCGATACATCTTGTTCCTTCAAGAACGAGGCGAATGAATGACGGATCGTATATGAGGTGACCGGAAGCGTAACGCCTGTCGATCTCGCCAACAACTTCAAGTCACGGTTAAAGCGGGACAGGGTCCTGTTATATTCTTTGTAGGCCGCCTCACCGGTTCTCCTTCCACTCAAAAAAGGAAATAAATAAAGGGATTCCTTTGCCGTACAAGCGGACAACTCATCCAACAGCCGCAACGCCCCGGAGGGAATCTCCAGCTGTATGAGAGACCCGCTCTTTTGTCGGTGATACTGCAATATCCCATCCCGGATATTCTCCCA
>NZ_QTMG01000029.1:0-564 GCF_003635435.1 Parabacteroides sp. AF21-43 | reverse complement strand
CTTTTGTCGGTGATACTGCAATATCCCATCCCGGATATTCTCCCACTTCAAATGCGCAAGATCCACAAACGCTATCCCGCTGAACGCAAACATCAACCGAACGGTCAACTGTACACGCCGCAAGGACGGATCCTCCAATTCAGCGTTAAACATACGCTCCAGCATCTCTCGCGGCAACGCCTTCTTCCGCTTGCTTTCAACGCCCGTGAAGACATCTTTGAACAGGTTGGGTACAAAGGGAGCCTCGTTCGCCTCCACGGCTAAGTTATAAATGTGACGAATCCGACGCATATAGGTAGACACCGTATTCAACGAACGGCCCTTGTCCAACAACCATGACTGATAGCACAAAAGCCTGTTCCTATTAATATAGGCATAAGGAATCGCCTCCATACCGCAAAAGCACTTGAACGAGTTCAAGGCATCTTGATAACTCTTCGCCGTGGAATACCGTTTTTTCTCACGCAGACAAGCCATGTAGATGGACAGGCCCATAACAAAATCTTCTTCTTTTTTCATATCTTCTCCTTAATAAAAAGGCCAAAAATACTACCTTTGTACACT
>NZ_QTMG01000028.1:69980-76237 GCF_003635435.1 Parabacteroides sp. AF21-43 | reverse complement strand
GCGTGTGAAGTAAATCTGTATCATGTCAACAGGCTAGGGGATAAGCAATTGCTTTCTCCTGTAAACAAAAAACGCCTAAAATTGCTTTCTGCTATAAACAATTCATATATATTTGCATATATATAAGTACGATTATGGATCGATTGATAGAGATGTATCGAAAGAAGTTGCGATTTACCTCTACCGCCTTTATTAAAAGCACGATGTACGAAATTAATTGGGATGCCCGGTTGATCGGCATAAGAGGTGCTCGGGGAGTGGGCAAGACTACGTTGTTGCTACAACATATCAAGCGAAATTTTCCGCAAGACGAACGAACCTTATATGTCAGCCTAGATAATATCTATTTCTCTGACAATAGATTATATGACTTTGCGGATCGTTTCGTGAAACGAGGAGGAACACGCTTATACTTGGATGAGGTACATAAATACCCCCACTGGAGGTGGAGCTACCACAATTGAGAGGAGTGGATATCTCCTATTTGCCCAAGATAAAGCAATTATTATTAATCATATCCGAGTCGGCTCCTTTTATCCCGAATATCAGTAAGCTCAGCGAAAGGATTGGTATCACGAGAAACGCTTTATTGACTTATCTAAGCGTATTAGCGGAAAGCAAGCTGACCTACAATCTACTGAAATCTGCTTTTGGCATCTCCCGCCTGCAAAAACCAGACAAAATCTACTTGGAAAATACGAATCTGATGTATGTCCTCTCGCCTTCAGAAGCGAATATCGGCAACATACGAGAGACGTTCTTCGCAAACCAATTGAAAAAGTCTCACCAAGTAACAATGAGCGAAGCCAGCGATTTTTTGGTGGATGGAATTTATACGTTCGAGATCGGTGGCAAGCGAAAAGGGTACTCACAAATAGAGGGAATACCGAACGGTTTTATCGTTGCGGATGATATAGAAATAGGGTTTGGCAATAAGATTCCGTTGTGGATGATGGTTTTTTTATATTAAGGAAAAATCCATACTGAATAGAATCTTTTCTATCAGCAAAAACACTATCTAGTCTTTTGGATCGGTTCTTAGAAGGTTAGTTTGTATTTTATGACAACTTACGGGTTAGCCGAATACTATAAAAAAGGGAAGAATGATAAATCATCCCTCCCTTTAAACGCCATCAGTTATAAAAAAAACTAAAATATATCTAGTTTTATTCTTTATTTTTCAAAAATTGATTTATGATCTCTTTATTTATTATTTATGTACTGTTATTGAGATCATCGCCCCTCTTTCCCCATTTGAACAAGATAAAGTGTATTCACCCGGTCTCGTAAACCGGATACCAATAGGATTACCTGTATCTTTACGATTGTTAAAATAAGCATTTTCAGAAGGTGATACCATCCATTTTACTGTTCCACCTAAGTCAACCTCATAGTATGAAGTAAACTCGACAGGGATATAGGTCTCTCCTTTTATGGAAGGAAAACTTACAGTCTCTACACTATTTATCTTGTTAGCCTCTACATAATTGTCACTTGCTATGCAGTAAGATGAAAAAAAAATAGCTCCTAATACAAATACAATCTTGAATAACTTTTTCATAAATGTATAAATTTAAAGTTTAAGAATAATGTAACAAAAAAGCTTATTATAGATAAATCTATTTAGAGAGGGTGCATTTTAAATTTAGCACCCTCTTAAATATTATTGAGCGGAATAACCTTCGTTTTGAGTCAAATTCGGGTTACGTTGGATCTCTTCAACAGGGATCGGCCATACCAAGTCTGTAGCCTTGAACGTAGCGCCACTACCATTAGTAGCACCTACTAAGTCAACAAATGTAACTTGGCCTTTATTGGTTGTTGAAATCACAGGGAATTTATTTGTACGAAGACAGTCATCCCACATCTTCATCTCCAATGGAAATTCACGCAAACGCTCTTTCCAACACTCTTCGATGAAGGCTTGTTTACCCATAGTCTGTAAAGATGAAGCAATGTCCGCAGCAGTTTTACCCTCAGTATTCGCACGGGCTTTTACCTGTGCTAAATAATTGGCAGCTTCAGAAGTTACACTTCCGGATTGCGCGATACATTCAGCCGCTGACAATAAAGTTTCTGCGTAACGGTAAAAGTTCCAGTCCTTTGTACCGATACCTGTTTCCAAAATAGCGGTCTCATCGTACCAATACCAGTTACATGCTACAGGATTATTGGCCGTACCAAAAGTAATCTTTGTTCCGTCGATAGGATGTGTATATTCCCATTGGAAGAATTGGTTCGGTTGAACACGTAAGTCATTGCCTTCATAAACATTCAAATATTGGTTGCTTATGCCATAAACGTTCACCCATAAGGAATATTTGTTTTTAGTAGAAGACGCAGTAAAGAATGCCTCAGCGTCACCATTAAAAGCATGGACAGGCAAGTTTCCAGTATTGGAGATAGACGCATCAAATTCGCGAGCGTAGATAACCTCGGGAAGATCGTCGGTAGCCCGTAGCTTGTTAAACGCACTATTTAAAGCCAAATCCTCATTAGCGGTCAATGAGAAAAGCCCACTATTGATCACATCACGTAACGGAGCGATGGCGTTACTATGATCACCTAGCATCATATAGACGTTGGCCAATAACATATCTGCCGCATACTTTGTTACACGGTGTCCATTACCGGAGAATGTAGCGGAAGGTAAATTCTCTGCAGCTTCCTTTAAGTCCGGAACAATGATCTGCTCGTAAATAGTAGCCTTAGCCGTACGGGTAGGATATTCGATCAAAGTAGCGTCCTCGGTCGGTTCTGTCATCATTGGGACATCACCAAACATCTTCACCAAATAGAAATAGTTCAACGCACGGAAGAAACGAGCCTCAGCCTTATATTGCGCTTTGTTCTCCATCTCCACGCCATCAACATACTTCAATACAGCGTTAGCGATATTGATCACTTTATAGCAATCCGTCCAGACACCATTGGTTTGATAGTTACAAACAGACTGCGTAAAGTTCTGCCGCGTCAATTTACGCGCATATGCGCAATCCACCTCTTGGCCTTCAAAGTCATTTGTGAAATACCCTGTCACCATATTCATTACCGACAAGCTGGAGCCACGGTAGGCACCCGTCATGCTACCCATTTTCTCTGGAGCGCCTGTACGATATAAATAATTGACGTTCTCGATAATATCTGCGCCTGTCTTGTAATAAGTTTCCAAGGTCAATGCAGACTTAGGAGTCTCTTCCAAGAAACTATCACAGGAGGTAAAACCTACCAATCCCGCGCATAAGATCGCTGTTGTTAATATTTTTTTCATCGTTGTTCTCTTGATAATTTAATTTAATTAAAATGCCACATTTATACCCAAAGTGAAAGTTCTCGCTCTTGGATATGAGAAGAAAGTCATGTTCTGACCAAATTGACCAGCTGAGACAGTACCTCTTTCACTGCTATTATCAATCTGTGAGGTACTCTCTGGATCGTATCCATTAAACTCTTTCGAGGTAATGCAGAACGCATTGTTTACGTTGAAATAAACACGTAAACTGCTGAATGGAGTTTTCTTCAGTTGGTTAGAATCAAAGTTATAACCCAGCTGAATCAAGTTCGCACGCAAGTAAGAGCCATTGGCTACCCATTGAGAGTCGAATTGGGTATCTTGGTCCGCATGACCTGTATTGAACAAATACACAGCCTGCTGCATACTTCCCGGATTCGTTCCATTATACGCATCATACAAAATATTACTCAAACCATTCGTTTGTCCAAAACGGTCATAGGTAGAGTGGTAGAACTCTTGCACTGTCTGAACGCCAGCCACAAATTGTAAATCCAATGTGAAGTCCCAGTTCTTCCAGCGTAAAGTATTGATCATTGATCCGGTCCAGTCCGGTGTACCTTTACCCAAGATCTCTCTTTCTTCAGAGCGTTTGGCACGACCAATCTGCTTTTTCTCGCATTTGCCTGCCTCAAAATCCTCAGTCGTATAAACGCCCAAGCGTCTGAAACCATAGAAACTACCGACGCTCTCTCCTACACGCAAAAGTGAATAACCATTTAAGAAGCCATTCTGTAGGATATCCTCATCGTTCTCACCCAAGGAAAGTACCTCGTTCTTATTGTAGTTGGCATTGATAGACGTTGTCCAAGAGAAATCCTTCGTATCTATGTTACGAGTGGTTACCATCAAGTCCAAACCTTGGTTACGGATAGAGCCGATATTCCGGTAAACGGTCTTGAAGCCGGTTGTATGAGGAACCGGAGAGTCTAACAGCAAATCGCTAGTCTTCTTATTATAGTAAGAAGCGTCTAATGAGATACGGTTATGGAACAATCCTAAGTCAAAACCTATATCAAACTGAGCTGTTTTCTCCCATTTCAAATCCGAGTTAGGCAAAGTACCTAAATAGGAATATCCGTTACGTACCCCATTCAACAATAATGTACCGCTAGAGACCGTAGCCAGCGATTTGTAAACACCGATCTCAGAGTTACCGGTCAAACCATAACTTGTATGTAATTTCAAATTGCTGATCGTGTTCTGGTCACCCATGAAATCTTCTTGTGTGATGTTCCAAGCTAAACCTGCGGATGGGAAGAAGGCATATTTATTATTATCACCAAACTTGGATGAACCATCATAACGACCTGTTACCGTCGCGGAGTAGCGATCCTTGAAAGTATAGGCGAAACGCAAGAAATAGGAGTTCATGGCCCAACGTTCCCAATACGTCGTAGGAGAGTCTGGAACTGTTCCGGCACCCATATTGAAATCCTCATAACGGTCGCTACTGAATGTCTTCGTATACATTCTTGAGTAGTCGTACTTACGTTCCTGCCAAGACAAACCAGCCATAGCGTTAATCCTATGTTCTCCAAAAGTCTTATTATAAGTCAAATAAGTCTCTTCCTGCCAGTATAGGGTATTCGCTTGTCTTCTTTCCGCTACACCTTGTTGGTCTTTACCCAAGTTATTCAAGTCGCTTGGAGTGTAAGCATGTAAAGACTGGAAGTTCGCATCAACACCAAATTGGGTCTTCAAATCCAAACCTTCGATAATATGGAAAGTCAAGGCGGCATTTCCAAAAATCTTCGTGTTGTAGTTCATATTCTTTTGTGTTGTCAGAATATGATATGGATTCGCCATGGACTCAAAGTTCATAGGCATGTTCGGCGTATTGGAATTTGTATATTTCCCATCATAAGATACAGGCAGCCAAGGCAGCATCTCAACCATCGTACGACGAGCGTCTTGGGCACCACCTTCCTCTTTCGTAGAGTTGCCCCATGTATGGTTAACCGCTAAATTCACTGATGTAGACAACCATTTCGTAGGATCCGCATCATAAGTAAGTTTTCCATTCAAACGTTTGGAATAAGTATTCCTCAAGATGCCTTGATTATCCGTGTAGTTCAAGAACGCTCCCACAGAAGACTTCTCTCCTCCCTGTTGGATATTCAACTGATGATTATGGGAGATAGCTGTACGCATAGCCTCATCTTGCCAATCCGTATCATACAAGGGATTACCATTGGAATCAAAGAAACGACTGTCAGAAAACCAATATGAACGATCCGTAGACCAATTAAACGGAACCTCAACTCCATTTACGGTATGCGATCCCCATTTATTTTCATTCTCTATACCTGTCATGAATGCGTCACACCACTCCTGTGAGTTCATTAGATCCATTTTACGAGAACGACTCGCTACACTCACGGATCCTGCATAGCTAATAAGCGTTCCTTCCCCTTTCTTATTTCCACGTTTGGTAGTTACCATTACGACACCGTTCGCGCCACGAGCACCATAGATAGCGGTTGCGGAAGCGTCTTTCAATACCTCCATTGACTCGATATCATTCGGGTTCATCAAATAAAAGTTCTCCATTACGACACCGTCCACAACGTACAACGGGTCGGATGAAGCGTTAATCGTAGCTTGACCACGGATAACAACACGGCTACCATAAGCACCCGGCTGGCTAGAGTTAGAGAAGATGTTTACACCGGCAGCCTTACCGCGCAAGTTGTCCAATGCGCTAAAGTTCTGCGCCTTCAGCATATCCTCTCCTTTAGCCGTAGAGATAGAACCTGTCACGTCAGATTTCTTCATCGTACCGTAACCTACTACCACGACCTCATCCAATGTCTGCGTGTCCTCTTTCAAGGTCACATTGATAGCAGACTGGTTTCCTACGGGGATCTCTTGCGACAAGTAACCGATATAGGAAAATACCAATATTCCGTCGGCGGGCACACCCTCGATCGTATAATTTCCATCAAAATCAGTGATCGTACCG
>NZ_QTMG01000028.1:0-69970 GCF_003635435.1 Parabacteroides sp. AF21-43 | reverse complement strand
CACCCTCGATCGTATAATTTCCATCAAAATCAGTGATCGTACCGTTTGTAGTGCCTTTCACCACCACGTTAGCGCCAATAACAGGCTCACCTGTACCGTCAACAACCACACCTGTTACTTTCTTGCCTTGCTGCACTGCCATTACTTCATCAACCGTGCCTGCGGGAGCGGGAGCGGCCATAGCGGCGTTTACAGAGAAGGCAGAAAGCAGCAAACAGAACGCTGAGGCTTTAGCTATCCCCTGAATGGATAATAGCTTAGATTCATTCTTTGTCATTTTGCTCTTGTTTTAAATTAAGTTTAGATTGATTACATTTATATGTAATATTATATTCTAGAATAGACATAGTTCGTACGGAACAATATATTTTTAGTACATTTAAGGGTTGATATTCTTGGTTTCAAGGGATGATTTGTGATAAATGTGTCATTTTTATTAAAAAAATACTATAGATTTAAGTCTGGTTTACAAAAAAGTTATACATTTGCCCAGTTTTTCATGATATAGACCATGAATGGCGCACTAGTTCCGTACGGACTTACAATAGTATCATCGTCTTTCTATCACATAAATAATTAACTATCAAATATTAGCAGTAAAAACACTTTAAATTGGTTACAACAAACAAATGTTAAATTTATTGAGATTCAAGGCTAGGCGAAAATAGCACTAGTATGGCTTCTATGAAAAAAAAGATAATGTATTCAGAGACTGGATAATATGAAAAAATTTAGCCCTCCTTTATAAATAAAAGAAGAACCACATTATCTACAATATTTCTACCAAGAAAGCGCCATAGACTTATTCCCACAAGGCTTGAAATCCAATAAGGCATTACCCGAAACAGAGTCTCTCATGACACTCTCCACCCATCACTCTAACACAAGCAAGTCTTCTGCTTAGAATAATACCGATTTATTGGGGGTTAGATCCTATCAAAATATTCAATATACAAACATAAGACAAACTGGATAAGGGCGGGCAAACCCCGCCCCTACCATGCTACCAAGATAATTTTATAAATTTATTCTCCCACGGAGCGAAACTCAACGGATTCCCCGAAACTGGGTCTCCTACGACATCACAAACCGTAGTTTTCACAAAATTAATTTTATCTGAAGCTACAGAGAAAGTAGCGGGCTTCCCGCCTATCTCACGCAATTGAAGCATAACAGCGTTCTCGCCTTCCACAGGCCTCATGTTTACCAACAACAAGTTCTCCGGTACGATCTTGAAAATGGAAGCCGATTGGAGAGGCTCCACCTTTTTATCTCCGGCAGGCAAAACACGGGTCAAGAACGGAATCCGGTTTTCCCAAGCGAACTTAGTCGCATACTCAATAGTGTTGTCTTTCGAAGAGTTGATGAAGTAACTCCATTGCATCTCTCCCATTTGGTCCGCATTGAAATTGGTTACCCAATAGTTGTTCATCGGCCATGAATACATATTCGTGGACTGAGGTACGGCTCCGGCCTTATACCGCCCCGTATTGATCGCCCCAAATTGCATTAATGGTATTTCTTGGCTACCCATCACGACCTGTGACTCTCCATTACGAGCCGTAGCGAAGTTTTGCACCGTGTACCAATCGTTAGAGGAGCCCGGGATTTGGTCTACACCCGCCTCAATCGATCCGCCGGGTACATCTAAATGGATCTTTCCTCCTTCAACCTCAAACGGGAAAGCGATATAAACCGCTTCCGGATCTGTTACCGCTTTTTTACGCAAGCGATAAACTACCTCGATTTTCTTTGTTACGTTAAATACACGGAATTCCACCATCAGATTATTCGGCTCACGTCCCGCTACTGTCTCTCCCCGGAAACGATATGTATCCCAGACATCGCCTTTCTCATATTTCTCGAAACGCATCTTCTCTGGGCGACGGCGGAGGAATTGGGGAGCACGATATTGTTCCATCGGATGACGGCTATCGATAATCTCATAAATAAACTCTCCCATCTCCCATTCCGCATCCGGCGTAACCAATTGTTTGTTCAAATCCTTATCATATAATTTACGAATCGTACCTTTACGGGTATTGAAGTCGATGGCATACCAAGGATTCTCCACATGTGTCTCTTTTAATTCCGTAGCGCCCTGTATTTCCGGACGTGGCGCATCCTTTACCTTTATATAATACTGCGCATATCCCAAAGCCGGGACATCTTTCACGTAAAAGTTCCAATAAGTACCATCGGAACGGCTTTCGCCAGCTTGTGCGGGAATTACGTTGCCAGCCGCATCCACGATCTCGAAAGCCTTGTCTTTCGGAAGAATCTGATGATCGACATAAGCTTTAGCGATACCGCTATAACTCCAGTTGAGCGTATTGAATACAGCGATAGACGGAACGTCGCTTTTGGGCACGAACGATTGTAATATACCCATAGTGGCCTCTCCCAGCAAACCGGAATGGCGATAGGCTTCCCACGCATACGATTGTTTCAAGGAGCGTTGTTCCCAAGTTTCCAGTCCATAAGCGTTACGCACGCTCTCACTATGCCCGAAAGTATGCTCATCATAGAACAAAAGAGCTTTGTTGATATCATAAATCCGATCATTGATGTCTGTCGGCAATTGAGCGCCTAGCATTTTGGCGAATGACAATCCGGCTTGGTTCGCGATAATATCCGAGTGAGTCACACGAGATATGGCAGCTTCGCGAGCACCGGAAGCGAAACCATCCGTCCACCAATCCGGCCAAGCTCCACGAACGGTCTCAATACGATCCGCGTATTGGCTCTCTACCGTCTTAAAGAATTCGCTGGCTACCGCCGTGCGTAATTTCGGCCATTCATATTTCTCATTCCATTTTTGTAGCATCTCACAACTTTTCGTGGATGGAGGCGCATTATCCGTAAAATAACCCGAATGCTGGGCGACCAATATATCATACGGATAGTTTTTCGCTTCCATTTGATCCAGATACGCTAAGACCCGTTCCTCGAACTGCTCAAAATCATCGGTATGGATACCAAAGAAATTTCCTTGGTTATAATGCTCGGCACGATAGGTCAAGACCTTCTTCCCGGATGGAGATTCCCACCAGAATACGGTAGGTTTATCAAAACAGATCAACGCACGGTGGCCATGGGTTCCCATATTCACATATTTCACGCCGGCATCCGCGAAATACTCGCTGAAGCACCAACCGATTCCATTCACGTCGTCTTGCATAGCTACCTCGGCACGCATCCCGTTCTCACGGAATTGCTTGATCGGATAAAGGGAGGCGGCGAGCGTTTGCTCATCGGGTAATTCGTCAAAGTTCAAGTACATCGTAGCTAATTCGATACGACCCTCTTTTACCCGCTGCTTCAGGCGAGCGATCTGTTCCGCCGGACGGCATTTCAAATATTCGCTAACCGCCCAAGCGATCTCGCAAGTCCAACGGAATTTAGCGAAATCCGGATAATTATCCGTAGCATCACAATAATCCAACGCATAATCAATATATCGTAGATGTTCCGCTAAGATTTCCATTTGGGAACGAGTATAACCGATATCCGTATGCGTGTGCTGCACCATATTCATCTGCCAATGGCGAACCGGTTTTACGGTAACCGTACTTTCCTCTTTCTCTTTCCCACTTGTCAGCGTCAACGGTAATTGGCGAGTCGTGCTAACCTCGGGTATCTCGATTCGGAATACATTATCCCCGGATACCAGTTTCTCTTTATGGCTTTGCTCGCCTAAACGGATCGTCACTGTAGAAGGTTCTCCTTCATGTTTTACGGAGATCTCGACCTTTTGGGTCAGTCCGTTTTTCGATTTATAAACCGCCGGTAATACACGGCTCTTGATATCCGATAATCCCGGAGACGCATGAACCGACAATGTCCCGATCAACAAAGCCAATCCTGCTGATAAATAAGTTCTTTTTTTCATCTTATCGTGTTTTTATTGATATAAGTCCTATATACAACATACATATTAATAATAGCATCAAGCCGGCTACCTGTCCGAACATATCGGCTATGCCTCCCATACAAGGCGTAATCAAAGCCCCTCCTGATACACCCATAATCATCAAGGCCGAGACCTCGTTCGATTGCTCCGGCCGATGTTCCAACGCAAAAGAGAACAGGATCGAAAACACATTCGAGCAAGCCAAGCCAACCAGTACGATCATAACGCCCATGCCCCACAAGCTATCCGAGATAAGCAATCCTACGAAAGCAAGGATAGCGATAAGCATGCTTCCCCTCAAGAAGGGTCGTGACGAGATCCTCGCCAGCAATATAGCCCCCAGGAAAGAACCTCCGGTACGAGCGGCGAAATAAAGGCTACTCCCTAATCCAGCCTCTTGCAACGGCATGGATAACTTTTCCATCAATAGCTTAGGGATCGTCGTATTCAGACCGACATCGATCCCGACAATACACAGAATCCCCAAGAAAAGCATCCGTATCCTAGCATCTTTACATAAAGCTAACGTAGAGGCGAACGAGGCTTCTTGCCCCTCTCCTTCCTCTTTACCCGGAATAGTCGTTATCAACCAGATGATAGATAACAAGGTAGTCACCGAATAGACAATGAATATCAACTTCCAATCTCCCCAGAAAGAAGAAGCTACACCTGCGATAATCGGCCCTAAGAAGGAAGATACCGCCTTAATAAACTGCCCTAACGTAAGCACGCTCGTTACCTTATCCGGATTTACCACCCGGGCTACCATCGGGTTCAAAGATACTTGCAAGATCGTATTTCCAATTCCCAGCAAAGCGAACGCAAACAAGATACAAGCAAAGTCATAGAAGAATAGAGGTATCAGCATCGCCAAGGTTGTGATAGCCAAGGCTACGACCACCGTATTCCTACGCCCGTGCCGTCCCATCCAGATACCGGTAGGGACAGAGAACAGGGCGAACCAAAGAAAGACCATCATGGGCAATAGGTTCGCCAACGTATCGGACAAACCAAAGTCCATCTTCACATAATTCGTGGCAATTCCCACGACATCCACGAATCCCATCACGAAAAAACCAAAAAGGATCGGGAATATAGCGGAGTTCGTACTTTTAGTTTTCATATCGATCTTTTGGTTGGTTACCCATTTCTAAAACCAAATGTCCACCTTGAACAATCTCCGAGAAAGGAATACGAGTATCCGTCAATGGTTTCCCGTTTAAGTCCATGGATTGCACGTAATCATTTTGCTTACTATTATTACGAGTCTCGATCACGAATTCCTTCCCTTTATAATAGCGGTCATTCAGCCGGATCGTAATCTTATCGAACAAAGGACTACCCAAAGCGAAAGAAGGCGCTTGATCCGTCAAGCCTTTCATATCGAATAAGCCTAAGGAAGAGATCACGTACCAAGCCCCGAGCTGGCCTTGATCCTCATCTTGTCCGTAGCCATAACCGTGGATGCCATCCGTACCATAGAACTCATTCAAGATCGCCCGCACCCATTTTTGCGTAAGCGAGGGACGACCGGCCTCGTTGAACATCCAAGAGATGTGCAAACAAGGTTGATTTCCTTGGTTATACAAGGTTTGCAAACCGGCGAAAGCCCCTACTTCCGTGCCTCCGCTAAAGATTAATTTACGAGACACCGTGAAGATGCTATCCAACCGATGGTTAAACACGTCCGCACCTACTTTTGCGACCAAGCCTTTCGCGTCGTGCGGTACATAGAATGTATATTGCCAAGCGTTACCTTCTTGGAATCCGCGCCATACTTGCATCGGATTGAAGTCCTCGATAAACGTACCATCCTTCTTTTTAGGACGGACAAAATTACAGGAAGGGTCATAGATACGCTCCCAGCCTTTCGATAAGTCCATCAAACGGTTATAATCGTCCGTCTTACCCAGTTGCTTCGCCCATTGGGCCACGGCCCACGCACTATAAGCATATTCCAAGGTATGGGAAGCGGAAAACATGAAAGCCTCGTCCGGCCCGTCCCCTTTATCCAAATGAGGTACATAACCATATTCCACGAAATAACGGGTATCGATCTTTCCCGCGCCCAACGGACGATTCTCCCCATCCAACTCATTCTTCAAGCAAGCCTCATAAGCCGTATTCACATCGAAATCCCGGATGCCACATTGATAAGCGCCAGCGATAATCGTACTTAATAAATTCGTACCAACCCCGGAGACATAACGGCTATTAGCGATTCCATCCGCCAGCCAGCCGGCGTCCTTGTACACCAACAAATGGCTACTTATATAATCCGAATAATATTCCGGATAGGCCAAAGCCCAAACCTGTGTCAGATTCCATTGCGCTCCCCAAGCGGCATCGGTATTGTATAAGTTATGTACCGGTTTCCCGTCTTTCAAAGGGATTTGTCCTACCGAGCCATCATTTCTCGGATAAGCGCCATTCACATCGCTAGCTAACCCACGCCCCAATAAAGCGTGATACAAACCGGTATAGAATTTCACCTTATCCTCTCGCGCTGGAGTCTCTACCCGGATACGTCCCAAATATTCTTCCCATGTTTGGCGAGATATTTCCCTTGCCTCGTCAAACGTAAGGGTAGCGGCCTCAGTCTCCCTATTTAACCGGGCATTCTCCACGGATGTATAGGAAAGACCTACTTTAGCGGTTACCGACTCTTGATCTTGGGTACGGAATGTCAGATAAAGTCCGGCCCCCACGCCCGTCGCTTTCCGTTCATCCGGACGGATATCCGCTCCGTTGAAAGCGCCAAATCCAACGGGAACCTTGTCCAGCACCGCCGAGAAATACAAAGGAACCGATGCCCCGGGTTGATATTTCCTCACATATTCAGGCTCGGTAATCACCCAGCCCTCGATATGCCCGTCTTCCGTAAAAGTAATTTCAGCATCCCGTACAGCTCCGCTCTCTCCTTGACGGTTTCCTATATCGAACAAGATATGGCTATCCTCCCCGGCCGGAAATGTATAACGCTGAATAGCGACACGAGGGGTAGCGGTAAGCTCCGCACAAATCGAGTAATCTTTTAGGAGAACGGAATAATAACCGGCGGTAGCGATCTCGTCCGTACGGTCAAAACGGGAACGGTATCCTATACCTGTCGAGTCGTCTACCGCCCCGGGAATTGTTTTCAATGGACCCGTCGTAGGCATCAGTACGATTCCACCGATCTGAAACTCATGCAAGCAGGGGAAACCCTCGATCGATTGATCCCGATAATCGTAACCGGTCGCCTCCCAACCGGATTTATTCCCGATATGCCCGTTCGTAGAAGGAGCCGGCTTGGCCATACCGAAAGGCATCGCTCCCGGGGTAAAATGAAACCAACGGCAATGCGCCGTACCGATCCGAGGTTCTACATATTGGCTAAGCTCTTCTTGCTGAACTTTCTTGCCTTGTGTCACACAGGATGTGAAGAAAGCACACGCAAACATCAGGAACCATACAGGTCCTATACTATATTTTTGTCTCATATTCCTTTAGATAGATGGTTTAACGCAAAAACATAAGCTCCCATAGCGATCGAGCGATTAGCACCTTGTTTACTTACGGTCACCCCTATCCGTTTACAAGGATCATACCCTACCTTGCGATTGGTACCCGGAATGGGTACCTCGACAGCTCCTCCTTTAGCGAAATCAGCGAAACTCTCCGCATCCTCCAAAAGATAAGCTTTCATTTGCAATCGGCCGAAACGACTTCCATCCATCATACCGGTAGATGAGTTCAATTCTTTCAACAAAGCAGGGAGAATATATTTAGAAGCCCCCGATAGTCCACCACCGATCACGATGATGCCATCGATTAAAGTAATGGCAGACGCCAACGCATCCCCCGCTAGCTCCCCTAATTCGGAGAAAGCCGTAATAGCAGCCTCCCGGTTACCCGGGCAAATACCCTCGGCGATCTCAAAGATCTCTTTCGGAGTATGCGCTCCCGTATCACCGGATCGTTCCGCATATACTCGCATGACCGCACGTATGCTGACACTCTCCTCTACGATATACTCCGGATATTTCTTATTCCGAAAACACCAGATATCTCCTCCTGCCGCATTATCTCCCAATAGAAGCTCTTGATTAATGACAACCCCGGCACCAAAACCGGTACCCAAGGTGACTCCCAGCAGGTTCTTATATTGCTTCATGCTTCCTGCCTCCCGCAAACGGAGGTTTATATCCGGAAGGGCTCCGGTTAACGCTTCTCCATATGCGAATAAATTCCCATCGTTATTGATAAATACCGGTATCCCGAATATATCTTCCAGAAACGGGCCTAACGCTACTCCACCCCGGAAAGAGGGGAAGTTGGGTAAATCGCCTATGATACCGGCTTGATAGTCTGCCGGACCGGGAAAAGCGAAACTGATAGCGACCGGAGTTTCCGGCAAGCCTGCCTGAATTGCCTTAAAACCCTCTACCAAATTGCCTAAACACTTATCTAAACAATCCGCGCATGCCGGAAGAACTACCGGATCGGCTATCTCTTTTCCTCCTTGGATGGCAGAGAAAACAAAATTCGTTCCTCCCGCATCCAATGTCATTACTATTCTATTGTCATTTGTATACATCATATATTCCTTTTCTTTATTTACCCATGTTCCGCCAGTGCCACCGTGGTGGCACAGCCGTGCCATAGGGTTGGCATTGGCGTGCCATCGCAGTGGCACTACCGTGCCATCAAGGGTGGCACAGTTGTGCGATGCCTATGGCACGGTGATTATTGCCTAAATCGTACGTAAGCTTTTATAGTACCACAGTATTTACCTACGGACGATCCATACGGGCGGATCGTATATTCACCCACGCAAGCCGGAATGATAAAAGTCTCCGCGTAATGAACGATGAATGGTTCAAAAGCGTTTGTCGGACTCTCCACGATCAACTCATCTCCCTTGATTACATTCAGTACTTGCACCCCTCCATTCGTATTGTGAGGCACGATATCCGTGAACCAATGACGGCGGGTCTCGATGAACTCGTTCTCATGCAAGCCGGTCCGCTCCTCCCGCCAACCGTCTCCCTCGGCGATCATCTCCACTTGGTTGATCAAGTTATGACGGACAAACTCCGTTTGCCGCTCCCATTGGATCACTTTCGAGCCGTGGCCGATATTAATCGGTCGAGGCAGTCCGTCCAATCCCAAGCGGCCCCAGTCCCAAAGCTTAAAGGTAAAGATACTTGGGGTAGCGCTAATCTCCAGCACCATGGCACCGGCTCCCGAACAATGGACCGTTCCGGCGGGGATCAGATAATGATCATGGCGTTTGGCAGGCCATTTGTTGACATATTTCTCCGTATCGAAAGGCTTTCCGGTCTGTTGGGACTCGTTTAGGGCAGCGATCATCTCGTCCGGGTTGACACCGGTTTTCAATCCCAGATAAACGGTAGCGTCCTCCTCGGCATCCAGCAGGTAGTAGCTCTCGTCCTGCGTATAATAAATCCCGAACGTATCCCGGATATATTGGGTGACCGGATGCACTTGCAAACTTAGGTTTCCTCCTCCCATCGTATCCAAGAAGTCGAAACGGATCGGGAAATCTTGTCCGAAACGAGCCTCGACCGGCCCGCCCAGCAAGTCTCTCGTCTTATAGAATACCAAGTCATTGGAAGGGATCTCAAACAGCTCTCCGGCAACTTTCAGGTATAAACTATTTTCCTCGGGCACGCAATCAAAACACCAGCCGAAGTTATCTTGCTTTTTATCCAGATCACAGACCTCTTTCATCCATTGGCCGCCCCAAGGAGCCGGATCGAAGAAAGGTACTACCCGGAACGGAGTATGCGCCGTTTTCTCTAACCCTTCTTTCAAGGTCTCCCCGGAAATCATCTTAGGTGTTCCGACGATATGGGTATCCAACCAATAATCGACCTTGGGAAGGACTTTCTTCTTCAGATTATCGCAAACAATCCAATCAATAAAATATCCTCGCTTATAATGGTACGACGGGGCTTCCTCCCGGTTTTCCACACCTAGCCCGTTCACCTCTTTTCTACGGGAACGCATCTGGATCTCCCAACGAGCCATATCCGCGTAGATCAATTTGTCCGGAGCGGGAACGATCTCGGCGGCGGCGTGGCCATAAACGATTGTCCAGCCTTTTCCATCACGCAAGGACTCCCGGCAGGCGTTCACCTTCTCCTCATCCAAGAAATCCGTATAAGAGAAATGAGCCCGGCGGCCAAACAACCGGTCATCCGTCAGATAAGGATAGGTCATCGCCTCTATATCTTCTGCCGATTTAAATAAATCTCGCGTATTGATAAAACGATCGGGCGCGAGCGCTTGCAGTTCACGCATCAACTCCTCGTGATGAACCCCTTGGTAGCATTCCACCACCCAAACTTGTGATCCATTCGTTTCCGCATGTATCTCCGCCAATCGCTTCCGTATCGATTCCCAGCCTTTCCACAAGGTACCGTCTACAACGGTGGCCGGCATTTTATCATAATTACTTTTTCTCATCTCTTTTGATATTTAATATTGCACGCTTGTATTTAACTCTTATTTTTCTCTGCCCAATCCCTTAATAATTCAATCGCCTTAGATAACACTCCGGCCGATCCCTTGAAATTACCAGAGCCGCTGGGGACACCGCCTTTGCCATACCATTCGTAGAATCCGTCATTTTGGATCACACGCTCGATCATCGGATGAATCTCCGCATAAGCCTCCTCAACCATTCCATTAACGACAAGCTGCTGGATCATCCGACCGCCAAACCAAGTCCAATCCCCGCCATTCTGATACAGATAAGCCTTTGACATTCCTCCATGGAAAAAACCATCCGGATACACGGGATATAAGGTAAGACCAATACTCGGCATACCCGACAGGCGAACATTCTCAAGCATCTGGGCATTTACGGTACGTATCTCGTCTTTCGATAATAAGCCGGCCTCTATAGCGATAGCCGTCCCACCATGATAATGAATGGCAAGTTCATCAAAACCTTCCGGAATCGGAGATTTCTCCGGATAAATATGAGGAATGAACTTCTGGCGCTTCTCGTCCCATAAATGAGCCCGCACATTTCTCTCGATTCCCTCACGCAGACTTTTCCAACGGGAGGCTTGCGGAGAATCAGGAGCCATTTCCAACAAATAATCCAAGGCGATTATGAACATAGCGTTATCATATACATCGATAGCTGGATCCGACAAATCATTCATATCACATCCGAAATCGTCATTCGGCTGTACATCGCCCCAATCAGCGGTCATTGCTCCATAAAGCAATCCATATTTCTCATTATATCGTTCCCGCATCAGATAATCTACCATCGCGTTCATTCGCTCGAGAACGGTCTTCCCGGCAACTTTCTCATTCAATATCTCCCGATCACCCGTCTTACGAATGTATTTACCTACGATCTGAATCAAGGAAGACTCTTGGTCCGTCTCTACCGTATTCTTAAAAGCGACATGTTTCGGGGCGGCATTCGAATAATAAGGCGTATCATCATACCATGTAAAATCTCCTTTCAGCACATAACCATCGATCATCTCATCATTCGGCTGTTGAAGAGCGAAAAACAATAAGATAGCTTCCCGCAGTTCGTGTGGATCACTCTCCTCGCAAGCGATCTCTATAAACGTATTCATATCACGAGCCCATATCTGGGAATAACCGCTGCCCGCGTTAAAACCATTGCGGATGGTAGCACGAGCCATACTATCGACCTTCAACAAATTCGTATCAGACAATATCTGATTGGCCAATCGCTGTCTATCGGTTAATCCCGTACAAGACAAAAAAGATACAAATACAAAAGAAGTTACAACTAGAATTTTATTCATGGCATTATGTTATGATTTATGTCGGCAAAATTATTTCAATAATCCAGAAAGGAATGCTACATTTGTTCCGATTTACTTGTACAATCTTATGATTTATAGATCATGGTCAAGATAAAAGAAGGATTTAAGGGAGAACGGCTCGTTTCTTTACCCGAGGAACTATTGGCAAGCTACCGGAGGGAACCGCTCATCAATAATTTATATGTACGCAAGATCGGTTTCTTCCCACGTGTTAAATATCATTTTCTCCAAAAAGAACATGGCTGTGACTACGCCATGCTTATTTATTGTACGGAGGGAAAAGGGTGGTATCGTATCCTCGGTAAACAATATACCGTAGAGAAATACCAATATATCATCATCCCTCCCGGTATCCCCTACTCGTTCGGGGCAGACGAGGGAGATCCATGGACTATTTACTGGTTACACTTCCAAGGCAAGCTGCGCGATCAATTCCTGCCGTCGCATCCGGTTCCGGTCACTATTTTGCCGAATGAATATTCCCGTTTACAAGATCGGTTACGGCTGTTTGAGGAGATATATAGCAGTTTCTCCATGGGATATATTAAAGAATATATGATTTATTCCTCCATGTGCCTTTACAATTTTCTGGCCTCTTTCATCTATCTGGAGCAATTCCGCCATATCATGATTCCCTCGCAAAAAGAATATCCGTTCACGGCACGGGTTATTCATTATATGCGTGAGAACATCCAGCAGAATCTTACCTTGAAGGAATTAGCGTCTTATTTCAAATATTCCCCTTCTCACTTCTCGGCTCTCTTCTTTGGCGAGACCGGGGTCTCGCCCATGAATTACTTCATACGCTTGAAAATACAGAAGGCTTGTGAATATATCGAGCTAACGAATATGAAGTTGAATGAGATCGCCACGCATCTGGGATTCGAGGATGCCGCCTACTTCTCGCGTACGTTTACGAAAGTTATGGGTTGCTCTCCTTCCGTTTATCGTAAAAAGGAGATGGAGATATAGAATTCGTTTGGATTTCTAGTATTTCTCATGAGAATAAAATATATTTGTACAATAGATATTTAAACGAACATAAAGTAAGTAGTTACTATGATAGACCTAACACAGTTCACCCCTTGGACTCTCTTTACGGATCTTGGATTCATTTCGATACTTCTATTGGTTGGCAAATTCATACGAGTCAAGGTAAAACTGATACAACAATTATTCATCCCACCCAGCTTGATCGCGGGCTTGCTAGGACTGGCGTTCGGACCTAATGGACTGGGGTGGATTCCGCTTTCCAATGATTTAGGTACTTATGCGGCGATCCTTATCGCCTTGGTGTTCGGCGCGTTGCCTTTATCTTCCCCGAACGTCTCCATGAAAGAAGTAGCGAAACGAGTCGGGCCGATGTGGGCGTACGCTCAGGTGGGTATGTTATTGCAATGGGCATTAGTAGGCTTGTTCGGATTGTACGTGATCAAGCTGATCTGGCCGGACCTGAATGACGCTTTCGGCATTATGCTGCCGACAGGCTTTTATGGCGGACACGGCACAGCCGCCGCTATCGGGTCCGCGTTCGAGGGATTGGGCTGGGACGAGGCTCGCAGTTTAGGCATGACAACCGCTACCGTGGGGGTTATTTGCTCGATCATCGGAGGTTTACTGATGGTCAAATGGGCGGCCAAGCATAAACAAACCGCTTTTATCTCGGATTTCGACGATCTACCGGACGAGCTGAGAAGTGGGTTGCTGCCAGAGGATAAGCGGGATTCCATCGGAGAAGCTACGACTTCCTCCATATCCATCGATACGCTGACTTTCCATGTGGCCTTGGTATTTGTCGTGGCTTTTTTGGGATATATGGTTAGCCAAACCGTAAAGGTGTATTATCCGGTATTGGAGTTACCTGTTTTCAGTTGTGCCTTTATCATTGGATTAGTATTAAAGAAATTCTTCGACGCGACAACCATATCCAGATATATCTGCCCGCAGACGACCCAGAGGCTGAGCAGTTCCTTCACGGATATGTTGGTAGCTTGCGGTGTAGCGTCTATCAAGCTAGGGGTGATCGTAAAATATGCCTTGCCGCTTATCGTACTCATCATAGCGGGCGTGGCGATCGTCTGGTGCATAACATTCTTCTTAGGAAGAAGATTAGCCAAGACCTTTTGGTTCGAGCGCATGATTTTCGCTTGGGGATGGTGGACCGGCACGATGGCCATGGGCATCGCCTTGCTGCGGATCGTCGATCCGAAACTTTCCAGCAAAGCGATGGATGATTACGCGATGGCTTACCTGCCTATCGCTCCCATAGAGATCTTATTGATCACCTTCGTCCCCATCCTTTTCGTCAACGGATTGGGAGTTTGGTTGCTATTAGCCTGCTTGGTCCTTTCCCTACTGATCTTGCTACTGGCGTGGAAGATGGGATGGTGGATTACTCGCTCTTGATACTATTTACCGGGTTCTCGTTCGCCGCTTTCCAGTTCTGGAAGCTTACGGTCAATAATGTGATTACGGTTACGATCAATAAGGCGATTAAGAATACCCACCAATGAAGCGGAGTCTTATAAGCGAAGCCCTCGAGCCACATCTTCACGCCCTGCCAAGCGACCGGCGCCGCTATCACGAAGCAAATACCTACAATCCTCAGATAGGCCTTATTAAACATCAGCAGGATCTCCCCTACCGTAGCTCCATGTACCTTGCGGATACCTATTTCCTTACGGCGGTATTGAGTCTCGAACACCACTAAGCCAAATACCCCGACCAAAGAGATAATAATCGCCAGTAAACTAAAGACCGTAACCAGATCGCGCAGGTTCTCCTCTTTCCGGTAAAGATGATTAAAGATCTCATCATAGAACTCGATATTGAACGGATAGGAAGGGTCTAATTCTCTCATCGTCTCCTGGATGTGACCTACTACGGCATGAATGTCCGATCCGGCTTTCAAGCGGATATAAGAGATTGGCAAAGAATAACCAAAGTTTCCGACCAAGAAAGCGATATTATCCTCTCCACCACGAAGCGAGGTGAATTTCACATCGTCGGAGAAACCGATAAGATGACCGGAAGAATAGCTATCGAACGCGTCACCCACTTGCATATCCAACCCCTCCATCGCCGTACGATTGAATATATAAGACACATGATCCGAAAGTTCGTCCGCCTTTGAGAAATCTCTCCCTTCTATAACCGGAATCCCCATCACCCGCAAGAAATTGGAAGATGCTATAATTATGAAATACTGAAAGTCCTTACCCTTATAATTACCGCCATTCGTGTTATACCCGTCCTTAGAGCCCACTTTCTCCATAGCGAAAGCCACATCCTCGATCCCCGGATTCTCTTTCAAGCGATTCACATATGTATCGTGATGCTTATTGTACATTGTCTCATTCAGCTCCACGATAGCTACCTGATCCTTATCGAATCCTAAAGAGAAATTCCTCATATAACTATTCTGGATTTGCACAAAGCAAGCCCCGATAATCAACACGATCGAAACAACGAACTGGACACAAATCAATGTCGTACGTAACTTACGCCCGGAAGGAGATAACCCGAAGCTGCCCTTCAGCACCAAGGCCGGAGGAAAAGAAGTTATATAATAAGCAGGATAAATGCCCGCCAGCCAACCGATAACCAACGCTACGATGCCACACAAGAAAACGATCGGAAGATTTGAGACCAAACTCAAATCGGCCTCGATAAAAGGTAGCGCTTCCGCCCAATCCAATCCCCAAACGATAACGAGACTTACCAGCCATGCTATAAAACTAATAAGGGCTGCCTCTATCAATAAAGATCTGCGCAACAAAGTATCCGAGCTACCCAATACCTTCTGCGTATTGATGCTTTTGATTCGCAACGGAGTCAGAGAAGTGCTAAAGTTCGTGAAGTTAATAGCCGCGACAATGACGATCAGAAGGGCTATACCGAACAATAAGGCCGTGACTTCCTTGTTTCCGCTCCGGAATGTACCACCGTCTTGCGTCTCATTCATATAATAAATATCAGTCAGCGGGACGAGCCGGATCTGTTCTCCCTCATGGTAAATCTTCTTGAAATCAAAATGACGGTTGAAATTATCGGCAACCTCATCTGCCATGGCAGGATTATCAAGCAATAAATAACAAACCCAGTTACTTGAGCTAAAATTATTGATATTATAATCCGGATCGATCGCCGTATAGACCACGTTCCGAAGCTGCGTGTTCTCCGGGAAATCCTTATAAACCGCGCCAATCGTAAAGAGTTTAGCCGATTTAGTCCAGATATTTTCTTCCGCTCGCAACGTCTTACCAACCGCGGAGATGTCTTCCCCAAACAACTTGTCAGCCAAGCTTCGGGGTACCATTACTTTCTCGGGATCTTTCAAGCAATCGATATCGCCTTCCACGATCGGGAACGCGAATATCTTCGGTAAACTAGCGTGGCAGGTTGTCACGATTTCCTTAAACCCAAACGGTTGCCCGTTTCTATCCACCGAGAGATAAACACCATTCTGGCCAAAAGAAGGAGTCAACAATGTACCCGCCTCTATATGCGGGGAAGATTGGATGACAGCCTCCACAAAGGCACGGGGTAATATTGTCCCGAAAGTACCCGGAATGGTCAAGTCCACCCTAAAAATCCGCCCGGACGTAGGATGGCAACGGTCAAAAGTCCGCTCAAAATTAATCTGTATCAAAATCACGATAAAAGCGGCGAAAGCAACCGCTAATCCCGCTACATTCAAAAAGGTAGCTACCTTGAAACGTATTAATACATTGATGAAATTGCGTATGATTGTTTTCATAACTTGCTCTATTTTATTGATACTAAAATCGACCCAAAAAGAGTATTCCTTAAATAAGATGGCTGATATTCATTCGTTTCAAGATATTCAAAGAAACCTTGTTCAACGCAATTGTCTCAACCTCTTCCGTACGGAAAAACTTACTTAAACCTTTGATCTTAATCATGGCTGTATTTGTTTTAATTTATTATACTCAAATCCATCTAATAATATTCAAATAACGTGCCAAACTACATATCAAACTAATATTCAATAAATTAATTCTCAATTCATAAAACAGAAGTGTCCAATAATTGGACACCATTGTACAATTATTGGACACATACTTTTCTATGAAAACAGCAATATGATTCTACAAAAATCTTCTACTCATTCTTAATACTATGTACTGGATTCTCATTCGCCGCATGCCAGTTTTGGAAAGTGACAGTCAATATTGTGATAACCGCTATGATAGCAAAAGCGATCAAATACACCCACCAATACATCGGTGTCTTATAAGCGAAATTCTCCAACCAGCGGCTCACCGCATAACCCGCAACCGGAGCGCCCAATACGAAACAAACACATAAAATACGTATATACGTCTTGTTGAACATCACGATAATCTCGCCCGTGGTAGAACCCAGCACCTTACGAACACCAATTTCTTTCTTCCGATACTCGCTATCGAATACTACCAAACCAAAGACTCCTACGATAGAGATGAAAATAGCGCATAGCCCGAACAAGGTAATCAAGGAACTCAGATTCCCCTCTTTCTTATACAAATCATTCAACACCTGATTGAAAAAACGGATATTGAAGGGATACTCCGGATCGAATGTTCGCACGGCCGATCGCACATGATCCATGGCTGCCCGCAAGTCTGATCCCGCCTTTACCTTGATATATGCCCAGTTAGGACGACTCCCCCAATTACGTGTTCCCCATACGAAAAACGCCATGGGCGCTATCTCCGTACGGAAAGAGGCGAATTTCACGTCCGGTATGAAACCGACGATTTTTGTGCTGTCAATCATCGCATCTACCTCCATTTCATAGGCGGCACGCGCACGCTCATTAAAAATATAAGCCCCATAAGGATTATTAGCGTCTTCCTCCCGAAAGTCGCGGCCTTCATTTACTTGTATCCCTAACACCTTTAGGAAAGAAGGATCTACCGGCAGGCATTGAAAACTGATCTCTCTGCCTTGATACTCACGTCCCCACCCCATGTACTGGTCACTGCTGGAGAGAAGAGGCTCGGCGAACGTCACGTCATCGATGCCCGAGAAAGATTTCACCTGGCTCACGAAAGCCTCATGGCTTTTCCAGAGTTTAGAGTTCAGATCGGTAACGATAATCTCATCCTTATCATAGCCTAACGGGGCGTGCTGCATATAATAATTCTGCAAATACATGAATACCGCCCCAATAATCAACCCAAATGAAGCCACATACTGCACGCCAATCAAGACATTACGCATCTGGCGGCCTTTTGGTGACAGACCGAAACTTCCTTTCAATACCAAGGCCGGAGAAAAAGATGTCATATAATAAGCGGGATACAACCCGGCGCACAAACCGGTAGCAATCGCGATCAATGCCGTAGCCCCCAACAACAACGGATAATCCATCAAGGCAATCCGAGCGTCGATAAGCGCGGATAAGGTTGTGCTGGAAAACAAAGAGACCCAAAGCAACGCCAACAGGAAAGAGATAACACTGATAACGATAGCCTCCAAAATCAGAGACATACGGATCACCGAGACCTCGCCACCCAATACTTTTTGCGTATTTATGCTCTTGATACGCATGGGCGTAAGCGCCGTACTGAAGTTCGTGAAATTAATACCGGCAATCACTACGATCACGATGGCGATCGCAAATAAGACAAGCATAGTAGATTTACTTGCCTTCGGAGCATTATCGTAAGTGACCCCGGAGTCGAAATGCACCTCCGTCAGAGGGTTCAGAACCAAAGACATTCCACCTCCTTCCCAAGAGAAATCTTTCGATAAGGTAGATACATCGAAATGCGCTTTGAAATTCTCGAACAAGCCGGAAGCGTTCGCTGGATCATCCAAACGGACGTAGAACATATAATTCCAATTGCCAAAGTTCTGGAAATTCTCTTTCGGATTTAATTGGTAATAGATACTATTCCCCACAGATGAGTTATCCGGGAAATCCCGATACACTCCTCCAATGGTGAAAACACCTTTCGAATTAACCATATGCAACTGCTTACCCACCGCGGATTGATTGCCGAAAAGCTTGTTCGATAGACTTAGCGGAAGTAATACCATATTGGGTTCTTTCAATTTATCGGCGCTGCCGTCCAACATATCAAACGTAAATATATCCGCATACTCAGGAAATACACGCATCCATCGCTCCTTGAAATTATTCCGAACACCGTTCTCCTCCGTATAAAAGAAAGCGCCCTCTCCCCAAGGATCCAATAACGAACCGGCCAGAATATGCGGTGATGATCGGATAAAAGCTTCCGCTAACGGACGGTTTATAATAGCCTGTTTCGTACCACTTTCATAAGCCACCTCTACCCGGAATATCCGATCCACATCCTTTATGCCTCGGTCAAAATTCCGGTCATAGTCCACTTGCATCATAATCAAGATGAAAGCAGAAAAAGCCACAGATAGTCCTAATACATTTAAAAGTGTCGCCATCTTGAAACGGCACAATACACTCAAGAGATTCCTCAAAATAGTTTTCATACGTAATTTTATATTACCTGTTATATTATTCGTTCTTAATGCTACGGACCGGATTCTCATTGGCGATATTCCAAGATTTCAGGATCACGCATCCCCAAATGATCGCTAGAACCAGTAGAGCCGTAGATATGAAAATAAAAACAGTCAGCGGTATCTTATCCGCGAATTGCCTCAACCAGCTCTCTCCCACGACTCGTGAGGCTATCACTCCTAAAAGGATAGCCGGGAAAGCCGTGATCAAAACATCCTTAGATAAAAGACGTAAAATATTCGGGGCCGTCGCTCCATTCACCTTGCGAATCGCTATCTCCTTGCTCCTACGGTGCATCTCGTCCGTAATATATCCGAATAATCCCATTAAGGTGATCAGCAAGATAGCGATCGAGGCAACAAAGACGCCGTCACGGAAATGACGGGTTCCCTCATACTGAGACTCTATGATCGTTTTCAGCACCGTAAAACCGACATCCTCATTCGGAAATAGTTCCGCGATCTTATCATTCATTTCCCGTAAATATTCCGGAGTTAGCTCGGAGACACGAACCGTAAAGTTACAATAACTCATCCGGTCACTACCAAACATGATGACCGGTAACTGGGGAGTGAAGAAGGAATTCACCATGAAATCACGGGTTACACCCACTATTTTTCCTTTTAAATTACCCTCATCATCATAAATATATTTACCGATCGCAGCATCCGTCCACCCACGTTTACTCACGAATGACTCATTCACTAAAATATCCCCGTCACCTTTTAGTGGTTGCCCCTCAAGCAAGGGGATTTTCATCAGAGAGAGATAATCGGCATCATAGTTTACCTGTCGGGCCGTGAACAGCCAGTTTTTCTCATTATCCAGAATAGGGAAACCACCATAACCACTTAGAATGTCCATTGACGAAAGCCCCGTAGCCGTGACATAAGGTAACTTCTTGAACTCGGCGGTAAGTTTGGCCGTTTCCGGATCATCCATATTATTCAAGGGGGCATACACTATATTTTCCGGATCATATCCTAAATCATTATTCATTAGCCGATCATATTGCAATAACACGATCACCAATAATGTAATGACAAACGCAATTCCCCCAAACTGGATAAAGAGCAAACTCCGCTTCCATCCCTGCTTACCCGAAGTAGATACCCGGAATACTTGGGTAACCGGGATAACGCTGAACAAACGGGCCGGTAGCAAGGCGGACAAAATGAATATAGCCAAGATCATGATCGCAGGAAGCCATATAGTCTGCGCATTCAATAAAGTGCCCAAAGTAGGAACAGCCGCCATATCCGCTACATATTCCCGGAAAGCGAATAAAAGCAATGCCATACATACAAGAGCCACAACAAATAAAGCCGCCGTCTCAAACAAGAACATATTGAAAATGTCCTTGCTGGAAGCTCCATTACATTTATGTACTCCTACGGATCTCGCCCGGATCGGCAGAGAAGATACCGAGTTCAAGATATAATTCATCGCCGCCACGAATAACAAAGCGAAAGCCAGTACGCTCATGATCACCACCATCCGCTTCACCTCGGTACTTTGCGTATATATCTCCGAGACCGGCTTGATATAAAGCTCCATATCAAAACCTTGTTTCCTCTCTCTTTCTACATCTATATATTTAGGCAATAAAGCCGGTATTTTCTGATTGATTTGTTCCGGGAACACACCCGGTTTCAGGCGGATATAGCCCAGATAACTATCGTCGGCACCCCAACCGGCATAGGCACCGAACTGGGTTTTCATATTAATGAAAGAAGCGACAGCGTCAAAACGTAAATGACTATTTTCCGGTATGTCACGGAATATCCCGGCCACCGTATAAGGATAGTTTTTTCCGTACAGCAGTTGTTTCCCGATCGGATCTTCCTTGCCAAATATACGTTCAGCCATTTTTTCCGATAAGAAAACTTGATCTTCGATTCCCAACAAACGGTCATCCCCTCTTAGCACCTTGATTCCCATCGTACGGAAAAAGAGGGAATCCGCCATCATCAAACGGGGCTTGAACCGATCCTCACCATGATACAATACGGCTCCGTATCTTCTCCGGCAAACCGTCGCATACTGTATCTCGGGGAACTCTTGCCGCAAAGCCTCCGGGATCGGGGCAAATAGGATACGAGACCCATCTTCCTCTCCCGTTTTATCATCATTGTATCGCACATGCACGCTATACAAATCTTCCACTTGGTCAAAGAATGTATCGAAGCTCAATTCAAAAGCGACCCTAGCGAACAGGATCAATCCCACTCCAAGTCCTAGTGTCAAGGACAGAACCTTGATCACATTTCCCCCTCGGCCTCGAAGTAAATAACGGATTGTATAATATAGCTGTCTCATCGATTTGTATTTAAGTTAAATTGAAAGCTAACCGACCTTCACAGGCCAATTAGCTTATAAAAAACTCTTGTGTGTATGTGTTTATGTCATGTTGACTAAATAAATTCACTAACGGAAGAAACAACGCTACCGTCGAATAAATTGATCACACGGTGAGCGAAACCCGCGTCGTGCTTGGAGTGCGTCACCATTACGATCGTCGTTCCCTCCTTATTCAGCTCGGTGAGCAGCTGCATAACCTCGGCACCGTTCTTGGAATCCAAGTTACCCGTTGGCTCATCGGCCAAGATTATCTTCGGGTTGGAAACTACCGCACGGGCGATCGCCACACGCTGTTGCTGACCTCCGGAGAGTTGCTGAGGGAAGTGAGCCGCACGGTGGCTGATATTCATCCGCTTCAAGATATCCGTTACCATCTGCTTACGCTCCGACGCCTTGATCTTTAGATAAGTCAACGGCAGCTCCACGTTCTCAAAAACGTTCAACTCGTCTATCAAGTTGAAGCTCTGGAACACGAAACCGATGTTTCCCTTACGGACCTGCGTACGCTCTTTCTCTTTCAAATGTCCTACCTCTTGGTCGCCCAAGTAATAATTTCCCTCGGAAGGGTTATCCAGCAAACCCAGAATATTCAACAACGTAGACTTACCGCAACCGGAAGGTCCCATGACAGCGACGAACTCGCCATCTTTTACCTCCAAAGAAACCTTATTCAACGCAATTGTCTCAACCTCTTCCGTACGGAAAAACTTACTTAAACCTTCGATCTTAATCATGACTATATTTGTTTTAATTGTTATCTAACTATTTAATTTACCATATCTAATTCAAATAGTGTGCCAAACTAACTAAATATTTAATTCTCAAACAAGTAGTATTTTACTTTCCAAAACAGACTGTCCAATTATTTGACAGTGGTGTACAAAATTTAGACACTACTATCCAATATCTCGACATAAAAAAATAGTCTAAATTATAATAGTCTAACTCGCCACGCATATACCATAGTTTCAAAAAGACTTCCTGCATGATATCCTCGGCATCCTCCGGGTTATCAAGCAGCCTTCTCGCGTAAAGGAATAGTTTCTCCCGCAAAGGCAATATCTCTTTTTTAAACTGTTCTTGTTCCATTCTATCTTAATGACAATCGAGAAAAGAAAACGTAACATGGCTGGAGAAAATAAATTCAAGGTCTTTGTCATTCTAGTATTATAGTCGTGCCACCCTTATGGCACGATAATGCCACGGCGATGGCACGATGATGCCATAGCGATGGCACAACGATGCCACGCTGGTGGCACAGCCGTGCCACTATAACGGCACTGGCTTGGCACTGTAAGTTATTACTAAATAGCCCTATACATCACAGATACGGATACACTTCTCCAAGGAAGCGATCTTGTCTTCTTGGGCGGGGACGAACTCCTGCCCAACGAAGCCTTTATAGCCTGTCTCCATAAGAGCCTTGATGATAGCCGGATAATAAAGTTCCTGCGTCTCGTCGATTTCCGCGCGCCCCGGGCTACCTCCGGTATGGACATGGGAGAAGTATTGATTATATTTCCGGATATTCTCGATGATATTCCCCTCCATGATCTGTATATGATAAATATCGTATAGTAACTTAAAATTAGGGGAACCGATACGGCGACAAAGCTCCGCCCCCCAAACCGTATGATCGCACAGATAATCCTTATGGCCGACACTGTTCAAAAGCTCCATGGTCAAGACGACCTTGTGTTTCTCCGCTAACGGGATAAGGCGCTTCAACCCCTTCTCGCAGTTCTCCCAGCCTTGCAAGTCCGTTACGCCATTACGTCTGCCGGAGAAGCAAATCAAGTTTGTCAATCCAGCGTCCGCCACCATCGGGATCACCTTCTCATAACTGGCGACCAACTCGTCATGCAAGGCCGGATCATTGAAACCTCGATCTATTCCAAGCCCGGCCCCTTGCGCCATCGCCACCGTCAGGCCATGTTTTTGTACGATCGGCCAATCTACCGGGTCCAGCAACTCAACGGATTCAATCCCTATATGCTTGCAGATCTCACAGAACTCGTCCAGCTTATAATCGCCGAAACACCATTTACTTACGGAATGGCGGACATTTCCTTTCAAGGGTTCCTTCACGTCTGTTTTCTTTTTCGCGGCGGCTGCCGCCTCGATACCTGTAGTCGCCAAAGCCACGCCTCCAGCTAAAAATGTCTTGATAGCCGTTCTTCTTGATATGTTTTCCATGTATTCGAATTTGATAGTTAATAGGAGACAAATATAAGAAAAATCGGATATAATATCCTGAGGCGTTGGTATTACATCCAAAAACACTACTTTTGCATACGGAAGTCACTCTACATGAAAAACACATCATATACAAAACGATCTATTTATCTGATCCTATTCTTTATAATAGGATGCACTTCATCCCTATACGGAATGGAAGGCGCAGGTGTGTATTTCAAGGCGAGCCTATGCGGAAAAATCTATAAGCATTTATCCTTTCTTGTAGAAGAGGACATCCGTCCGAGAGATGACTTTAAGGAAGCGGAATGGTTCCTCACCACCGTTGAGGTAAACTACAAGTTTAATAAATATCTTCTGGCAGGAAGCGGATATATGTCTCTAGCACGATACAAGGCATCCGACGAGTTGCGAAACCGATATTATCTCTACGCTACGGGGACTTATTCGGCCGGACGTTTTACCCTCTCTGTCCGGGAACGTTTTCAAAGTACCTATAAGGTTCACGCCGAACATCCCAAGAATTATCTGCGTTCGATGCTGACCCTCTCCTATAAGATCGGCAAGAGTGGTTTCTGTCCTTTTGCCTACACCGAGGTCTTCAATGATACGCGAAATAAGATGCGGTCCGATAAGATCCGTTTCTCCACAGGAAGTAATTACCAACTAAACCCGAACAATAACCTCCAACTCTATTATCGCTACCATATATTTAATGTAGACGATCCCGTGAATTACCGCCATGCGATCGGTATCTGCTATACCCATCGTTTTTAATGAGAATTTTCGTACCTTTGCGCCCCGAGTGCTTGATAAACCTCGTTAAAAACAAGAAGACATGCAAAAAACAGTTACAGTACCTTTCATGCTGCTAGGTATACTTTTTAATATATGCCTTGTAGCGTCCAATCTTTTAGAGACAAAAGTAGTGCAAGTAGGCGGTATAACGGCTACCGCAGGTTTGATCGTATTCCCGATCTCGTATATCATCAATGATTGTATAGCGGAAGTGTGGGGATTCAAGAAGGCACGGCTAATTATCTGGAGTGGCTTCGCCTCTAATTTCCTAGTGATCGCTTTCGCGCAATTGGCGGTATTATTACCGGCCGCCCCTTTCTGGGAGGGGGAGGAAGGTTTCAATTTCGTCTTCGGGATGGCCCCACGTATAGCGGTCGCCAGCTTGATAGCGTTTTTGGCCGGTTCTTTCCTGAACGCCTATGTGATGAGCAAAATGAAAATCGCCTCCAACGGAAAGAATTTCTCGTTACGAGCGATCGTATCTACCCTTATCGGTGAGAGTGCCGATTCCCTGATCTTTTTCCCGATCGCCTTCGCCGGATTGATCCCGGCCGGAGAATTGCTTATCATGATCGGGACGCAGGCGGTACTTAAATCCTTGTACGAGGTTATCATCCTTCCCGTCACCATCCGTGTCGTAAAGTACATCAAGAAAGTAGACGGGAATGATGTGTATGATCTTGGTACCTCGTATAATATCCTAAAGGTTAAAGACATTTAGGCCGGGACCAAACAATGACCGGCCTTCATTTGAATAGATGCGACCAATCCTCCCTTTGCTGCGGCATATAGGACTTCATTCCCAATAATTCAGCCGCCCGGCAATTCACGGAAGCGTCATCAATCAGCATAGTCTCCTCGGCTAAAAGATTCGAGTCCTTCAGTACGTACTCAAAAATATCCGCGTTCGGCTTCAGCATATGCAATTCGTAAGAGAGGTAAATCTTATGGAAGAAATCTTGGGCACAAAGACCTTGATAAGAGAAATAGGTATCTTCGGACCATTTCCAATGAAGCTCGTTCGTATTGCTCAGAAGCATCGTATTATAGCGTTCACGAAGCTCCAATAGCAGACGCAACTTATTTTCCGGGACGTCTCCCAACATGGCGATCCATGCCGTGTCGATTTGTTCGTCCGTCAGGGGCTTTCCCGATAAGGCACGAATATCATCGCGAAACTGTTCCACCGAAATCGTTCCCAACTCTAATCGCTCAAACAAGTCCTTATGTTGATAGTTATTCGTGATCTGTTCCCGGATATTCTCCATGCCCAGATTCTCGAAAGCCTCGATACAACGGTTGCGAGTCAAGTTAATAAGCACACCGCCCAAGTCTATAATCAAGTTCTTTATGCCTTCCATATCATTTCTTTTTATACCAGCTACGACGTCTGCGATGTCGTCTTTTCTGTTGATAACGATTGATCCGCTTGTAAACGACCCAGACAAACAACAAGCCGAAAACAGCGAATATCAATATAACAATCCAAGAGTTAAGATTGTCACCTTTTACCCGGCTCCACATTTCCAGAACCACCTCCGTCTCGTTCCCGAAATCACGGATCATGGCACAACGTTCCACGATCTTCCGGTCCGGATATTGAGCCGGGTCTATCTGGATACGCTCCGCTCCCGGTCCGAAGAAATAACTTACGTCCGAGAACTCGGTCAGCGTCGTATCGATCTTTTCCGCCAATATTTCCGGGGTAGCCACGGTGCTGACATATCCGGTCACTTCCATATTACGGCTGACGATGTCCGGACGGCATAGATAGTTCATAAAATAACTGGCGGCCTTCACGTTGCGAGCGTATTTAGGGATCGCCCAACCATCGTACCAGATATTACTACCCTCCAAAGGAACCTCATACCCCAGATCTACGCCTACGGCACTCGCCTCTTCCATGGCCCAGACCGCGTCGCCGCTCCAAGTGAAATTCAGCCACGCCTTTCCTTTCGTCATCATCTCCTTACCGAAATCGGCCTCCCAACCGGCGATATTCGGTTTCATTTTCTTTAAGTATTCCTCGGCGATAGCGATCATTTCCGGGGGGCTATCGTTCATCAATTGCTCCACCGTGATCGTACCATTCGCCAATTCCCTCGCATGGGCGTATATGATAGCGGTTCCATAAGCGTCACGATAACTATCCTTCATCAAGATCTTATTCCTGAAACGAGGGTCCCAAAGGCATTTCCACGACATTACCTCGTCCCTCGAGACATCGGCTTTATTATACAACAGGCCGGCGGTTCCCCACATATAAGGAACCACGTAGTCGGTAGTCTTACGGCCCGGCTGACTTAACTTATTCAGTTCCTTTTGGATATAGGGGGAGACATTGTCGATATAATCCGGTGTCTTCCCGAAATTACGGTCGATCGGTAGCAAGAGATTTTTCCGCAGCATGCGCTCAAGGATATACTCCGAAGGGCAAATCAAGTCAAAATCCTCATGTCCCCGCTCGATCTTGGTCAACATGATCTCGTTGATATCAAAGACCTGATAGATAATCCGGACTTCCTCACCCGTCTGTTCCTTATACCATTTCGGGAAATCCGTCAGGACGTCCTCGTCGATATAATCTCCCCAGTTATAAATCTTCAAGATCTTGCTTCTCTCCTCGTCCGAGCGCCCGCAAGAAGTGAACAGCCCCATAAGCAGGGCCAAAACAGACAGAATCGATATAAATTTCTTCATTTTCATTTACGCTCGCTTCGCTTTCTCAGCACGTTTATTTATAACAATCAACAATACTAACACGGTTACGAATATAATCGTTGAGAGGGGACGCAACTCCGGGGTCAAACCTCCTTTCCGGGCATCCGCGTAGATAAAGGTGGAAAGGGTTTCCAAGCCCTCATTACCAATCGTAAATATGGTCACGGCGAAATCGTCGATAGACAGCGTGAAGGCAAGGATAAAGCCACTGATCATACCCGGACGGATTTCCGGGAAGATCACCTTCCGCAAGGCCTGAAACGGAGTCGCCCCCAAATCCAACGCCGCCTCGTAGATATTCTGGTTCATTTGTTTCAAGCGAGGCATGACGCTTAATACCACATACGGCGTACAGAACGTGATATGCGCCAGCACGACCGTCGTCAAACCTTGAGAGATCCCTAAGCTGACAAACAACAGGAACAAGGAAATACCGGTAATGATATCCGGATTCAACATCGGGATGTTATTGACAAAACTCACGGCATTACGGGCCCTTGCCTTCAAATTAAAGATCCCGATAGCGGCTACGCTCCCCAACAAGGTAGATACCGTAGCGGCTATCATGGCGATAGCGAACGTATTCCAAAGGGCGCTGACCAACGAATGTTGTACGTTGCCGGCAAAAAGAGAGCTATATAATTTCGTGGAGAACCCGGTCCAGTTACCCAGTACTTTCGCCTCCGTAAACGAGAAGATCATGATAATCAAGATTGGCGAGTAGAGCAATAATAACAAAGCCCATAGATATCCCTTAGCTAAATATTTCACCATCAGATAAGCCCTCCCTCATTCGCCGAATCACTGCTCTCATTGCTGAACAATCCCGTGATTCCGATTAATAACAACATGATAAGAGAAAGCGCCGCCCCGTAGTTCCACATACCGTTATTGATATTCTCCTGTATGGTCGTACCGAAGAGCTTGATATTGTTCATCGTCAACAACTCGGCGATGGCAAACGTAGAGATGGTCGGCATAAACACCATCATGATACCGCTCATCACTCCCGGCATCGATAGTGGGAATACGGCCTTGATAAATACCTGCGACGGATTCGCCCCCAAGTCTTGCGCCGCCTCTATCAAGCTGTGATCCATTTTCTGGAGCGTATTATAAATCGGGTAGATCATAAAGGGCAGGAAGTTGTACACCATACCAAAGATCAAGGCCCCCTCTCCCAGCGGGAAATTCAAGAAATCGAACAAAGCCACGGTAGCCAACGTACGGATCAAGATATTGACCCACATCGGAAGGATAAACAAAACGACCATCGTACGGGAAGTATTAAACCGGGCTTGGCTCAATATCCAAGCGGCCGGATATCCCAGCAGCAGACAAAGAATGGTCGTTATCAAAGCGATCCCGACTGAATACACGAAGGTGTTTATCGCCTCGGGATGGATCATAAACTTACGGAAATTGGCGAAGGTAAACATCCCCTCGTCATTCGTAAAGGCGTAATACACGATCAGGAGGAGCGGTATCACGACAAAGATGGCCAAGAACAGGACATAAGGAATGGTCCAGTTCCTTCGTCTCATAAAAAATGCAGAAAACGTATTGATCACTTCCTTCCCTTTTTAAGCATGAATAATTCGAATTTTATCCGGGGCGATCGTTATGCCGACATGGTCTCCATCATCCCAAACATCGTTGGTATCGACAAAGATGTCCTCGTCCCAATCCGTAAACACGGTCAGATGATAATGGTTGCCTTTGTAGAGGATAAATTTCACCTCTCCGGTCAGGCGACCGTCTTCCTCGTTATCCTCCAAGATCACATCTTTAAAATCGATCTCGACTTTCACAGGCGTATTTGGCTCTATATCGGTTACCTCCTTGCATTCGAACGTACAGCCTAGGAATTCCACATGCGTAGCGTCGATGAGCTTTCCCTCGAAGGTATTGCAAATACGCTCTTTCTTCATTACATGGATATCGAAAGGCTTGATAAGAAGCCCGACCTCGCTACCCGCCTCGAACGGGTGGTAATCCTGTACCATAAACTCGTATCCGTTCGGGGTTTGCACCATCATCTCATAATGCACGCCCTTAAAGATGGAGGAGGTTACCGTACCCGTCAGCATCGCCGCCTCCGACGGCTCGAAGATGTAAATATCCTCGGGGCGCAACACGACATCTACCGGCATTTGCTCCCCGAATCCCTCGTCCACGCACTCGAACTCATGACCGGCGAAAGAGACTTGCCTATCCTTGATCATCGTTCCGTTCAAGATGTTACTCTCACCGATGAAATCAGCGACAAACGAATTGACCGGCTCGTTATAAATATCGATCGGGGTACCGATTTGCTGGATCTTTCCCTCGCTCATGACAACGATCGTGTCGCTAAGCGTCAGCGCTTCCTCTTGGTCGTGGGTCACGTACACGAACGTAATGCCTAAGGACTTATGCATCTCTTTCAATTCCATTTGCATGTCCTTGCGCATCTTCAAGTCCAAGGCCGCCAACGGCTCATCCAGCAATAACACCTCCGGCTCATTCACGATAGCGCGAGCGATCGCCACACGTTGCTGCTGGCCACCGGAAAGGGAATCGACATCCCGATCCTCATAGTCTGTCAACCCTACCATTTTCAACGCCTGTTTCACTTTCTTCTCGATCGTGGCGGAAGGAAGTTTCTTCAGCTTCAGGCCAAAGGCGATATTATTGTACACATTCAGATGTGGAAATAAAGCATATTTCTGGAATACCGTATTTACGGGACGTTTATGCGGCGGCGTCTGCGTAATCTCCTTCCCGGACATCGTGATAACGCCCTCGGAGGCCGTCTGGAAGCCGGCTATCAAACGCAACAGGGTAGTCTTTCCGCAACCGGAAGGCCCCAAAATGGTTACAAACTCGCCCTTGCGGACCTGTAAATTTACATCATTCAGCACGGCTTTCTCGCCGAAATACTTCGATACGTGCTCCACGCTGATAATGCGATCCGATTTTCGTATTGACATTCTCGCTTGATCTAATTAGAATTAAACAATCATGAACAATGTTCTTATTTATTTTTGCGCGAATGTACAGATTTTAATAAGGCCGGGCACTATCGTTTTTACAAAATCTGACCTTACACCGGGTGAGAAGCACCGCATTTCTCCAAGATTCGACCTTGCACCCGGTGTAAACCCCGCATTTCTCCGAGATTCGACCGCGCACCCAGCGCAAGGTCAAATATTTCTCCAAGATTCGACCCCGCGCCCGATGTAAGCCCCGCATTTCTCACAGATTCGACTGCGCACCCGATGCAAGGCCAAATATTTTCTAAATATTCAATCCACACATATCCGGTAGCTCCCCGATCTCAATCGGTACACAGCCTTCCCATCCTTCAACCCCACGGACGTGATACCCTCCTGCCCTTTCTCCATACGAACGGACTTCTCCGATTTAGCGGGCAGATATAAAATAGCCGTCGTATTAGCGGGGATGGTTGCCTCGTATATATAGCCCTTCTTTTGGATTTGCCATCCACTCTCGATACGGCCATAGGCAGAATCGTAATGACCCCGGATGAACGAGAAGGTTCCGCCGATACGGGGTTGAAGGATGATGTGCTTATAGGCGGGTTGTTCCTCATCCCGCTGGATACCCAAGGTATAAGCTATCATCCACTCCTCGATAGCGCCATACGAATAATGGTTGAAAGAGTTCATATCCACAGGGCCGAAGCCATTTACCAACGTGTAGGAATTCCAACGTTCCCAAATCGTGGTAGCGCCTTGCAGGACAGGATACAGCCATGAAGGATAGGCGGTTTGCTCAAATAATTTATAGGCGACATCGTCATAACCATTGTCGGATAATACCAAATTCAGGTAAGGCGTACCGATAAAGCCAGTCGTAAGCGTATAATTATGTTTCTTGATATTCTCTACCAGATGCCGGATCGCCAAGGGTTTGTTTTTCTCATTGAACAGATCAAACTGGAGAGGAACCACGTATGAGGTCTGCGTATCTACGATTTTCGCCTCGGTAGCCGCCGTTCCGGGCCACATACCTACTTGCGAGTCCTTACCAAAGATAGATTCCACCGTCGGGGCGAACGTGCGTCCTTCCTCGTTTACGAACAGGTCGTTAAAAGACCTCTTCACGTTCTCGTAGAAAGTACGGAAACGCCTTTGGTCCGCGTCCTTCCCTAAACGTTTCGCTACCTGCTCCATAATCAAAGCGTCGTAGGCGGAGTAAGCGGTGTTCGTCAACATGGAATTCGTCGGCTCGATAGCCAGCCAATCGCCGAAACCACCGAAGGGCTGTACATAGCGTACGGCACGACGCTCCAAATAATCCATATAAGCGACCATGGAAGCGTAATGCTGTTCCAGAATACGCACGTCTCCGTATTGTTGATACATTTGCCACGGTACGATCACGCCGGCTTCCATCCATCCCATGGCACCTCCGCCATCCTCCGCGCCGTGTGGAGGGAAACCGACTACGGGTATATAGTTCGCGTAACTACCGTCATCTCCTTGATTATCCCGGACCGAGTAGAGCCAACGGGTGTAAAACGGATCGACATTCATATTATAAGTAGCCGTACGGGCAAATACCTGCGCATCCCCTGTCCAGCCCATACGCTCATCCCGTTGCGGGCAATCGGTCGGAACCGACAGGAAATTACCCCGTTGGCCCCAGATGATATTGCTGAACAAACGGTTGACACGCTCGTCCGATGTCTCATAACCGCTCGTCCGCGCACCGATAGATTCCAGCACGATCCCTTTCACCGCCTCCAAGGGTAACGGCCTCTCCAACCCGTGAATCTCCACGTAACGGAAACCATGGAACGTAAAGCGAGGCTCATACGTCTCACCCGCCGCATCCCCTCTCAGGATATAGCGATCCGTGGAAAGGGCGCTCCGGTAATTATCCGTATAGACTTGCCCTTTCTTCTCCTTATACATCGCGATCGTGTACGGGGCGACAGGTTCGGTAGGGATCGTTTCCGGATAATTCATCTCCCCGAAACGGATCGTGATTTCCTGTCCGGCCTTTCCCTTGAAAGTCAGACGGGGAACACCGACCATATTCTGCCCCATATCATAGACATAGACGCCGGGGATAGGCTCTACCACGGACTGAGCGGTCAGGGTCACATTATTTTGTATCGGGCTGCCTACATATCCTTGGATCTCCACATTTACCGGAGGAGCGGCGAATAAGGTCGCCGGTTTCCATGACGAGTCATCAAAACCCGGAGCATCCCAGCCGTTCACCTCTTTCCGGGCATCGTATTCCTCTCCATTCTGAAGGCCGTTAAAAGTGATCGGTCCCCGGTCATAACATTTCCAGCTATCATTCGTAACGATCGTCTCACGAGTACCGTCGGCATACTCGATCACGATCTTTCCCAATAAGGACTGGCGGGTTCCGTATTGATCCTGCCAACCGGTAAGGAAACCGCTATGCTCGCTCCACCATCCGGCACCCAACATCGCCCCGATACCATTATCACCCGGTCGTAGCAAACTCGTTATATCATACGTATTATACATGATACGGTAACGGTAATCCGTCCAACCCGGATTCAGATAATCCTTTCCAACCTTCCGCCCATTCACCGAGAACTCATAGATGCCCCTAGCGGTAGCATATAAACGGGCGCTCTTGACCGGTTTCTCTATCTTTATCTCTTTCCGGAGCATGGGAGCGGATACGTTCTCGCCCGGATACCAGACATTGAGCTTTCCCTCCCCTTTCTCCACATAAGTCTCGGCAGGATTGTACAGAAGCGTATTCCACGTATCCTCGCTGATACGCAAGTTGGAGAATGTAGCGGTCTGCCCTTTAGGTTGCAGGAAACCGATCGCATACAAGCGGCAATGATAAACCAACTCTCCATCTGGATAAGGATACACGGTGAAAGCCCCTTCCTTGCCTCCCCAGAAATCACCACGGCTCTTCCGTTCTTTCTCCTCGGGAGTCAAAGAGGAATTCACCAAGGTCTTTCCATCGATCTCTATATCCACGAAATATTTCAAGGCATATTGGGCCGTCGTCACCTTCAACCGGATATGATGCACCTTATGCTTATCCGAGGCTGGGATGATAGAGGCCAGACTTTCCGCCGCATCTTGCCTCGTTTTTCCATCTGTGGTATGACGTAAAATGAAACGGGCGTCCCCCGAACCATTCAAGTCCAGTTCAGCAGACACATAATTATCAGCGTCCCTCGACCCAAAGACAAATACGGCTTTATCATTACCCTCGGCAACCCGCACATCATAGTCGATCACATAATGCGAGCGATATTTGGAGAGTTGTGTCTCCGACGAGCCGATCCAACGGGCGCCACTCCATCCGGAACCCAAAAGACCGGTCTCGAACCACGCAGGCTCAGTGGAGGTAATTTCCGTTCCCGATTCATCCCATACGGAAACTTTCCAATAATAGCGAGTGGAAGGTTGCAATGCTTTTCCTTGATAAACTACGCCGACCGATTCCCCGGAAAGAACCTTTCCCGAATCATAGATATAACGCCCGGCAGCCAATTGCTCCGGACTATCGGCCACCCATAACCGATAAGCCTGTCCACAGGCCCCATAGCGATCGGACTCCATCTGCCAGTTAAAACGTGGCTGACTGACATCAATTCCCAGTGGATTGGTTTGATACTCAACCTGTAGGTTCTTCAATACGGTAACCGCACCCAGAGGTAGCCATCCGGCCAGCAACCCTAAGATTATAGACAAAATACATCGTGTGCTCTTCATAATACAAAGAATTAAAATGATAACGGTACAAAAATATCCATTATCATCTTAACTCTTTGTTTCATTTTTGGGAGAAGATGTAGCAGTTTTGACACTACTCAATCTTTCCTACCATCTTGGACGGGTCTACCCAACGATCAAACTCCTCGGCGGTCACATAACCGGACTCGATAGCCGCCTCCCGCAAAGTCTTATTTTCTTGATAGGCTTTCTGGGCGATAGCGGCGGCCTTGTAATATCCTATTTTCGGATTCAAGGCGGTAACCAGCATTAAGGAGCTATCCAGATGGCGTTTGATGTTTTCGTTCACCGGGGTAATGCCTTTTACGCAACGTTCGCTGAAATTCAGGCAACCGTCACCAATCAAGCGGGCGCTTTGCAAGAAGTTCGAGATAATCACCGGCTTAAATACGTTCAACTCGAACTGCCCGTTGGAGCCAGCTATCGAGATTGTCACGTCGTTACCCATTACTTGAGCGGCGATCATCGTCAATGACTCGCATTGCGTAGGATTCACCTTTCCCGGCATGATGGAGGAACCCGGCTCGTTCTCCGGCAAATGGATCTCACCGATACCGGCACGAGGACCTGAGCCCAACATTCGTATATCGTTCGCGATCTTCATTAAGCTGACCGCTACGGATTTCAAGGCTCCATGCGCCTCAACCAAGGCATCATGGGTAGCTAGGGCCTCGAATTTATTCGGAGCGGTTACAAAAGGAAGCCCAGTCAACTCTGATATCTTCTTAGCGACACACTCGTCATAATTGACCGGGGCGTTAATACCGGTCCCAACCGCCGTACCTCCTAAAGCCAACTCGGAGATATGCGACAGGGAATCCTTTACTTTCCGTATACCATATTCCAATTGAGCCGCATAGCCACTGAACTCTTGCCCCAATGTCAATGGAGTGGCATCCATAAAATGAGTCCTCCCGATCTTCACGATCTTCATGAACTCCTCACTTTTTAGCGCCAACGCACGATACAGACTCTCCAATCCCGGTATCGTCACCTCCGCAGTCACCTTATAGGCGGCAATATGCATAGCGGAAGGAAACGTATCATTGGAGGATTGCGATTTATTCACGTCATCGTTCGGAAGCAGCACTTTCTCCTTATCCGTTAGCTTTCCTCCGCTCAGCACATGTGCCCGGTTGGCGATCACCTCATTGACATTCATATTCGTCTGGGTCCCGCTCCCCGTTTGCCATACGATCAAGGGGAAGGAGTCATTTAATTTACCCGCCAAGATCTCGTCGCATACCTTACCGATCAACTCGCATTTCTCCGGAGACAAGACGCCGGCGTCTTTATTAGCCAAAGCCGCTCCTTTTTTCAAGTAAGCGAACGCCTCTATCACCTCTTTGGGCATCCGGCTAATATCGGTGGCGATCTTGAAATTATTCACGCTCCGTTGTGTTTGCGGCCCATAATAAACGTCCACCGGCACTTCCACCTCACCTAAGGTATCTTTCTCTATTCTATACTTCATGACACATAAGTTTTATTAATCTCTTCTATGTATAAACTATCCGGATATCGAATTGTTTATGTTACATTCACGAGTATATCATGAAAAGACATTTATCATGGAACAGAATTCAGATCATAGAAAAACGGCTTATTTCGCCTCCGATGTTTTTTAATAGTTTTTCTTCTCGTCAATAATGTATTCGGGACGGGCCTTGATCTCGTCAAAGAGGATACCGACATATTGCCCTAACACGCCGACCGTCAATAGCTGCACACCTCCAAAGAAGATAATGGAAGTCATGATAGAAGTCCAGCCAACCTCGGCGTTACTAAAACCATAGATCTTGCCCAACGTGAACCAAACCGCCAAGATTATACCGACCAATACGGATATAAACCCGAGACTCGTCGCCAAACGCAACGGCTTCTTCGAGAAATAAAGCATTGCCGTCGACGCGAATTTCAGCATCTTACTAATCGGATATTTCGTCTCGCCGGCGATACGCGCCTCACGCTCATAATAAAACGGCACTTGGTGGAAGCCCACCCAGCTTATCAAGCCACGGATATATTTTCCCCGTTCCTTAAAACGGTCGAACTCATTCATCACCTTCCGGTCCACTAAACGGAAATCTCCTGTATCCAGCGGGAAATGGACCTCGCTCATATAATTCATCACCCGGTAAAAAGCCTTGGAGGTGAACAGCTTGAAAAGACTCTCCCCTTCCCGTGACTTACGGACGCAATAAACCACGTTGGCATCCTCTCTCTCCTGCACTTCCAGCAGATCCGGAATCAATTCCGGCGGATCCTGCATATCGGCGTCGATGATAATCGCCAAATCAGCGTCACAGTTATTGATACCCGCCGTTACCGCCGGTTGATGACCGAAATTCCGGGAGAAGTGAATCACCTTCACAAGAGGATCGGTAGCGGCTATATGGTCCAACAAAGAACGTGTCTTATCCTGACTGCCATCATTTATATAGATAATCTCCGTAGGGTTCGGCAACTTTACCAAGACCTCTTTCGTACGCCGATACGATTCCTCGATCACGGCTTCCTCGTTATAACACGGGACTATAACCGCTAACTTCTTCATGCCTTTTAAGCTTTAAAGGTATAAAACTTATTTACTAAAAAATTAATCACCGTATAGAAAGCCATTCCAATCAAGTGGTTGTAGTAATGATCGATCGTAAGTCGGGAATTCAAGATCAGTACCAATCCGTACTGTAAGGCATAACAAATAATGAAAGCGATCGTGAACCGAACCGCCCCTTTCGTCCATCCGGTGGAACTTCCCTTGAAAGTCCATTGCTTGTTCCAGATGAAACTGTTTAATATGCCTGCCACATATCCCGTTAAGTTAGATAAACCTTCCCGGCATCCGAAGAGTTTCATCATCACCCAGATAACAATCATCGTTATCAAGGTATTGCTCAACCCGACTACACCATACTTAATAGCTTGCTTAATCGTCTCCATTCTTACTTATAATCTCGGAAATCTCCTCGGGTGTCAATTCCTTGACATTCGTGATCGTGAAAACATTCGAGAGGAAATCGCCGTATTGGTTACATTCATTGATCACCCGGTCCAACGTGGCTTTTATATCCGTACGTACCGGGATCAAGAACACCAGCTCCACATACTGCTCACCGATCGTCAAACGCTCGATCTCGCAGTCCGTTTTCGGCAGATAATAAGCGAACTCCCGCTCGATTGTCTGCCGCTGATATTCTTGGAAAGGTTTCTTGCCTTTAGACGTCATCAAGACATAGAAACGCAGCTTCTCCCCTTTTCCTCCCAAGCCGGTCGAGATATAAATTTGTTTCTCGTCGGAGAAATCGGACTCTAAAGAGATACGAGACTCCATCAAAGCCATGTAGGCCCAATCTGTCACTTCCGGGTCCGGATGCTGGGTGTATTCCTCCAACAATCGGTACGCACGGACGGATTTCGAGGTAGCCAATTGAGATAACAAATATCTCTTCTCGGTCTTGTCCGTGGTTTCCTCCGTCAACAAAGTGTTGTACAGGGTCTCGCACTCATCCTCCGATAAGGGACGGGGAGGCCGGTTTTCCTTCCGTACGTTTTCCGAGTATTTGAAATACTCCATCTGAAGTTCAACCGGCACACGCTGTTCTAGTATATGGAAATGTCCCTCCATCCTGCTGAAGGAATCACGGAACTTTTTGAATACATCACCTTCTTCTTTCATAGATCGTCTTTTTTCGTTATTAAACTCCCATAAACAAGAAACAAGAACAAAGGTAATGTTTTTTCCGGAATAAATAAAAATAACGTTATTTAAGCTCCCGCATAAATTAAGAACCCAAGTCCGATCACGAATAAAATAAACATCCCGACATTCAGACGATTGGAAATGGCTGGCGCTCCCTTGAACTCTTTCCAGATAAGGATGCCCCATAAAGCGGAGACTAGCGTGGCTCCTTGCCCCAATCCGTAAGATATAGCCGCTCCCGCTTTCTCTGACGCTATCATACTGAAAGATTGACCGATACACCAGATAACACCCCCCAATACACCCACGAGATGCGTACTCATATCTCCCTTAAAATAACCGGATATGGAGACAGGCTTACCTTCCACCGGATGTTTCATTGCCAATGTGTTAAATAAGAAATTACTAACAAATACTCCTATGGCAAAAACAAATACGGCGGTATAAGGCGTCAACTTCCCGGGTGCCGGAGAAGCGAAATTCTCCATATCCATGGAAGCGGCGACAAAACGATAGAAAAAGGCCATGATCACGCCGGCCACAACCGATATAAGGATCCCCTTCCCCGATACTTTCTTGGTACCGACCAAGGCTTTCTTATAAGCCAGGCCGTTCAAGATGATGGCGATCGTGATTAAGGCTACACCGATAAAGATATAAGTCGGTTCCCCCTTCGCCGCCCCAAAATAGTTAACCAATACGCCTAGCACCAAGGCCAATCCGATCCCTACCGGAAAAGCGACCGACAATCCGCAAATGGCGATCGCCGCAGACAACAAGATATTGGCAGCATTAAAAATAATACCGCCCAAAAAGGCACTCCCTAAACTAGCGAGATTCGCTTGCGCCAAATCCGGCAGGAAACTGCGTCCTTCCGTCCCGATGCTGCCCAAGGTAAAGCCGGAAATCAGAGAAAAGAGCAAGACACCAATCACGTAGTCCCAATAGAAGAACTCATATCTCCAAGTCTTGGAGGCTAATTTCTGCGTATTCCCCCACGATCCCCAACAAAGCATCGTAACGACACAGAATATGACAGCTAAAGAATAATCTTGTACGATATACATAAAATACTATTTAATAGATGGTTGATGCATCATATAATTCTCTATCAAGGAAGCGACCTCCGTAGGCGGCATCTTCTCGATCAAACGAAGATCACGGCCATTGGGATTTGCCACCCAATTGTTAGTCCCCTCATCATCTACGACATGAAAGGTACCTCGCTCTACATCGAAATAAGGCTCATAACCTTTTATAGCGACCAATACCGCCGTATGATCCCAGCTCATGCGCCCTTCCGGGTCTCCCTCCGCGAAACAAAGGGCATACGCATCTTTTACAGGACTGTTCTCCACGTTCATTTGCACCAGTTTCTTTCCGGTCAAGATTACGTTCCCGATCTCAAAACCGCTAAAGACAATCTCTGTAGGCCATTCATCCGCTACGACTTTAGAGGCAGGGACATCGCAATACACATTAAATTCTTTTCCTTCCGGAAACAGGCCCGCCATAGAAACCAAACGTTTCACTTTCTTGGCGACTAATTCCTTTCCGGAGAGATCGCTATATTCATCAGCTCCCGATTGAAGCAAGTCCCTTAAATTAGAGAAGAAACCAATCGTACAAATAACAACGCTGGTATCCGGTTGTTCGCTCAGAATCTTACGGTACACCTTCAGAGCATCCGGAGCGTCGGAAGTCTTCGCCGTATGATGCGGATAGTTAGCGGGTAACTCGTCAGTCCACTTCGTTTTATGCCAAGTAGTCAAGGAGGCCCCCGGTTCGCTCTTTGGTGCCCCTACCGGTATGTCCGGACGGTTGAAATAAGTATTCAACACCTCAATGCAAGGTACCACCCGCTCATCATGGTTGGAGGAAAGAGTCGCAAGGATATTTACCTGACCGCTATCCGCCAAGGCATGCATCAAGGCCATAGCGCCCACATCATCATAGTCCGGACCTAAATCAGTATCTAGAATAAGATTTACCGGTTGAGGCTTATCGGTTTGAGGAATATTTTTCGACACATTTCCCTTACAGGAAATCAACAAGGCAAATAAGCCCATCAGAAACAATGATTTCTTCATAATCTTTATAATTTATTGGTGAACAATCTCTTTCGGAGCATCCGAGTAAATCAGTATCTCGCTGAAATGAACGGAGACATCATTACGTGGATTTAGCCATTTAAACGTAGCCGTATGTTTTCCCTTGGGCAGCTGATACTTCCAGAACAGGTCGTTCCTACGAGTCGTATAGGATGCCGGAAGGTTCGCCGTCTCAACCAGCTCCCCATCTAGGTACATCTCTACTCTCGCTACGTATTTATCATCTTTAGCGTTCACAAAGCCTTTGAATACGGCGCCTGTTCCCTCAAAAGGCAGTTCTCCTACATCGGGCAAATTCTTATTAACCGCCACTTTCTCTATCGGATACATACCCTCGAAAGCCTTCTCGTAACGAACGGCTACAGGTTGCTGGCATTTGATCGTCACCTCGTCACCTGAAACGGAACCGCCGTTGCGCTCTATCACTTGCAACGCTTGATCGAAGCCCATTTGGTAAGTCTTATTCAATGAGATGGTCGTATAGGCAAAATCCATATTCTCCACTTCTCTCAAGTTCTTCATCCAATAATCCGGTATATGGCTATAACCAAGGATTGTTCCTAAGATACCACCCGCGGAGGCTGGGTTGCAATCCGAGTCTTGTCCGCAACGGGTAGAGATATCCAATGTTTTATAGAAATCTCCCTCACCATAAAGCAAGCCGATAAGAATGTATGCGCTATTGATCACGGCATCAATATTGAACGGAACGAAAACGCCATCCGGACAACCAATATCCGAGCTCCATTTCTTCTCACACTCAAACCAAGTGCGCTTCCAATCGTCCGGATATTCCTTATGCCAGCGGATCACATCGCTCATACATTTATAATAGGTACTTTGCTCCGGTATCGTCTTTAACGCCTCGGTCACGATAAACTCGATATCATCCGAGATAAACGATAACGAATACATCGCCCCGACATACACACCGCCGTACCAACCGTCTCCGTAATTCATGATATGCCCGATCTTATCAGAAATCTCGGAAGCCGTATTCGGCATACCCGGCGACATCAGTCCGGCATAGTCCGCCTCGATCTGATAATCCAGATCATCCGCATGCGGGTTATTCAGCCAATGGCCGGACGCCGGAGGCATGATCCCTTGCAAAATATTATAACGTGCCGACTGGTTAGCATGCCATAACGTATATCCCGCCGTAGCGAACGCCATGGCGAATGAGTCCACAGGAGCGTCCAATCCCAACCGGTCAAAGACATCCACGAATGTAAGGTCCATATAAACATCATCGTACAATCCGGGTACATTCTCGTACCACCACTTGATATATCCGTCCGGCCATACGATCGGTACGTATTCTTGAATCATCGTTCCGTTATATTTGAACTCCGTCGGACCGCCATACGTACAGCCTATGGTTTGTCCGGCCCAGCCTCCCTTAATCTTATCCATCAACTTTTCTTTACTAATCGTAAACTCAGCGGGAACCGTCGTTTGATCCTTTGCCGAGGGTTGTTGGGAACATGAGGTCGCCCCTATAAATAAAGAGGCTACCGCTATCATCGCAAATACTGTTTGTTTCATAATATTAGATTGTTTTTTAGATTAATCAAAGATATCTACCTCATTTCGATAAGGAGCGGAAGATTGCGCTCCCACACGAGTCACGGAAATGGCGGAAGCTTTGCAAGCGAATCTCACGGCTTCCCTTAAATCCCGCCCCTCGGCCAAAGCAACCGTTAAAGCACCGTTGAAAATATCCCCGGCCGCAGTAGTATCAACGGCTTCCACTTTTATCGCAGGAACCATATCTACCATGGAATCACAGTAAATCAAAGCTCCTTTTGAACCTAAAGTAATGATTACGTTCTGTACTCCCATCTCCATTATAACTTGCGCAGCCTTCTCCGCGGAAACCTCATCCGTGATCTTCACGCCGGAGATCATCTCCGCCTCTGTCTCATTCGGGGTAATCATATACAGATGGCGGAGTAACGCAGCCGACAATGGTTGAGCTGGAGCCGGATTTAGTATTACTCGCTTATTTTTCTTCCAAGCTGTCTTTGCGACAAACTCAACAGTATCCATCGGTATTTCTAACTGCATTAATATCAACTCGGCTTGTTCTATAGCTTCCTCTGCCTTCGCTAAATCTGTTGGCAGTAAATTCGCATTTGCCCCAGAAGCCACAACAATACAATTCTCAGCATGGGCATCTACCGTAATCAACGCTACGCCAGATGGATTCTTCGGATCTGAGAAAATATAGGAAGTATCAATCCCCTCTTCCTCAAATAGCCGCTGGGATTGATGCCCGAATATATCACTGCCTGTTTTACAAATAAACGAGACCTGTCCCCCTAACCGAGCAACAGCAACCGCTTGATTCGCTCCTTTCCCACCCGGGTTCATAAAAAATGTTCCTCCTAATACGGTCTCCCCCGGACGAGGAAGATGATTCGTCTTTATGACCATATCGGTATTGCTACTTCCAACAACCAATATATTATGATTCCGTAAGTCTTTCATGCTTTTCTCTTATTAATCATTCGTTTAACAAAAATATCATATATTCCGCTTGGTACACCAGATTTCATGTTAATTTAAATTCATTCACCGATGTCGCAAATATAAAAAGATCCAAAATATAAAAATCATCAATTAATCTTCATCGTAGATAAACCCAAATCGATATATTTGCATCATACAATTTCTCATATTCACTATATATCAAACACTTGATAATATCAAAAGTTCCATGAATAACACATACATATTATTAGTGCTTGTCAATATCTTGACAAAAGCTGAAAAAAGATATTTCCACCTTTACGCAAACCTTCAAAACGGGGATCAGATGTACCTCGCCCTTTTTAATCTAATAGATGCTAATACGTCTCCCGAACAGCTGTATACACGCTTTTGTCAGATTCAAGGTTGAATTAGATAAAGCAAAAAATTAGCGGATAGATTAATGCCAAAGCAAGTCATGACGTATGTAAAACCCGGCTTTCCATAATACCACTCATCTGCTGCAACGCCCAATCCACCAATCCTTGGATATGGGGAATAAGACTTAATCCTCTTTCCGTTAAGCAGTATTCTACTCGGGGAGGAACTTCCGCATAGACCTTTCGTTCGATCAGACCATCCGATTCCAGCGTACGCAAGGTTACGGTCAGCATACGTTGCGATACATCCGCGATGGTTTTATGGATATCACTAAAACGCATGGTACCGTTAGCACTTAAAGTGATAAGCACTAGCATAGACCATTTATCTCCTAGCCGGCTCAATACGTCTCTCACGGGGCAATTCCCCGTCGGATGAAAGTTTTTCATTTTTTAACCTTTTCTATTTACTTGAATCTCAACAATGGTTACATCCATGTAAGTTCCTTATTTATAAGTGCCTCCTTGTTTTCTCTAAAAAAGGGGCTTACTTTTACGCCACAAAAGTAATAAACTTACGAAAAATAACTATTGTATCACTTAATAATTTACGATTATGGCAAAGAAAGTAGCAGTTTTAGCGGTAAATCCAGTAAATGGATTTGGTTTGTTCCAATATTTGGAATCATTTTTCGAGAATGGCATTACTTATAAAGTATATGCGGTAGCCAATTCAAAAGAGATCAAAACGAACTCTGGCATAGCTTTGACAGTAGACGATGTGATCGCTAATTTAAAAGGGCATGAAGATGAATACGACGCAATGGTATTCGCTTGTGGCGATGCGGTTCCTGTTTTCCAGCAGAACGCTAGCAAACAATACAATATCGATCTAATGGATGTGATTAAGAATTTCGGGGAAAAGGGTAAAATTATGATTGGACATTGCGCTGCCGCTATGCTCTTCGACTTCACCGGAATCACGGAAGGAAAGAAGCTAGCGGTACATCCGTTGGCTAAGCCTGCCATTAGCAAAGGACAAGCAACAGATGAGGATTCCGTAGTCGATGGCAATTTCTTTACAGCGAAAGAAGAACATTATATCTGTACTATGATGCCTCAAGTTTTGGAGGCCTTGAAGAAATAAGTTCTAGGACAAATAAAGCCAACTATTTGAACAAGACAAAATGTAAGGGAGGGACTATTCGCATAAATCCTCCCTTACAAATTTCAAATTAGTTAGAAAAATCGGTTACAATCCAATACCTTATCTGTACTTCCAAAGTATCTTAGCTTCATCAGCAAAGTATGTTAAGTTACTTTGCCGATAAAGTTAACTTCGTTGCCGATGTAAGTTGTCTATAACATATCCACCGGATTCTCATTCGCCGCCCTCCAACTTTGGAACGTGACCACTCCTACCGTCAGGATACTGATCCCTAGCAATGCGACAAAATAAATCAAATAACTGACAGGGACTTTCTCCATAAAATTACTGCCCCATCTCTCCATAAAATAATAGGAAACTGGAATCGCGATAACAAAACTAATGAGCAAGACCTTTAAATAGACTTTATTCAAACGATATAGTATCTCACTCACGGAAGATCCATACACCCGCCTTATACCAATTTCTCGCCGCTGATAGTGGACATCAAACAATACCAGACTTAAAATACCTGCCAATGCCATCCAGATAGATAAAACACTGGATAAAATAACCCGGTCGCCAAACTGGATTTCTTTTTCATACAGATGCCGGGAAAATGTATCGCAAAACTCAAAATCGGATAAACATGAAGGAGAAAGTTCGCTGAGCATGTCCCTAATATAAAGTAAAACATTTCCTTTATCAGCCCCCGGCATCAACTTAATATAAGCGTAAGGCATATAAAATTCCTCATTCGTCACAAAAGCGACAGGATAAGTAGCTAGCAGCTCCGATGCTTTATGTGTGGAAGCGATCACCACCTCATCCGTAAATCCTAATACCCGGGCATCATTCCCCCAAAAGGTTTTCATACGGTCACCCACATGAAGGTTTAATTGCCTTTTCGCTTTTTGGTCAAAAACCAAAAGCAACTCTTTATTCCTCCCATCTTCCATCCTTGAGACACGCCCTTCGTTCGCGGTAATATCCATAAGGGATAAAAAATTAGGTGATACATTCAAATAATAAAAATAAATAGTCTCTCCATTAAACTCTGCGGCCCCGCCACGATTCTCATTGGTCGCTCCTATCTTACTAGCGGCGAAAGCCACATCCTCAATTCCCGCATAACCACGCAAACGGTTGGTAAAATTCTCTTTATATTTCTCGGTTATCTCCTTATTCAATTCTACGACAACTACATTATCATTCCCGAAACCAAAGGAATGACTCCGCATTGTCTCTATCTGCTTATAAATAAACAGTGACAGGACGATCAATATAATTGAAACCGTATACTGAAAACCAACCAGACATTCCCGCATTCTTTTTCCCTTTGGAGACAAACCGAAAGAACCATTCAGCACGATTCGCTGAGGAATAGAAGTCGCATAAATAGCCGGATATGCACCGGCCAATAGTCCCGCACACAAAGCCATAAATAATCCACCCAAAAAAACTATTCCCTTCATATGAAAGCCTCCTCCAATGCAACCTTCATAAACCAATAACAGCAACAAGGATATAGCATAAGACAATAGCGCAAAAAGAAAAGACTCTAACCAAAGAAATCCACGCAACCGCCATACCGAGTCCCCTAGAATTTTGCGGATGTTAATACTTTTTATTCTTGCCGGAACCAATGCCATTGTAAAGTTTATAAAATTAATCACTGCTATCAATACCACTAGAAACGAAGCGCTAAACAACAAATCCGTTTGTCTTTTATTCCCTGATTTTATGTAAGTAACACTATTCATATCATTCATATAATAAATATCGCATAAATTCACCAAACGGGTCTGTACCTCTTGGAGCCTCTCGTATTGCTTGAAGGGAAATGCTTGGTTAAACTGGGAGCAAATGAGATCTTTTTGTGACGGATCATCTAAAAGGACATAACAAAGGAAAATCCAGTTATCCCAATCATCCATACAATAAGTCGACGATAAAGAAGTATAAATGGCATTATTCAATTGTGTGTTTTCCGGGAAATCTTTATAAACTCCTCCTACGACTAGTGATTTTCGTTCCTTGCTCCAAATCTCTTCTTCCGCAAGCAACTCCTTACCAATAGCCGATGACTCGCCAAATATCTTCCGGACCATACTTTCCGGCAAAAGGCATTTCTCCGGATCATCTAAGCAATCTAGTGAACCTTCCACCAATTGGAAGTCAAATATAGAAACGATCCCCGGAGTACAGGTTATCACCGGTTCCTTATAACCTTTGAGAATCTCGTCCCTCCCGATCGTAAAATAAACTTCCCCTATGTAAGGATTTATGATCGTACTTTCCAATATATGTGGAGAAGACGAGGCAAATGCTTGGGCGAAAGGCAGGATTTGCGTAGGCCATTGACTTTTACTTGTCACACAATCCAATCGATAAATAGCCTCGGCTTTCGAGTGTATTTTATCAAAAGTTCGTTCGGATTCCGTACGGATAGCTACGCTATCAAATAAAGTAAAGGCGATAACGAGGCCGCATATATTTAGTGTTGCCGCCATTTTATTTGCCTTCAACGTGATAATAAAATTTCGATATATAGAGTTCATGATACGCTTGTTTTTCGTATAAAATAAATTGACACAACTCTCCTCTATGCCCTTGAAGACAGGGCATAATCATGTCTAATTCAGCATACGACAAAGCACATAGCAAGAGTATCGCTCTTGCCAAAAGACGGATTTTAATCGAACATAACTTACCCTCCGTTCGTAAAACAACAAAGCTACCGACTGGGTAAACAAAGCGAGGAAAAAATTCAATGAGGCAATAAGATACAAAAGTTTCTCCCCAAAAGCGGAGAAAGACGTCAAAGGAGTTATGATTTCTTGAAAAGAGATGAAAGCAGCCGGCTCTTTATTCGCTATTGAAAATAAAGATGTAGAAGCACACGCCCGTACCTCCTTTTGGGAGAAAGAATCGTTGGCGACCACAGTCAATGCGGCAAAAACGACCATGCACAAAAACATTGCCTTTAACCACTTCATAACAAGAACAAAATTGATCAAAGGCAAATGTATGGATTTTCACTCAATAAATCCAAACAATAAGCATGCAAATAACACGAATATGTAAATCATTGATTATCATCATCCTTAAAAACATGATTATATTTCTGAAAAAACACGTACATGTTTTCCACAAAAGTCGTACATGTTTTTCGGAAAACACGTACACGTTTTTACCGGGTCATACGACAGAAGACAAGAACAAATATAGAAATAGACAATAACCCTCCTTATCATGATGAGAATTTCCCTCATCAGTCCCGTGTAGGTTTGAGGCTATATCAAAACCCAAGCCCCAACTCAAAGGCGAACCGGAAACTATCCGTCGAGCCGAACCAAGAATATTTAGTGGTGAACTTATTCAAGAAAGTAAGCCAAATCCCGCCACCATAGGAAGTATGCCAACTATGGGAACGCTCACCGGGAAACCAGACCCGCCCATAATCAAAGCCCGCGAATAGACCATATTTTAAGGGAGTGAACGGATTCTTTAGTTTTCCCATGTCCAAGCGTAAATCCGAGTATTGGTAAAAGGATTGCTTTCCGATAAAACGGTTCTCACGGAATCCCCTTAAATCAATCGTGGCGGCTTGATAGAACTCATAGTCATTATCGAATAATACCGTTCCCTTCATCAAGGAGGCCCAAGTAAAACGATCCGAGAACCGTACGTTCCATGAAAGGCTTCCCTGCGCATAGGGGAAATTACGTTCCGGCTTTTTCAAATTCATTTTCCATCCGGCCGTCCATTCGGTTTCCAATAGGGGAAGCCACGAATAAGGCTGTTTCGTTATCCGGTAAGTAGCGCCAAGACCTACGAAATAATTCGTGCGGAAAATAGGATGATCTTCTCCATAAACCGTATAAATATATCGATCATCCGTACGTTTAGCCTTGTACATATCCAAAGAGCCAAAGAATGTCATCACCTCTTCTTTCCTCAAATCCATCTCGAAGGATGGATTAAACATATACGTCCGGAGCTTCACCCGGTTATAATTCTTTTTCTCCTCTTTATAGCCCGCCGTATTATTTCCAAATCCGAAGAAGTTCTCGAAGTTACGGGGTGAAGAAATGGAGGCATTTAGGTATAAACGTCTCCGGCCATCATAATTAGGGAAGATACCTGCATACATGAACCCTTTCAAATAATTATACCCGATCCGATGCTGATAGGTGAATGGGGCTCGTTTAAAGCCATACATCGTATATGTAAAGAACGTACCCAAACTAATACCTTTATCCGAATCATATATTCCCCACGGGGTAAAAGATATCTTATGGTATTTTATCTTCTGGTAATCATATTTATAATCTTTATCATAGACATGTATTTTCCGGTTATGATTCAATTGGTATTGGTTCTCCCCCTCTCCGGAGATCAAGTATATCGGAAAATCTTTCCGTGTATTTCCCTTCACTTCAAACGTATCGTTTCCCGCAAGCCCATATAACCACAGTTCCTTGGTTTCCTTGCCGGAGAATTGTTGTTCCAACCTACAGTCTCCGGTCTCGGGATCATAAATCCGTAAAACAGTCCGGTCCGGCGCTTGCCGCTCGATCAAGAAATAATCGGATTGATTGGTTCCGGCAACCACTGGCGTACGTTGCAATAAGCGATAATATTGACTGGCAACCGCTTCCAACTCTAGCCTCCTTCGTTTCAACTTTCGTTTAATCAGTTCTATCTCATCATGTTTTACACCTTCCGGCAAATAAGTAAAAGCGCTATCGATCAAAGAGTCGGTCATCTGTCTCTGAATTTCTTGGGCTTGGCGTATCCAAACCGACTCATCACTGCGGCCTGCTACCGCCATATCCAGCGCAAAAGCTAGCTTATTGATTTTCTTTGTATCTTTTAAAATCAGGCTATCATAATTACAGATAAAATCCAACGATAACATCTTCAACATTTGCTTGAACAATACTCCGTCCACCTTCGTGAAAGCATGATTCCTATCGATCACGATCGGGGTATAAATTACGCTATCATTGACGGTATGTGACTGCCACTCCCAGTTTTCGTTCGTCTTATTCCAATCTCCGGTCCACATATCGAAAATACGTTCCCGAATGTATAGATTTTGATCCGCCATATAGTTTTTACTCACTTGAAGGCTGTCTAGAAAGTCTTCCGTGGTATACAAATTAGACCTTAAATTAATATCCGGAACATTGATTAGATTGACCAGCCTATCTTGTATATCGCTGCCGTCCGCAACTGTGTCTTTCCGTATGTGGGAAGGAATATAGTAAATACGGGAGGGAGAAAAACTCAATCCCGCGGACTTCGCTAAATAATCTGCGACCAAAAAGGTATAGGGATTGATAATCGTATAAGCATCTCCTAAGAACTCATCCAAATATGTATTCTTAAAATCAGTCTTATTATATATTTCCCGGAAAAACTTCGACTCCAAGAAACTCGTAGAGCCACCCAAGGGCTTTAGCAAATACAATTGCTTACGCTTATTCTCCAACAATAATCCGTGAAACCCTTCCGCTTGCCCGACGATATCCATCCCACCCCCCAACGTTTCTATCGTAGCCGAAGGAACCCTGATCGGGATCGTATAAAGGTGACGATAATGCCTCCCCCACATCCAATTATAGATCTTGCTTTTACCACTATCCGCTTGCGGATAAATGGACTTACGTACCCAATCTTGAGATTGGGAATAAAGCAAGCCGGGCATAAGCACAAAGAGTATGAGTATGATATATTTATAGGACGACCGCATGGACAATTTCTTTCTATCTCTGTTTTACTAATAACAGGGGTAAGACAAGAGTTGTTTTGTTTTTTTAGCCTAAGAGAAGAATCAAGGACTTGACGTATAAACAAGCGATAATTATATATTTTTGGTAGACAAATCTAAAATCATGCTATAAAACATTATTCAGAAAGGTTATAAATACAAAGAAGAAAGTTACTTTTACACGCAATTTCAATAATATTGATACGCATGAAGAACATAAATACACTGTCGGGCTTGTCTGTTGCTAACTTCAGCAAGCAAATTGACGGGAAAGAAACGGCGCTTTATACCCTGTGTAACAAGGTTGGAGCAGAGCTAGCGATCACGAATTATGGAGCGAAAATCGTCTCACTGATGGTTCCGGATAAGAACGGAAAAATGACCGATGTCGTTACTGGCCATAATTCGATTGAAGAGTACTTAACATCAGAAGAACCTTATTTCGGTGCCATTTGCGGTCGTTATGGAAATCGTATCGCCGCTGGAAAATTCACGATCGACGGTATTACTTATGACAAATTAGCCATAAATAATGGCCCCAATAGCTTGCATGGCGGAATCAAGGGATTCAATGCGGTCGTATGGGACGCCAAACAAATAGACGAGCAAACCATTGAGTTGAAATATACCTCCGCCGATGGCGAGGAAGGTTTCCCCGGAGAACTAAAGACAACCGTAACTTATCATCTGACAAATGAGAATGAGGTCGTTATCTCCTATCAAGCCTCTACGGACAAACCTACGGTCTTGAATCTAACCAATCATTCTTATTTTAACCTATCCGGTGCGGGAGATCCTTATATAGGAGACCATATCCTCACGATCAACGCCGACTATTACCTGCCTACGGACAATACGGCAATCCCGTACGGACCTAAAGAGAAAGTAGAAGGTACACCGATGGACTTCCGGACTCCTCATGAGGTAGGCGAACGAATCAATGACAATTTCGAACAGCTTATATTCGGTAAGGGATATGACCACACGTACATATTAAATAAAGAGGACAACGAACTTTCTTACTGCGCTCGCTGCTCCTCCCCCAAGACCGGTATCGTAATGGAAACTTATACGACTCAACCGGGCGTGCAATTATACACAGGTAACTGGATGACTGGGAATTTCGAAGGTAAGAACGGACAACGCTACCCGGAACGGGCCGCTTTATGTCTGGAAACCCAACATTTCCCCGATAGCCCCAACAAACCGGAATATCCGACAACGGAACTCCGCCCGGGCGAGGTTTTCCAAAGTACTACTATTTATAAATTCAGTGTAGAATAAGAGAATAATTTAAGTAATCTAATAATCTAAAACAACAAAAAAGAAATGGAATCAACAGCAAAAAAGAATTACACATTGCCTATTATCATGATGGTGGCTCTCTTCTTCATGATATCTTTCGTGACGGGTCTACAGAACCCATTCGGTATCATCGTTAAGAACCAGTTCGCTGCCAGCAACTTCATGTCGCAGCTGGGTAACGCGGCTAACTTTATCGCCTATGCCTTCATGGGTATTCCGGCCGGTATGCTATTGCAGAAGATCGGTTACAAGAAAACCGCTTTGTTAGCGATCATCGTAGGTTTCTGTGGTGTAGGCATTTCTTATCTTTCCGGTGTGGCTGGTAGCTACGCTGTTTATTTGACAGGTGCTTTCGTGTCCGGTTTCTCTATGTGTATGTTGAATACCGTAGTAAACCCGATGTTGAACACGCTAGGTGGTGGTGGAAACAAAGGTAACCAATTAATTCAGGTTGCCGGCTCCGTAAACTCTATCGGCGCTACGATCGTTCCGGTATTGGTTGGTTATTTGATCGGTGACGCTGCTAAGGCTCAGATCAGTGACGCTAACCCGGCATTGTTCTTGGCTATGGGTATCTTTGCCATCGTATTTATCGTATTGTTCTGCATGCAAATTCCGGAACCGCATATGGTTAAAGAAAATGAAGCCAAGACTCCGGACAAGCACAGCGCGCTTTCTTTCCGTCACTTCATTTTAGGTGCCATCGCAATCTTCTTGTATGTGGGTGTCGAAGTAGGTATTCCTAACTTCATGAACTTGTTCGCTACTTCTCCTGAGATCGGTATCGATCCTACAGTAGCCGGTTCTATCGTGGGTACATATTGGTTCTTGATGATGATCGGACGTCTGTTCGGTGCCTCTTTCGGAGCTAAGATCTCTAGTAAGGCGATGTTGTCATCAGCCGCCACGGTAGGTATGATCTTTATCTTGATCGCTATCTTCGCCCCTGCTACGACAAAAGTTAGTATGCCTGTATTCTTGTCTGATATCTCTTTCGGTATGGTTGAGGTTCCGGTTGGAATCATGTTCATGGCTCTTTGTGGTTTATGTACTTCCATCATGTGGGGTGGTATCTTCAACTTGGCAGTAGAAGGTTTAGGTAAATATACGGCAGCCGCTTCCGGTATCTTCATGGTGATGGTTTGCGGTGGAGGTATTCTTCCGTTGATCCAAGGAGCTGTAGCCGACGCTGGCGGTTTCATTACTAGCTTCTGGGTGGTATTCCTAGGATTGGCATATTTGCTATATTACGCTTTGATCGGTAGCAAGAACGTAAACAAAGACATTCCTGTTGAATAATAAGGACAGGACATAATATGATAAAGAAGAAATTATCCGGCAGAGTTATCTGAATGGGTAATTTCTTCTTGTTTATTCAATTATTTACCTTAATCAAATTAAGTATCATGCAACAAAAAATCAGAACTAAATTTAAAGAGTTATTTAATACCGAAGGTAGCTTATACACATCCCCGGGACGTATTAACTTGATCGGTGAACACACTGATTATAATGGAGGTTTCGTTTTTCCGGGTGCTGTAGATAAAGGGATGATCGCCGAGATCAAACCGAATGGGACGGGCAAAGTCCGGGCGTTCTCCATCGACTTAAATGATTACGCTGAATTTGGCTTGACCGAGGAGGACGCTCCTTCCGCAAGCTGGGCAAGATATATCTTTGGCGTATGCCGGGAGATTATTAAACGAGGTGGTAATATCCAAGGTTTCGATACCGTATTCGCTGGAGACGTGCCTCTGGGCGCTGGAATGTCTTCTTCCGCCGCATTGGAAAGTACTTATGCTTTCGCATTGAATGACTTATTCTCATTGAATATCGATAAATTCGAGTTGGCTAAGATCGGTCAAGCTACAGAACATAATTATTGTGGCGTGAATTGCGGTATCATGGACCAATTCGCTTCCGTATTCGGCAAGGCCGGAAGTTTGATCCGCTTGGATTGCCGTTCTTTGGAATATAAATATTATCCGTTTAATCCGGTTGGTTACAAACTCGTGTTATTGGATTCGGTCGTTAAGCATGAGTTGGCGTCCTCAGCCTACAACAAACGCCGTAAATCCTGCGAGAACGTGGTAGCCGCCATTCGCCGCAACCATCCGAAAGTAGAGTTCTTACGTGACGCTACGATGGAGATGCTGAACGAGGTAAAAGCGGATGTCAGCGCAGAGGATTACATGCGTGCCGAATATGTTATCGAGGAAATCCAACGTGTACTCGACGTATGTGCCGCTTTGGAGAAAGGCGACTATGAGACTGTCGGCGAAAAGATGTACGGCACGCATCAAGGTATGAGCAAGCTTTATGAAGTTAGCTGCGAGGAACTGGATTTCTTGAACGATATCGCCAAGGAATGTGGTGTAACGGGTTCTCGTGTCATGGGTGGAGGATTCGGCGGTTGTACGATCAACTTGGTTAAGGATGAGTTGTACGACGATTTCGTGAAGAAAGCCTTCTCCGCTTATAAAGAGAAGTTTGGCCGTGAACCTAAATTATATAATGTAGTAATCAGCGACGGAGCACGCAAGCTCTGTTAATCTTTAAAATCCATAAAACGATGTCAGCAGCTTTTTATCAAGACGAAGTAAAATTCTATGTTGCCGTAGATTGTATCATTCTAGGGTTTAACAATAAGGAGTTGAATGTTTTATTATACAAACGTTCGTTCGAGCCGATGAAAGGACAGTGGTCTCTTATGGGAGGCTTCGTGAAATCCGGGGAAAGCGTGGATGAAGCAGCATCACGGGTATTAACCGATTGCACGGGCATCGAGCATCTTTTTATGGAACAAATAGGGGCTTACGGAGATGTATCACGTGACTTAGGGGAACGGGTTATCTCCGTAGCTTACTATTCCTTGGTGAATATGAATGATTTTAGTCCCGAGATCTTGGAAAACCATAACGCTACTTGGACCAAGATATCCGAGCTTCCTGACTTGATTTTCGACCATAACCAAATGATAAACGATACGTTGTCCGTCCTTAAAAAGAAAGCGGCAAGCCGCCCTATCGGTTTCAATTTGCTTCCCGAGCAATTTACCTTGCCCCAACTACAGACATTGTATGAGGCCATCTACCAAACCCTTTTAGACAAACGAAACTTCCGCAAAAAGCTAAACGCCATGGATATTCTGGAAAAACTGGATATCAAAGACAAGAAAAGTTCTAAACGAGGAGCTTTCCTCTACAAATTCAACGAGAAAAAATACAACAAATGGGTTGAACAGGGTTTCGACTTCTCGCTCTAATCCGAATGATGTATACCCGCAAGAATAAGGCGCTCAGCGGGCTATCTTAAATATCTCTCAATTTATCAAAAATATAAGAAGATAGGAACCTTTACCGAAAAGGAATTGTTTGATTGATATAACGGCTCTTACAAAGAGTTTGATTATCTTTGCAGTCAAATAAATAATTCATCTGATAAAATGAACGATATTCAAGTAATGAACAAAGCAGCTGATAACATCCGTATACTGGCTGCGTCAATGGTGGAGAAAGCGAACTCCGGGCACCCGGGTGGCGCTATGGGTGGTGCAGACTTTGTTAACGTACTGTTCTCAGAGTTCTTAATATACGATCCCAAGAATCCCAAATGGGAAGGACGCGATCGTTTCTTCCTTGACCCGGGGCATATGTCTCCGATGCTTTATTCCGTACTGACTTTAAGCGGCAAATTCACATTGGATGAACTTCAACAGTTCCGCCAATGGGGAAGCGTTACTCCGGGACATCCTGAGGTAGACGTTATGCGTGGTATCGAAAATACGTCCGGCCCGTTGGGACAAGGACATACTTATGCGGTAGGTGCGGCTATCGCGGCTAAATTCTTGAAAGCACGTCTGGGTGAGGAAGTAATGAACCAGACTATTTACGCATATATTTCCGATGGAGGTATCCAAGAGGAAATCTCCCAAGGTGCCGGACGTATCGCCGGAACTTTAGGACTGGACAACTTGATCATGTTCTACGACGCTAACAACGTACAGCTATCTACCAAGGTAGAAGACGTTGACGCGGAGAACGTAGCCATGAAATACGAGGCTTGGGGCTGGAAAGTCATTCAAATAAACGGTAACGACGTAAACGAGATCCGCAAGGCTTTAAAAGAGGCTAAGGCAGAGATCTCCAAACCGACTTTGATCATCGGTAACACCGTTATGGGGAAAGGTGCTGTCGGCGCTGATAACAGCTGTTACGAGAATAAGGTATCTACTCACGGACAACCTTTATCCGCAGCAGGAGCTTCCATCGCAGATACGATCAAGAACCTAGGAGGCGATCCGGAACATCCGTTCGCAATCCTTCCTGAGGTAGCCGAATTATATGCCAAACGTGCGAAAGAACTGGAAGTAATCGTCGCCGAACGTTACGCCGTGAAAGACGTATGGGCGAAAGCTCACCCGGACTTAGCGGCTAAGATGGAGCAATGGTTCTCCGGAAAGGCTCCTCAAATCGACTGGGCCGCAATCGAGCAGAAAGCGAACCAAGCGACCCGTGCCGCTTCCGCTACCGTATTAGGAGTGCTTGCTACCCATGTAGAAAACATGATCGTCGCTTCCGCCGACCTTTCCAATTCCGATAAGACAGACGGCTTCTTGAAAAAGACCCATGCTTTCGTGAAAGGCGACTTTAGCGGAGCTTTCTTCCAAGCGGGTGTAGCCGAGCTTTCTATGGCTTGTATCTGTATCGGTATGTCTTTACATGGTGGCGTGATCGCCGCTTGCGGTACTTTCTTCGTATTCTCCGATTACATGAAGCCTGCGTTACGTATGGCCGCGTTGATGGAGCAGCCCGTTAAGTTCATCTGGACACACGACGCTTTCCGTGTTGGAGAAGACGGACCTACGCACGAGCCGGTAGAGCAAGAAGCTCAAGTTCGTTTATTAGAGAAATTGAAGAATCATAAGGGACACAACTCCATGTTGGTACTTCGTCCGGCAGACGTTGTGGAGACAACAGTCGCATGGAAACTAGCGATGGAGAACGTTTACACTCCTACCGCATTGATTCTTTCCCGTCAGAATATCACAGATCTTCCCGCTAAGGAAAACCGCTATCAAGAGGCTTTGCAAGCGGAAAAGGGTGCCTATATCGTCAATGAAGACGCTAACGCGGATGTAATTCTTTTGGCTTCCGGTTCCGAGGTATCGACTTTGGTCGAGGGCGCCGCCCTACTTCGTGCCGATGGCATAAAGGTTCGTATCGTTTCCGTACCTTCCGAAGGTCTATTCCGTTCACAAAGCAAAGAGTACCAAGAATCCATTCTTCCCGCAGGAAGCAAGATTTTCGGCTTAACCGCTGGTCTTCCGGTTAATCTGGAAGGGTTGGTAGGTCCTAACGGCAAGGTATGGGGACTTGAATCCTTCGGTTTCTCCGCCCCTTACAAAGTATTGGACGAGAAATTAGGTTTCACGGCTAAGAACGTTTATAACCAAGTAAAAGAATTATTAGCATAAAGATGGGTATAGTAGGTTTGTGTAGCGATCACGCTGGTTTTGAGTTAAAAGAATATATAAAGACAATCCTCAATGAAAGGGGATTGTCTTATAAAGATTTTGGAACTTATTCCTCTGACAGTTGCGATTATCCGGATTTCGCCCATCTGATGGGCAAGGCCGTAGAAGCTGGCGAGGTTTATCCGGGAATAGCTGTCTGCGGTACAGGGAATGGCATTAGTATGACCTTGAACAAACATCGGGGTGTCCGTGCCGCCTTATGCTGGCAAGAGGATATCGCGAAACTGGCACGTGAGCATAACGACGCGAACGTGTTATCAATGCCCGGTCGTTTTATCAGCAAGGAAGAGGCTAAGAAAATCGTTGCGATATTCTTGGATACACCTTTTGAGGGTGGTCGCCACCAACGTCGTATAGACAAGATCCCTTTGTAAAGTCCGCGAAAAAGTCACTTTATAAAATAAAGAAGGCTCTCCCATGGTTCGCTTACCATTCGGAGAGCCTTTTCGTATCACCGTTTAAACGGCAACGTACATATAATAGATGACGGATGCCAAATTTGAAGACTTTCTACTATTAAACATTCGATCTCGCTTTTTGTTCTTTCCATTTAGTTAAAAATGTACGGGCTACCGTCGGGAATAACTCCAGCAACAGTATTTCTTTCTCATTCTCAGCCAATAACACATCCAAATCCTCCAATACAGGATTCTCTTGCATCACGTAATGGGAACCGTCGTAAGGCACCTCATTTTGTACGCCGGCGATTTTCAACCGGAACGCCGGATCTACCGGAATCGGCGTCTTGCCATACTCTCCTTTTACCAAGGCGATAAACTGGTTGGAAGGATTACTATACATCGGGCGGCCTTTCAGCTCATCCAGCGCACAGGAAACCGCTTGCGCCCCGATAATCTGGCTCGTAGGCGTCACCAACGGAGGCAAGCCGGCATCCATCCGTACTTGCGGAATGAGCGACATCGCCTTCTCCAACAAGTCGATCTGCCCCAATTGCTTCAACTGGGCAACCATATTTGTGTACATACCTCCCGGGATCTGCGCTTTTTTCACCAACTCGTTCGGCTCGGGGAAATCAAAATACTCCTCGATCGCACGGCAATAAAGCAGCAAATCGTCCTCCTTATCTTTCCGAGCGGCCTCGATGGCATCGTTGAAGAAGCGGTCGATCTCGGCGGGGAAACTATCCTCTACGGGATTAAAGGGCCTTGGGAATTTCTTAGCGGTATCGAATGCGGAAAGTTCCTTGCGGATCGTCAATAATTCCTTGTTGATCTTAGCGATCGCATCCATATCAAGATCCAGCTCGATACCCAATTTCTTGCAGAAGATATAGACCAGTTCTACTGCGGGAGCAGCTGGTCCTCCGGCGAAGTTCCATATATTCGTATCAACGATATCCACCCCATTGATAATGGCGGATACGACCGACGCCAATCCGTAACCGGGCGTACAATGCGTATGAAAATCTACCGGTACTTTCAAGCTCTTCTTGAACAATCGCACCAATTCCGCCGTACGAGCCGGAGGTATCAAACCACTCATATCCTTCAGGGTGATCATATCTGCGCCCAGCGACTCCAGTTGAAGGGCCTTGTTTAAGAAATACTCATTCGTAAAAACAGGCTTATGCAAGGGCCGTCCATGCAAGGCGGCTTTTATACGTTCTACCGGGGAATGGTGAGGATCTATCGTATAACAGATGGCACAGTCGGCCTTTCCCCCGAATTTCTTCACATAACGGATCGTGGATTTCACGTTATCCACGTCGTTCAAAGCATCGAAAATACGCATGATATCGATACCGGAACGAATCGAGTTCCGGCAAAAGCCTTCTATAATCTCGTCGGGATAAGGATTATAACCGAATAAATTACGCCCACGGGAAAGAGCGGATAGTTTTGAGGAATTACCTATTTTCTCTTTGATGATCTCTAAACGATCCCACGGATTCTCACCTAAATAACGCATCACGGAATCGGGAACCGCCCCACCCCATACTTCCATGGCGTAAAAGCCTGCGTCTTTGTAGTAAGGAAGTACACGGTCTATTTGCGCTTGAGACATTCTTGTAGCGAATGCCGATTGCTGACCATCGCGAAGAGTCAAATCACGAATCAATAATTTACGTATCATACCAAATTTGTTTAGATCGTTTTAGTCAATATTCTGATTATATAACAAGATCTAAACAAATTTGATAAAGATTACGGGGTTAATAATAACCAATTTTTCTAAAACCTCAGTCTTTTACTTCCACAACGATCATTACGGGAAAGTGGTCGGAAGGGGTACGGGCCTCATATTTACTCAATGACACCTCTTTCGGGAAATTACCGTTTTGCTCCTTCCGGGCGCTTTCTTTCGCCTCGGAGCGATAAGTATCCGTTAAGATTCCATACTTCTTCACCTCAAATTCTTTCGTAAGAAAAAGGTGGTCGATACGGCTATCGGTCTTGCGGTCCGGATGGAAACCGTTGAAGGTACCATTCGGGGCATAGCGGAAATCAGCGATCTCATAAGAGTCACGCATGATACCGGAACCATCTAACAACTGATAGGACTCACTTGTTTGGTCCACGTTGAAATCGCCGGTAAGGATAGCGGGAAGTTTCTTGGGGAACTCCTTGATCTTCTCCAAGATCAGCTTGGCGCTCTCGGCACGTGCCTGTACGCCTACATGGTCCATGTGAAGGTTGAAGAACAAGAAAGTGAAACCGGTTTGCTTATCCCGGAACTCACCCCACGTACAGATACGGGGAAGGACGGCATCCCAGCCCTTATTCGGACGGTCGGTGATCTCGGATAGCCAGAAATCGCCATGCTCCAAAACCTCGAACTTGTCCGTGCGGTAAAAGATAGCCGAATGCTCTCCCGCCCGCTTACCATCGTCACGTCCCACACCGATATAATCATATCCGGGCATGGCTTGCCTCAAGTCCTGCAATTGCGGATATTTGCCCTCTTGGGTACCAAAGATATCGAACCCGTGAAATTGTACGATCTGGGCGATGTAGGGATAGCGTTGTCCCCAACCGTTACCGTTCGTGGAATCGCCGCCGTTGGCGTTACGCAAATTATAGGTGGCAACCACCATTGTCTCCGCCTGTAAGGTTAATACGGCGCAAAAAAGAAAAATAAAAGAATAAATAACTTTCTTCATGATCTATGTTTTTAATTATCCTCGAAAGCTGATAATATCGGACGGGCGATCCACACCTGCGGCTGCGGTACGTCCAATAGGTAAGCCATCGTACCGGCGATATCATATACCATCGTGCTCTCCGGGATCTTGAAGCCTTTCTTTACGTTCTTTCCATAGAAAACGATCGGGGTTTGCATCTCGTTCATCGTCTTGCCACCGTGACCGGTCTCGATACCGCCGTGGTCGGCCGTCAGTATAACCACCGTATCATCCATGATACCCGCCTCACGAACGGCGTCCATCACTTGCGTCAAGCAACTGTCCAAATGATTCACCATGGCGAAATACTCCGGGGAACTCCATCCCTTGCCATGTCCGGTACCATCCGGCTGATCGTATATAATCGCGCAAAGGTTCGGCTTCTTCTCCTTGATATACTGAACGGCTACCGGGGTACATCCGTTCGGGTTCTCAGCCGACATCGGGGCATGCTTACGGAAGCTCATGGCCAAGGTATCCACCAGATAATTCATGCCTTCCCACTCATAGATATAGCCAATCTCAGCCTCGGGAGCCTTATCCCGGTACATGCCGAAGATATTCGGGAAACGGTTGTCGCTATTCACGACACGGGAAGGAAGCTCCGGCGTACGAGATCCCCACTCCGTATATCCGTGCAACTCCGGTCCTGCTCCCATAAACATGGAAGCCCAATTACAAGCACTCGACGAAGGCAGGATCGAACGATTCTCTAACGTGGAAGCACCTTCCGCCATCATCTTACGGAAAGTAGGCATATCCGCCCCATTATTCAAGCAATGGGCGCTCAAGCCGTCGAAACCAATCAAGATTACATGCTTTGGCAGATTCTTCTCTTTCAAAGGCACTTGCTGAGGTGCCGTATTACAGGCGCTCAGGCAGTATGCGATTACCGCACAACAAATAAATAAGATTTGCTTTTTCATCTTACCGTGTTTTTCTTTTATGATTAATATTGAAGTATCTTAGATTCCGTCAGACAAAGGTACAAAGTTTAAATAAAGTTCAAAAAGATCATTTATCTTTGTAGCTTAATCTAATCTTATTTTAATAAATACGTATGTACAAACATTTCCTGACAAGCGTATTGCTTGTATTTTTCATGCTATCCTGTAGCAAACTTTCCCCTTTTGAAGGAAAGATGCGAGAATGCGTACAAACCTCCCTAAGCTGGAGAAACGACACGACCGGTATCTGGGAAACAGCAGGCTGGTGGAACTCGGCGAACGTATTAACCGCCACCATTCGCTACGGTGCCGTAATCAAAGATCCGGCCATCCCTTCTGTCATAGAGGATGTATTCGAGAAAGCCCGTCATTACCAAGTAGGCGTAGACTCAACCGGTACTCCCCGTTATTGCGACAACTTCATCAACGATTATTACGATGACGAGGGTTGGTGGGCATTGGCATGGATCGAGGCCTTCAAACTGACCGGAGAGAAAAAGTACCTAGATATGGCCGAGATCATATTCGATGATATGACAACCGGCTGGAGCGACGCTTGCGGAGGCGGCATTTTCTGGAAGAAGAATCCACTGCATTACAAGAACTCGATTGCCAACAACTTATTCTCCCTTACGGCGATCCGTTTATATAAAGCGACCCAGAATCCGGCATACCTCGACTGGTTCAAGAAGAACGTAGATTGGTATATGCGAACCGGCATGATCAATACGAACATCTACCAAATCGAAGACGGTACCAAAGACGATTGTACCCCCAACCGAAATGCCCACTACACCTATAACCAAGGCGTAGCCATCGCTGTCTTAGCCGAGATGTATCTCCAAACCAACGATAAATCTTATTTGGAACTAGCGGAAAAGATCGCCGACGCTACCATCACCACACAATTGATAACTGACGAGGGTATTCTCCGTGAAATGAAGCCCGAGATCGATGATAGCAACGACGGTGTCCAATTTAAGGGTATCTTCATCCGTCATTTAGCCTTCCTGTATGAAGTGACAAAGAATCCGGCTTATAAAGATTTCATCTTGAAAAATGCGGAATCCATCATCACAAAAGATTATGATCCCACATCCAAAAGCTTCGGTTGTTATTGGTACGGCCCTTTCCACAAGGAAAACTCGGCAGCAAACGCTTGCGCTTTGGAATGCGTGATAGAGGCTTATGAGTTAACGAAACAGAGATAATCATATATGTTAAAAACATCGCTGTCCTGTACAAGTATTGACGAGGGGCGATGGCAATAGTGGCGTAAGGCTACAACAGTATCGCCTCAAGCCCTCAAGAGTAGTGGCATGAGGCGATACCAGTATAGGCATTTCTTTTTACCAATAATAGGTCTCCATAATCTCCTTCATCCTAGGAGTATTCGTGTCCTCATCCTTGACCTCTTTCCGCAGCTTCAGCATCTCCTCCTTCATTTGCCGGATGATCTTGGCGTATTGGGGATCGTTGTAAGCGTTGTGATTCTCACGAGGATCGGATTGAAGGTCGTAAAACTCCCATGCTGGTGTCGTGGTCTTATCCTCCGAACCAGTCATATTCAGACGGTCGCCATAGAAAAACATCAGTTTATACCGCTCATTACGGATACCCATATGGGCCGGACGGTTCGAATGTTGGGTCCAATAACGATAATACATCTCCTTACGCCAATCCTTTGGGGTATTTCCTTTCAGATTATCGCGAAAACTATGGCCCTGCGATTCATTCGGGGTCTTCACGCCTGCGTAATCCGCCAGCAAAGAGGCAAAATCCACGTTCAAGATCATATCCTTATTGCGGGTCCCCGCCGGGATCTCTTTCGGGTAACGGATCACGAAAGGCATACGTAGAGACTCCTCATACATCATACGCTTATCGAAGAAACCATGCTCTCCTAAGAAATAACCTTGGTCGGATACGTACACCACGATCGTATTATCGGCGATTCCCATATCGTCCAGCGCTTTCAATAACTTCCCGATATTATCGTCGATCGTAGCCCCGCAACGCAGATAGTCGCGCACCAATTTCTGGTAAGCGGCGCTACGGGCGGCAGATCGATGCATCCCCTTCGTCGTAAAAGGCAACTCCGGATACCGGCACCACCATTTATCAGGGTCTTGCGACGCCACGTCCCAACGACGGGCCAACTCCTCCAAAGGCTGTCCGGAGAAAGTACGTCCATTCGTCTCCGGCCCCCAATCAAATAAGTTCTCCGGTTCCGGGAAAACAACGCCGTCATACAAATGCCTCATCCGTTCTGGAAAATCCCAAGGTTCGTGTGTAGCCTTGAAATGACAACACATCATGAAAGGCCGGTCCTTATCGGCCTCTTTCATCCAACGGATCGCCTTATCTGTCACGATATCCGTGGAGAAACCTCGTACCCGCTCCCCGAAATTACGCTCACCCGGCCAAGGTTCCGTACAATTTATAAAAGTAGGGTCTCGGTACTCGCCTTGGTCATGGAACACGGAATAGAAGTCGAAACCTTGCGGTTGCGTTTTCAGATGCCATTTACCGACCAAAGCGGTCTGATAGCCTCCCGCCCGCATTTGCTTGGCGATATTATCCTGCTCCGGATCAAAAGAATCACTTAACGTGTAGACACCGTTCACGTGACTATAGGCTCCGGTCAAGATCGCCGCGCGACTCGGAGAAGAGATCGAGTTCGTACAAAAACAATTATCCAATACGCAACCCTCCGCAGCCAAGCGACGGATATTCTCGTTGCGGGCATATTCCCCCAACACGCCCCCGTAAATACCCCACGATTGGGAAGTATGATCATCCGATAGGATAAACAAGATATTGGGACGTTCCTCTTGCGCCGGTTTATTGGCGGCAAAGAGAGACTGCCCGTTTCCCGAAAGACAACAGGCAGTCATTCCGATACTAATGATCGATTGTTTCATAAGTCATGACGTTTTTTCCCTTGTACTAAACCCGGTTCCCTACGTTCCGTACCCTTCATACGAGTCAAGTCATCCCCTAACTCATGGCGTTTCTGGTCCGCGATCTTCATCAATTTAGCGGCTTCCTCCGGATATTGGGTAATCACGTTATAACGCTCTCCCGGATCACGGCGCAGGTCGTACATCTCCGGCTTCATGATCTCCAGATTCGTCAACTTACCCGGCTGGCCGTCGTTTCCCGGCTCATAAGCCCCATAAGTAACATATTTATGGGGGAATACCAATTTGAACATTCCATCCGTAACAGCCTCCAAGTCATTCTTTCGATAGTAATAGACGAAAGACTCACGTGGGTTGGCGTCTTTTTTACCCTCGATCAACGGCAAGATACTTACTCCGTCAATCTTGCGAGGAGGAAGCGGAGCCTGCGTGATCTCGGCGAACGTAGGAAGAAGGTCGATATTAGAAGCTAACTTATTACAAGTCGTGCCCGGTAACGTCTTACCTTTCCAGTACATGATACAAGGAACCCGGTTACCACCATCAAAGGTCGTAGCCTTTGCCTCACGTAACCCACCGGCTGAACCGGCATGATTCCCGTAATTGGTCCAAGGGCCATTATCGGAAGTCAAGATCACCAACGTATTATCTTCCAAGCCCAGCTCACGCAATGCCTTGAATATCTCACCTACACTCCAGTCGATCTCCATCATCACGTCGCCATATAAACCCTGCTCGCTCTTTCCCTTGAATTTATCGGAAACGGCCAACGGTACATGGGGCATATTATGGGCCAGATACAAGAAGAAAGGCTTATTCTTATTCTTCTTGATGAAATTAACAGAACGGGTGGTATAATCCGTAGTCAACCGTGTTTGGTCCGTATTATAACCGATAATCTCATTTCCGTCATAAGTCGGCAAATCCGGGAAATTAAAGACCTCACCTTGTTGCGGATGGAAAGGCCACATATCGTTAGAATACGGCAACCCATAATATTCATCGAAGCCATTTTGCAAGGGGAGGAACTCCTTTTGGCTACCTAAATGCCATTTACCGAAGATAGCGGTACTATATCCTTTCTGTTTCAATACCTCTGCGATCGTCATCTCCTCTGGATGGACACCGTAGTTCGAATCTGGCCCCGGAGCGCCGGAAAAACCGATACGATTCGGATAGCAGCCGGTCAACAAGCCGGCACGAGAGGCTCCACTGATCGGCTGTCCTACCAAAAAGTGCGTAAAACGAACGCCTTCCGCCGCCATCTTATCGATATTCGGAGTGGTATATCCGTAAGCTCCATTAAAAGAAAAATCTCCGTAACCCACATCATCCAAATTGATTAGGACGATATTCGTGTAATCAGCGGCTATGCCTGCCATTGAAAAAGCTGAGGCGGCCGTCAGTAACATTAGTTTATTCTTCATGATATTATTTATTGAAATATTGGCTTTGAAGTGCCATCCTGTGTTTGGCACTTCAAAGATAACAGTTTTTAATTTACCCAAGAATTAATCCCAGTTCGGATTTTGCTCCAAATTAGGGTTCAAGACTGTTTGGTTATAAGGGATCGGCCATAAATAATCTCGTTTCGGATTAAAAGAACGTTTCACGACTTCTATTCCCTCATAATTATGCATCATACCATTATTTTCTTTCTCGGCGGTTTTCCAGCGCAAGATATCCGAATAGTAGAGTCCTTCAAAGGTCAACTCAATACGGCGTTCACGGCGGATTACCTCACGCATCTGATCTTTCGTCAAACCTTTTGGTACTTCCGGCATATTGATATCCGGACGCCTACGCAATTGGTTGATGGCATCATAAACTGACTGATCAGGACCACTCGCCTCATTCTGCGCCTCGGCATACGTCAACAGAACTTCCGCATAACGAATCAAAATGAAATTGAAAGCCGAACGTTCTACTAAAGGAATCGTTACATCATCCTCATAAGAAGTGTATTTCTTCACACCGAAACCCGTAGTCGCCACATCTTCTTTTGTGATCGTCTTTCCTAAATACGGATAACCGATGCAAACGATCGATTTCAATAAACGAGGATCTCTGTTCTCATACGGACGAGTCGGATCATAAAGCGGTGACTCTTCTATCGTCTTCCCGTCAATACAGAGATATGTATCAACCAGTTCCTTCAAGGGAGCCGGACGATTCAAGCGCCAGATATTCTGATCATAATCCGTTGGATACTCCGGCAATTTCGCTTCTATATCAAAGATTACCTCACAATTATATTTATTATCTTCGCTAAAGAAATGACGATAATCATTGAATAATTGATAAACGCCAGACTCCATTACCTGCTTAGCAGCTTGGGCCGCCTCCGCCCAACGAGAATTATATAATAAAGTACGGGCTTTTAACGCTAACGCAGCACCTTTTGTCGCACGTCCCAAGTCTGAGCTAGCATAGGTGTCCGGTAGCACGGCAGCGGCCTCCTCCAAATCCTTGACAATCTGATTCACTACCTCGTCCTTGGAATTGCGAGGTAATTCGGCTTGCTCATCCGCATTGGGAGCATCTATAATCAGTGGCACACCTCCGAATTTATCGACCAGACTTAAATAATAGAAAGCTCGTAAGAACTTGGCTTCACCCACCATCTTCGCCTTCTCCGACTCATCCATATCAACACCTCCGACATTAGCGATGAAAGTATTCGTACGGCCAATACCAACGTAACAGTTCTTCCATAAACTTCCGATTAGAGCCGTAGTAGACAAATGTTCACCCTTTCCAATCGCTTGCGTACCATTCGCCTCGTTATAAGGCATCGCATTCGCTGTCAGCATATCGAATTCCATCGTATGCAATGAACGCCAAGGTTTCAATGCGTTGTAACATCCCATTATACCGGCGCTCGCATGCTCTTTTGTCTTCCAGAATGTTTCCGTGGAATATTGATCGGAAGGATCTACATCCAACCAGCTATCACAAGCGATTAAACTCATACAAGCGACAGCGACACATATCATCTTATATATTTTACGTCTCATATTATTATTCCTTATTATTTAAAATGTGACATTAACACCTGCCGTATAAGTCCGTACAGACGGATAGGCATACCAGTTGCTTCCCTTCAAGTTCTTCTCCGGATCAAAATCCTTCATCGGAGAGAACGTGAATAAGTTTTGCGCATTGACAAAGACCTTTAATCTCTTAACCACACCGCTTTTCAAGAAAGAGGCCGGTACGTTATAAGAAAGTTGCAAGTTCTTCAAACGTAAATAAGAGGCATTTCTCAACCAGAAATCATTTGTACGGAAATTCTCGTTCAAGCATCCTTCATACGTAGTCAAGATAGGCAATGTAGCGCTGGTTCCCCGCTCGGGAGTCCAAGCATCCGTCAACCATTGTTCCGGCAAACCACAACCAAACCATAAAGGAGTAGCACCAATGCGGTCTCCATATGTATAGACATCAGTTACACCTTGGAAGAAAGCGCCCAGATCCCAATCCTTATATCCTAAGTTGATATTGAATCCATAAGTTATCTTAGGAATCACACCACCACGTATCTGGCGGTCATCTTCGGTAATTTTCCCATCTCCATTCGTATCCTCAAACTTCAGATATCCCGGTTTAGTAGCTGCGGTTTGATACGGACTATTCTTGATTTCCTCCTCAGATTGGAAAATACCGATAGCATGAAGCATATAATAAGAATCGATAGGCTTTCCTTCTTCCAAGATAAACATTCCATCAATGATTGTTTGCCCCTTCAAGCTAACGATCTTATTCTTGATAAAGGTCATATTTCCATTTACCTCGTAACGGAAGTCCCCGATATTGTTCCGATATCCCATATTCAACTCGAAACCTTTATTGCTCACCTCGCCGATATTACGGATCGGGCCATCCAGACCACCTACTTGATCCGGCAAAGTAACCTTTCGCAAGATGTCGGAAGTACGTTTATCAAAGAACTCGAAAGAGAAATCTAAGTTTCCGTTTAACAAGCTAGCGTCAATACCGACATTCGTCATGGTCGTTGTCTCCCATGTGATGTTCGGATCGTTATAGGCGGTAATAGCCGCTCCGGATTGCATCGCTCCATTTAACGGGTAGTTATAATCCGTAATTGAACCATCATTTTTTATCACCTTCAAGTTCATTAGGTCCACGTAACGGAACAAATCGATACGCTCGTTACCCAATTGTCCCCAAGAAGCTCTCAATTTCAGATTATATATCCAAGGAATATCTTTCATAAACTCTTCCTCGCTCAAACGCCATCCGGCAGAGAATGATGGGAAAATACCCCAACGATTTCCTTTGGCAAAACGAGACGAACCATCATAGCGAAAGTTACCCTCAAATAAATAACGATCCTTATAACCATAATTCACCCTACCAAAGTAAGACATCAAGACTGATCTCGAGGAAGTACCCGCTACACTCGGATTACTAGAACCTGCGTTTAATTCGTGCAACTCGTTCCCTAAGAAACCTTCTACCTTAGCGGAAAACTCAGTCTTATCATCGCTCTCAAAACTATAGCCAGCCAATACTTTTACGTCATGGGCATCATTGAACTTCTTGCCCCAAGATAAAGTATTGAATACTGTAACTGCCAAGTCATTCTTATCACCTTTATAGGCATGGCGTGTATTCTGACCGTCATAAACCACTCGTTTCTCCTCATTGGTCTTCAACTGATATTCGTATACATCAGGCGCAAAACGAGATTGCAGATAATCATATTTGTTTAAACCGACATTCAAGTTATAAACGATATCAAACGGAAGCTTATATTCCGCAGACAAATTCGCCAACATACGCAAGGACTTATGCTTGTTCTCGCCCTCATCGGCCAACGCCAACGGATGGCGATAGATATTATGCCCAGGAGTACGGATAAAGGTATCCGCATAGCGACCATCGGCCGTATAAGTCGGGTGGAAAGCCTGCGCTTTATAAGTCATCTCCACTAAGTTTGCCACACCCGCTACCGGCTCATTATAGATCTGATAATGCGCATTGATATTAGCGCCGATCTTCAAACGGCTATTTACCTGAGCAGTCGTATTCACAGCTAAGGTATATTTATTGGAATCCGTTCCACGCAATACTCCATTTTGATCACCATAGCCTAAAGATACGGAATACGTATATTTATCATCACCTCCGGAGAAACGCATGTTATGCTCCATAATAAAGGCATTATTATACATAATATCCAACCAATTATTCTGCGGATACATAATCGGGTCTGTTAACATACCTTGTTTGTACTCCTCGATTAACGCATCAGAATAATCCACCGTTAGTTTACCTTCGTTCCGTTGCGCTTGGTTTCTCATTTCCATAAACACGACCGGATCATATACGAAGTTAGGCAGATAGGTAGCCTGCTGCACGCCGAAATAGTTATTATAATCGACGGTAAACTTACCTTTCTTTCCCCCCTTTGTCTTTACCAAGACAACGCCATTCGCCGCACGAGAACCGTAGATAGCGGAAGAAGCCGCATCTTTCAATACGGAAATACTCTCAATATCATTCGGATTTACCGCTTCCAACGGGAACTCGATGCCATCCACCAAAATCAATGGATTATTATCGTTCAAGGTTCCCTGACCACGAATACGAATCGTCGCCCCGTCCGCTCCCGGCTGAGCACCCGCTTGATTTACGTAAACACCTTGCGTACCTTGCAACGCTTGGGTCGAGTTGGTGATCGGACGATTCTCCAACGTCTCCGCATCCAAAGAGGAGATCGCTCCTGTTAAATTCACTTTCTTCTGCATTCCGTAACCTACGACCACAACCTCATCCAACTTCTGGGTATCCTCGGACAGGCTGACCATTACTTTCGAAGAATTACCAACCTCGACCGTACGATCCGTATAACCAATAAAAGAAACTACCAAGATCGCATTGTCCGGTACTTCCAGACTGAAGTTTCCATCGATATCCGTAATCGTTCCGTTCGTAGTGCCTTTAACGACAACATTCGCCCCGATAATGGGTTCTCCCAAGGCATCTTTTACTTGCCCGGTAATCTTTCGTGGCGAAGACTGGAATAAGGCATTCGGATGTGAGACACTTGAAACACTCTTTGACTTAATTATAATCTGCCGGTCTACAATCTCATATTGGTATCCCGTATTTTTCAAGGCTTGCTCTAAGACCTCCTCTAACGAAGCATTATTTGCTTTTACACTCGTTTTCCTATTTACATTTACTTGATTATCATTCAAGAAGAACGTGTACTCACTATTTTTCTCTATTTCTTTTAGCACTTCCGATATACTGCAATCCTGTTTATTCATGGAAAGCTTATAATTCTGTCCATAGGTAGAAGCGGATACAGTGCATGCGAAAGCCAAGGATAACAACGCACTTATCTTCATGACTCGGTTTACTTTTCTGATTTTTTTCGTAATTCTGGAAGATTTTTATAACCACTTT